>CAZICN010000431.1:0-2893 GCA_964537655.1 uncultured Aestuariivirga sp.
TCGGTCGTGACATGCTCGCGGTCGAAACGCACGCCGCGCAGCAGCGAGCCGTCGGTGACGCCGGTCGCGGCGAACATCACATCGCCCGACGCCATGTCGTTGAGCGAGAACTTTCTGTTGAAATCGGTGATGCCCATCTTGCGCGCCCGCTCCTTCTGTTCGGCGCTCGAGGTCACGAGCCGGCCCTGCATCTGCCCGCCGATGCAGCGCAAAGCCGCCGCCGCCAGCACACCCTCCGGCGCGCCGCCGATGCCCATATAGATGTCGATGCCTGTCTCTTCCGGGTCGGCCGTGTGGATGACGCCCGCCACGTCGCCATCGCTGATGAGCCTGACCGATGCGCCGGTCTCGCGCACGCCGGCGATGATCTTCTCATGCCGGGGGCGGTCGAGGATGCAGGCGGTGATCTGTGCCGCGGGCACGCCCTTGGCCTTGGCGAGGCGCGCGATATTCTCCTGCGGCGACAGATCAAGATCGACGGTGCCGTCGGGATAGCCGCCGCCGATGGCGATCTTGTCCATGTAGGTATCGGGCGCGTGCAGCAGGCTGCCGCCTTCCGCCATGGCGACGCAGGCGATCGAATTGGGCATCGCCTTGGCGCACAAAGTCGTGCCTTCCAGGGGATCGAGCGCGATGTCGATGCGCCAGCTTTTGCCGCCGCCGACATGCTCGCCGATATAGAGCATCGGCGCCTCGTCGCGTTCGCCTTCGCCGATCACCACGAGCCCGTCCATCTCGACGATGGCGTTGAGCGCCTTGCGCATCGCATCGACCGCCGCCTGGTCCGCCAGCTTCTCATCGCCCCGCCCCCGCCAATGCGCCGCGGCGATGGCCGCCGCCTCGGTGACGCGGGCGATCTCGATGGTGAGCATACGGTTGAGCATGAAGTGTCCTCCAGAAATCAGAGCCGTTCGATACGGATGGTGCGGGGTTTCGAGGCGACATGGCCGTCTCTTTCGATCCGGGCCAGGGCATGACGCATGGACGAATCGAGTGTCTTATGTGTGACGAGCATGAAGGAGGCGATGGCACCTTCCTTTACGGGAGCGCGCTGCACGATGCTCTCGATCGATATCTTCTCGTCCGCCAGCACCTTGGCGACCGCCGCGACGGCGCCCGGCCGGTCATAGAGTTCGAGCGCGACGTAATAGCCGCCCTCATGCGCCCGCTTCGGCGCGGATTTGTATTTGCGCAGTTCCCTCGCCGGCACGCCGAAGGACGGCCTGAGATTGCCGCGCGCGATGTCGACGATGTCGGCGAGCACGGCGGAGGCGGTCGGGTGCGAGCCGGCGCCGCGGCCCTCGAGCATCAGGTCGCCGGCGAAATCGCTGTGCACGACGACAGCGTTGAACACGCCGTCGGTGTCGGCGACCGGCGATCCCTTGGGCACCAGGGTCGGATGAACGCGCTGCTCGATGCCTTCGGCCGTCGCGACCGCGACGCCGAGCAGCTTGATCTTGAAGCCCATCGCGTCGGCATTGCGGATATCGGCCAGCGTCACTGCCTCGATGCCTTCGATCTCGATCGCCTCGACATTCACTTCCGTGCCGAAGGCGAGCGATGTCAGGATGGCGAGCTTGTGCGCGGTGTCGAAGCCGCCGATGTCGAAGGTGGGGTCGGCCTCGGCATAGCCGAGCTGCTGCGCCTCCTTCAGCACATCGGTGAAGCTGCGCCCCTCGCCCGCCATCTTGGTCAGGATGTAATTGCAGGTGCCGTTGAGGATACCGAAGACTTTCGCCGCCTGGTTGCCGGCAAGCGCCTCGCGCATGGTCTTCACGATCGGGATGCCGCCGGCGACGGAGGCTTCGAAATTGAGCGCGATCGCCTTGTCGTCGGCGAGCCTGGCGAGGCCGGCGCCATGATGGGCGAGCAGCGCCTTGTTGGCTGTGACCACCGGCCTGCCCGCCTTGAGGGCCGCAGTGACGGCGGATTTGGCCGGATCGCCCTCGCCGCCCATCAGCTCGACGAAAACATCGATGTCGGGCGATGAAGCGAGCGCCGTCGGGTCGTCGAACCAGGCGAGCCGGCTCAGATCATGGCCGCGGTCCTTGGTCTTGTTCCGGGCGCAGACCGCGGTGACCTCGATCGAACGCCCGGCCCTGCGGGCGATGACCGTTCCATGCTTGGCCAGGAGGTCCAGAAGTCCGGTTCCGACCGTTCCGAGGCCCGCGACACCCAATCTCAGTGATTTCGCCATGATATCCAGATGAATACAGATTCCAATGCGGCCGCCCTTATGGCGGGAACGGCGTCCGATGGCAAGGAACCGGGCCTATAGGCCGAGGAACAGCCGGATGAGCCAGGCCACCGCCCCCACGGCACCTATGCCGGCGGCCCAGAGAAGGACGAACCAGGCGAGCCTTTGGCCAAGCGGCCGTTGGGTTTCGCCCGTTCTCAATGATAGCCCTCCGTCCCGACCTTCCCGCGGAACACCCAATAGGCATAGCCGGTATAAGCGAGGATGATCGGGATCAGCACGACGGCGCCGATCAGCAGGAAGGCGAGACTTCCATCGGGGGCCGCCGCATCCGAAATGGTCAGCGTCGGTGGCACGATATAGGGATAGAAGCTGACGCCGATGCCAATGAAGGAAAGCACGAAGAGCGCCAGCGAGGCGAGGAACGGCGTCATCTCCTCGCGCCGCAGGAGACCCCGCAGGAGCAGGAACGCGGCGGCGGCGACGAGCAGCGGCACCGGGACCGTGTAGAGCATGCGCGGCCAGGTGAACCAGCGCTCCATGTAGAGCGGCTCGAGGAAGGGCGTCCACAGGCTGACCAGCCCGATGAGGGCGAGCGTCGCCGGTCCGAGCTTCAGGGCAAAGCGGTAGGACTTCTGCTGCTGCTCGCCATCGGTCTTGAGAATGAGCCAGGTGGCGCCGAGCAGCGCGTAGCCG
>CAZICN010000432.1:0-2878 GCA_964537655.1 uncultured Aestuariivirga sp.
CAATCGTCCCAATATTGCAATGCGGCTTGTCTCGGTTGAACTTCTCTTTGGCCATTTCTACAACCCTGTTCTAGGCGCGACGTCAAATCTTGGAGCGGGTGAGGGGAATCGAACCCCCGTCATCAGCTTGGAAGGCTGTTGCTCTACCATTGAGCTACACCCGCCCGGGAACTCGAACTCCTCAAACCTCAGCCTCGTCTCGGCGCTTCAGACCCTTGCCCCCTGAAAGCGATGGTGGGGGAAGTAGGACTCGAACCTACGAAGTCGAAGACAGCGGATTTACAGTCCGCCCCCTTTGCCGCTCGGGACATTCCCCCGAATCGCCGTATTGAGCTTGAGCCAAACGCCAAGGAGCCCGGGTGTTGCCCGGGCCCTTGAGTGGTGGCTTTATGCGCGCCACGTTCAAACGTGTCAACCGCAAAAAAGCGAGCCGGAACAAGGATTGAGCGACAAAGGACTTCCTATATAAGGTCGCCCATGGCCGATCACCAGAAGTCCCCGCACGGTACTGACGAGATTGAGCGCCTCTATGGCGCGCACACCGTTGCCGAAGCGCTGAAAAACCCAAAACGCAAGTTTATCAAGCTCCTGGCGACCAAGAACGCCGCCGACCGGCTGGCGCCGGAAATCGCCCAGGCCGGAATCACCGTCGAGCCGGCCCTCCCCCGCGAGCTCGACCGGCTGCTGGGGCCCGATGCCGTCCATCAGGGGCTTGTCCTCGACTGCAAGCCCTTGCGCCAGCCCCGGCTCGACCAGATTCCCCGCCAGGGCGTCGTGGTCGTCCTCGACCAGGTCACCGATCCGCACAATGTCGGGGCCATCATGCGAAGCTGCGCCGTCTTCGGCGCCACCGCCCTCGTCGCCACCGCCAGGCACAGCCCGGAAGCCTCGGGCGTCCTCCTCAAATCGGCCTCCGGCGCCTATGAGCATGTGCCCTTCTCCAAGGTCACCAATCTTGCCCGCGCCCTGGAGGAACTGCGCGATTATGGATTCCTGCTGCTCGGCCTCGACAGCGAGGCCGAAGCGGATATCGGCGATGCCAAGGTCTCCCGCCCGGTGGCGCTCGTTCTCGGCGCCGAGGGCAAGGGCCTGCGCCAGCTGACACGCCAGACCTGCGACCTCGTGGTTCGCCTCGACATGCCGGGCCTGATCAAGAGCCTCAATGTCTCCAATGCGGCGGCGATCGCCCTCTATGCCCTGCACCGGTCGGGAGGCTCGCCTTCCGAAAATGCGCAAGCCTGAAACAGCGCGATCGGCTAGATCACGATCCGACATCCTCGTTTCAAGTTCGGGAAGCCTGCCGTGACCACCGCCGAGAACACCTCCGCCCCCAGGCATGACGACACGGTCATCGCGGTCCTGAGCGCGCTGAGCATCTGCCATCTGCTCAATGACATGATGCAGTCGCTGCTGCCCTCGATCTATCCGATCCTCAAGGACTCCTACCGGCTCGATTTCAGCCAGATCGGCTTCATCACGCTCGCCTTCCAGCTCACCGCCTCGCTGCTGCAGCCGCTCGTCGGCATATATACCGACCGCTATCCAAAACCCTATTCGGCGGCGATCGGCATGGGCATGACCGTGGTGGGACTGGGCCTCATCGCCACCGCCAATTCCTATCCCCTGCTGCTGGCGGCGGCCGCCTGCGTCGGCATCGGCTCGTCGATCTTCCATCCCGAATCATCGCGCGTCGCAAGACTCGCTTCTGGTGGCCGGCATGGCTTTGCGCAGTCCCTGTTCCAGGTCGGCGGCAATGTCGGCTCCGCCATCGGTCCCCTGCTCGCCGCCCTCATCATCCTGCCCTATGGCCAGACGAGCGTCGCCTGGTTCATGGCGGCAGGCATTGTCGCCATGGGTCTCCTGACTTTTGTCGGGCGCTGGTATGCGACCCATGGCCGGGCCCGGGTCTCCGGCACCACGAAGCGCACCCATATCGCGCATCTGTCGCGCAACCGCATCGTACTCTCGATCGGCGTTCTGGTCGCCCTGGTCTTTTCGAAATTCGTCTACATGGCCAGCCTCGGCAACTACTTCACCTTCTACCTGATCGAGACCTTCGGCGTGTCGGTCCATAACTCGCAGCTCTATCTCTTCGTCTTCCTCGCCGCGGTCGCCGCCGGCACCTTCCTCGGCGGTCCTCTCGGCGATGATTTCGGCCGCAAATATGTAATCTGGTTCTCGATCCTAGGCGCCGTGCCGTTCACGCTCATCCTGCCCTACGCCAACCTCGAATGGACGCTGGTGCTCGCCATTGTCATCGGGCTCATCCTGTCCTCCGCCTTCTCGGCCATTGTCGTCTTCGCGCAGGAACTGGTGCCCGGCCGCCCCGGTATGATCGCCGGCCTGTTCTTCGGATTAGCTTTCGGCATGGGCGGCCTCGGCGCCGCGATCCTGGGCGAGATCGCCGACATGACGAGCATTGGCTATGTCTACAAGATCTGCTCTTTCCTGCCGCTGATCGGCCTCGTCACCTGGTTCCTGCCCAATATCGAAGGCAGCCGGGGTCAGGTGAAGGCGGCGGCCTGATGATACGCCGGCTTGTCACGCCCTTCCTTGCAGTCTAGTGTCCCGAATCCGAAGTTCGCATCATATAGCCGCGTCTTCCGAGCGAACTTCGGATTCGGGACACTAGAAAATCCAAGATTCTAGTGTGGTCTTGGTTCAGAAATTCCCTCGAATCCTGACTGCAATACTGGAGGGAATTTCTGAACCACCACACTAGGAAGGCGCGTGGCCGGCCGGCTTAGCTCAGTTGGTAGAGCACCTGATTTGTAATCAGGGGGTCAGGGGTTCGAGTCCCTTAGCCGGCACCATTCGGCAGATTGTCCAGACCGAAGACATAGGTGACAGAGCGTACCTAAGACATGGGTGACACCCC
>CAZICN010000433.1:0-2872 GCA_964537655.1 uncultured Aestuariivirga sp.
CATCGGCCGTCGACAGCGCCGACTATCACGCCACCTTCATCGAGATGCCGGAGGGAGAGTAGCTGCAACCGCCAGCGCCCGGTTGCGCGGCAAGCATTTCCGTAGTACCAATAGATCATATCAATGACGGATGCGGGTAAATGAAAAACACGTCTGTTGTGCTCGGCAAAGCGCACACGAGCTTCATAAAGAAGCAGGTCCAAAATGGCCGCTTTGGCTCGGCGAGCGAAGCCGTGCGCGCCGGCCTTCAATTGCTGGAGGAACAAGAACTGAAAATGGAGCGGCTGCGCGCCGCCCTTCGCGAGGGAGAGCTGAGCGGTGAGCCAGTCCCCCTCGACATGGAGAAGTTCCTCGCTGATAAGAACAAGAAGAAGCGATGATCGCACTGCGTTTCTCGCCTCGTGCCCGAATTGACCTGGATGGCATATGGGATCACACGGAGCAGGAATGGGGTGCGGATCAGGCCAACGCCTATTTGCGATCAATCAACCAGACGCTCGAACTGTTGCGATTGAATCCACGCCTCGGCCGCGACGTGAGCGATATCAGGGCTGGCTATTTCAAGTTCCCGACAGCATCGCCCCGCCCGACGCCGCTCAGACGAAACCGGTGCTGGTCGTGGCTTCATGACCACCACCGCCTGGTCATCGGCCGTCGACAGCGCCAACTATCACGCCACCTTCATCGAGATGCCGGAGGGGGAGTAATCGAGTCAGTCCCATGGATCGTCAAAGCCAATCCGGCTCTATTACCGCCAGGCGGCTGATCGATGCGGAACACATCCGTGTTCGGCTCGGCGCACGAGGCCGTGCATTGGTCTCCTTTGGCAGTGCGGCGTTTGTCACGAACAACATGAGTCAGAGGCGATGATTGTCCTGGTGCGTACAATCGAAGACGCCTTTATGCGTACCGACTGAATACCAGGGCCGCATTAACACCGCCGAAACCGAAGGCATTGGAGAGCACGTGATCGACCTTGAGCGGGCGTGCTCCATCGGAAAGCAAATTGAAGCCATTCGCTTCCGGCATCGGTCGGTCGATGTTGAGACTTGGGGGGAGCATGGAATTCAGGATCGCGAGAACCGAGAAGACAGCCTCGATGGCACCTGCGGCGCCCAGCATATGCCCCGTCGCCGATTTGGTCGATCCGACAGCCGTGCCCCCTGCGCCTGGTCCGAAGACCTTTTCCAGTGCGGCTAGTTCCGCTGCGTCCCCGACCGGAGTGGAGGTGGCATGGGCGTTGATGTAGCCGATGGCGTCGGTTCTCACTCCGGCCATCCTCAGCGCGATTTCCATCGCACGCGCGGCCTCGCGCCCATCGGCCCATCCTGCGGTGACGTGATGAGCGTCTGTGGTGGTGCCATAGCCCGACAACACGGCAAGCGGTCGCGCGCCGCGCCTCTCCGCGTGGCTTAGCCGCTCGATCACCAGCATCGCGGCGCCCTCGGAAAGAACAAAGCCGTCATGCTCGGCATCGAAGGGACGCGATGCCCGCTGGGGTTCGTCGTTGAAGTCGAAGGACAGCGCCCTGGCTGCCGTGAAGCCACCGATGGCGACCGGATCGACGCAAGCCTCCGCGCCGCCGCAAAGGGCGATATCCGCCTCGCCCGTTCGGATCATACGCATGGCATCACCGATCGCCTGAGCGGAGGCGGCGCAGGCCGTGGTCGGTGAGCCGGACGGTCCGTGAAAACCAAAGCGAATGGAAACCTGCCCTGCGGCCAGGTTCGGCAGGAATGAGGGCACGACGAAGGGTGATAGCCGGCGCACCCCGGAATTGCGGATGACATCGCTCGCGGCGGTGATGGCCGGAACGCCGCCGACCCCGGTTCCGATCACCGTGCCGGTACGAATCCGATCATTTGGATTTTCGGGATGCCAGCCGGCCTGATCCAGCGCCTCCTGCGCAGCGGCCATTGCATAGTGGATGAAGAGATCGTTCCTGCGCAGGTCCCGAGGATCCATGGCGGATTCGGGGTTGAAGCCGTCCGAGTCTTCCTCATGCTCCGGAACAAGACCCGCGATCCGGCATTTCCACCCTTCGGTATTGAAGCGTGTGTTGGCCCGGATGCCGCTTTGACCGGCAATCAGCCTTTTCCAGCTGGAGGACACACTGGCGCCGAGGGGTGAAACTGCGCCAAGTCCAGTCACGACAATAGGTTCAATCATGATTGCCTTTTAGTGCATATACACTGTGTATATGCAATTCAAGGGACTGGGGCAACCCCTATGTCGGCTACCGCCCCGAAAGATGTCTGGCGACGCGAAGGTAAGTTTTGGCGTCTCGGTCGGAGAGACCTTCGCTGAGCTCAGCCTGAGATCGTTGCCATTCCGGCACAAGACGATCCAACATCGCGTTTCCCTGCTCGGTGAGTTCGCACAGGCGCATATTTCCCGACATGGCGGAGACGCGACGCACAAGGCCCTTGCGCTCGAGAAGATCGAGGTTCCGGGTCAGACTTGTGCGATCGAGAAAAACGCGTTGCGCCAGCGTCGCCACCGGTTCGCCCGGATGAAAGCGGATCGCGGCCAGAAGGGCAAACTGCTGAACCGTAACGCCGAACGGCTTGAGCTTGGCATCAGCGTAGCGCGACAATGCGCGCGCTCCCGCGATTGTGTTCAGAACCAGACAACGGGAAAGGGCGTCGGGCATGGAGCTGAAACGAGCTGGCATATCCTTCGGTGCCACATTCAACTCCTGGCCGGTCGACGGATCATGATGCGAGTCGCGGAAACACTCTGCGAGCATTTCCGCGCTCTCGAAAAGCCTTGGGCCGCGATATCGACAGAAAGGATATCGCCGGCTGAAACCATCAATTATCCAAAAAGCTCCGAAGCTTCCGGCTGCGGCTCGGATGCTTGAGCTTGCGCA
>CAZICN010000434.1:0-2871 GCA_964537655.1 uncultured Aestuariivirga sp.
GCCGGATGAGGGTGTCCTTCGCGAAGAGAGCAATCACCCGTAATTCACCGTCACGGTCTTGCCTGTCCGGATCGATGCGAAGGCCGCGTCGGCGATGATGAGCGCCCGCCGTCCGTCCTCGAAACCGACCGTCGGCGGCAGACCGCGCGTCACCCGGTCGATGAACTCGTTCAACTCGTCGAGATAGGCCTGCATGTATCTCTCGATGAAGAAGTAATGCAGGGGCCCGAGGCTCTGGGTGGCGCCGGCGGCGCTGCGCTTCAGCATGTTCGGCATCGGGTTCTCGGACTGCACCATGCCCTTGGAGCCGAAGGCCTCCACCCGCTGGTCATAGCCATAGACGCAGCGCCGCGAATTGTTGATGTGTACGAGTGCGCCCGACTGCGCTTTCATCGTCACCATCACGGTGTCACAGTCGTTGAGGGTGGCGACCACCGGATCGATGATGACGCTGCCGGTGGCGGAGACCTCGACCGGCTCCTCGCCCAGGATGAAGCGCGCCAGGTCGAAGTCATGAATGGTCATGTCCCGGAAGATGCCGCCGGAACCCTTGAGGATGGGCATCGGCGCCAGCTCCGGGTCGCGGCTGGTGATGATCAGCACTTCGAGCGTGCCGATCTCGCCGCGCGCCACGGCCTCCCTGACCGCCCGATGCGTCGCGTCATAGCGCCGGTTGAAGCCGATCTGCACCGGAACCTTGCAGCCGGAAATGTCCTCGCGGCAGCGCTCGACCTTGGCGATGTCGAGATCGATCGGCTTCTCGCACAGGATCGCCTTGCCGGCTCTGGCCGACTGGGTGATCAGCGGCACATGCGTGTCGGTCGATGAGGCGATGAGCACGGCATCGACCGACTTGTCGGCAAGTGCCGCCTCGATCGTGTCGGCCGGACGGGCGCCGTGCCGCGCCGCTACCGTTTCCGCCGCCATCCGGTTGACGTCGAAGACCCAGGCGAGTTCGGCCTGGGGATTGGCCGCGATATTGGCGGCATGCATAGCGCCGATGCGCCCTGCCCCGAACAGCGCAAATTTGAGCATTTCCGAGCCTCTTGCAGTTGATTGATGGGATGATGGGAAAATCTCAAGGTTGCCTTTAGTATGACAAATATGCCGGCGCGGCGCAAAGGCGCTCGACAAGCCCATTGAAGCCATGCAAAATTCCGGCCGGGTGAATTCGCAAAGCAGGCCGCCAGAGCCTCGCACGACGGGAGGACCCGATTGGCTTTGCTTGACGTTCGCAGCGTGTCGAAGAACTTCGGTGCCATAAAGGCATTGAGCGAAGTGAGCTTTTCCTTGGAACCGGGTGAAGTCGTGGGCCTGATGGGCGACAACGGCGCCGGCAAGTCGACCATGGTCAAGCTCATTGCCGGCAACTTCCCGCCGAGCGAGGGCGAGATCGCGGTCGAAGAGGAAGTCTGCCATTTCCACAAGCCGATCGAGGCGCGCGGCAAGGGCATCGAGGTCGTCTATCAGGATCTGGCGATCGCCGACAACCTGACCGCTGCCGAGAACGTGTTCCTGGGGCGCGAGATCAAGAAGGGCGTCTGGCCTTTCCGCATCCTCGACAAGCAGGCGATGATCGAGCGCTCGGCCGAGCTGTTCAAGGAACTCAAATCCGAGACCCGGCCGCGCGATCTGGTGCGCAAGATGTCGGGCGGCCAGCGCCAGGCGGTGGCCATCGCTCGCACCAGGCTCTCCAAGGCCAAGCTCGTCCTGATGGACGAGCCGACGGCCGCCATCTCGGTGCGCCAGGTTGCCGAGGTGCTCGATCTCATCGGCCGGCTCAAGTCGCAGGGTGTCACGGTGATGCTGATCAGCCACCGCATGCCCGACGTCTTCGCCGTCTCGGATCGCATCATCGTGCTGCGCCGCGGCGCCAAGGTCGCCGACAAGCACACCGTCAAGACATCGCCGGAAGAGATCACCGGTCTGATCACGGGAGCGATCCGTGCCGCCTAAATCCGCACAGGCCACCGCCGAAGTCGATCACGCCGCGATCTCGGATGTCGTCCAGAACCGCGAGCAGACTTTCGCCAGCAAGCTCTTCGCCAGCCAGCCCTTCTGGGTGACGGTGGCGCTGGCGGCGCTTTATGTCGGCATGGCGATCTATGAGCCGAACGCCTTCGGCACGGTCGAGAATTTCGCCAACATGACGCGCAACTTCGCTTTGTTCGGGATCATGGCGGTCGGCATGACGGTGGTCATCATCACCGGCGGCATCGATCTTTCGATCGGCTCGATCATGGGCCTTGTCGCCATCGTCGCCGGACTCTTCCTCACCTGGGAATATCCCTGGTACATCGCCTTTGGCGCCGGCCTCGCCGCGGGCCTCATCTGCGGCGCCATCAACGGCTTCTTCGTCGCCTATGTCGGCATGTCGTCCTTCGTCGTGACGCTCGGCATGATGTCCATCGCCCGCTCGATGGCCATCGTCTTCTCCGGCAACCAGATGCTCTACAAATTCGGCCCCGATGCGCCGATCGTGAAGGCGATCGGCCAGTGGCGCTGGCCGCTGCACACGCCCGACAGCTGGCTGCCGACCTGGCTGCCACAGCTCTCCTCGCATTTCTGGACCATGGTGATCTTCGCGCTGGCGGTCGGATTCGCCTTCAACTTCACCGCCTGGGGCCGGCATCTGTTCTCGATCGGCGGCAACGAGCAGGCGGCGCGGCTCACCGGCGTTCCGGTCGACCGCATCAAGTTCTTCGCCTATGTGTTCTCGGCCTTCACCGCCTCGATCGCCTCGCTCCTGATCCTCGGCTATAGCGGCTCGGCGATCAACGCGCTCGGACAGTCCTACGAGCTGCGCGTCATCGCGGCCACGGTGATCGGCGGCGCCAACCTCCTCGGCGGCTCGGGGACCGCCTACGGTGC
>CAZICN010000435.1:0-2868 GCA_964537655.1 uncultured Aestuariivirga sp.
GCGGGCACAGCCATCATCATTTCGGCGGGGGCCATAGTCATGACGACCATGATCATGGCTCACACGGCCATGACCATGCCGGACACGATCATGGTGAGGACAGCCGCGGCGGTCAGAACCACGCTTCCGGTACCAAGCGGGTCGACACCGGCCATGGTGTGCTGGCCCTCGAAGTCTTCGAGGACGGCGTCCCGCCCAGGTTCCGGCTGCGGGCCGAAGCGGCTATGCCGCTACCGCACGCAGCCGGAGTGACGATCGAGACACTGCGTCCCAATGGCACGCGACAAACCTTTACCTTCGCCGACCGTGGAGGCTATCTCGAATCGCTGGAGGAGATTCCGGAGCCGCACGAGTTCACCGCGCGCCTCGGCCTTTCGCATGGTGACCACGCCCATGACCACGAGGTCCGCTTCGAGGAGCATCAACATGCTGCAGCGGCGGAGCCTGCAGCCACAGCCATGGACCCGCGCAAGGCGGGCATGGTGAAGTCGGATGGCACCGTCATTTTCAGCCTGTTCACGCTTCTGACATTCTCGCCCTGCGAGGGCTTCCTGCCCGTCTACCTGTCGGGCATCAGCTACGGCTGGATCGGATTCATCGTGCTGAGCGCGGTACTGGCGCTGGCAACCATCGCCGGCATGATGGTTTTCACCTGGCTGACCATGTCGGGAATGGAACGTCTGCGCCTCGGTTTCCTGGAGCGCTACGAAAGCGGCATCCTCGGCGCATTGATCCTGTTCCTTGGCGTCGGCATCATTTTCTTCGGCTTCTAGCGCGCATCCCGGCGAAGTGGGATCACTTCGCCGAAAAGGATTCGCGCCAAATCGATATCTTGGAACAAATCCTTATCGCCAAAGCCGCAAGACTTTGGCGGGATATGCTCTAAGCGGCGGCCTTCCCCGTTCCAAGCAGCCGCAAAGCGTTCATCGTCACCAGGACCGTCGCACCGGTGTCGGCAAGGATGGCCGGCCACAGGCCAGTGATTCCGATCACGGTCGTGGCCAGGAACACGGCTTTCAATCCCAGCGCCAAGGTGATGTTCTGGCGGATGTTGCTCATCGTCCGCTTGGACAGGTCCACCATGGCGGCTATGTCGCCGACACGCCCGTGAAGCACGGCGGCATCGGCGGTTTCAAGCGCCACGTCGGTGCCGCCGCCCATCGCAATGCCGACATCGGCCGCCGCGAGCGCCGGCGCATCGTTGATGCCATCGCCGACCTTGCCGACCGTGAAGCCCTGCCGCTTCAGCTCACCCACGATCCGCTGCTTGTCCTCGGGCAGGAGTTCGGCGCGGACCTCGATGCCAAGCTGCTTTCCGATGGCCGCCGCGGTGCGACTGTTGTCGCCCGTTAGCATCACGGTCTTGATCCCGGCATCGGCAAGGGCCTTGAGTCCCGCCTTGGCGTCGGGGCGCGGCTCGTCGCGCATGGCGATGGCCCCCGCGACCTTGCCGTCCGCCAACAGGACCGAGACGCTCTTTCCCTCATCGTTGAGCGCCGTGATCCGGGCGATCTGGTCGGCTGTAAGGGCGATCCGGTTGCCCGCCGCCTGCGGCGATCCCAGGAACGTTTCCACGCCATTCACCGTGCCAGTGACGCCCTTGCCGCCGATCGCCTTGGCGTCGATGATCTGCGGTATCTCGATCTTGTCCGCCGCCGCGCGGTCAAGGATGGCCTTGGCGAGGGGATGGCTCGATCCGGTCTCCAAGGCCGCCGCATGCCTGAGCACCTCTGCCTCGGAATAGCCAAAGCCCAGTATGTCGGTGACCTTCGGCTTGCCTTCCGTCAGCGTGCCGGTCTTGTCCAATGCGGCGGCAGTGATCTTGCCGAGGTTTTCCAAGACGGCGCCGCCCTTGAGCAGCAGCCCTCGGCGCGCACCCGACGACAGGCTCGCCGCAATTGCCGCCGGCGTCGAAATGACCAGCGCGCAGGGGCAGCCGATCAGCAGGATGGCGAGTCCCTTATAGATCCATTCGTTCCATACACCACCGAATAGGAGCGGCGGCACCACCGCTATCAAGCCGGCGACCACGACGACGCCCGGTGTATAATAGCGCGAGAAGCGGTCGATGAACCGCTCGGTCGGCGCTTTGCTTTCCTGGGCCTCCTCAACGAGCTTGATGACCCGGGCGATCGTGTTGTCGGATGCCGTCGCAGTGACGCGAATGCGCAGTGCGCCATCGCCGTTCACCGTGCCGGCGAATACCTTGGCATCGACGGCCTTGTGCACAGGTGTACTCTCGCCCGTGACTGGCGCTTCATCGACCGAGCTTTCGCCGGAGATGATCAGACCGTCGGCGGGGATGCGATCGCCTGGGCGGACCAGGATCACTGATTCGACCGCGAGGCTTGCGGCCGGGACTTCCTCCGTCTTGCCGTTGCGTTCGAGCAATGCCGTCTTGGGCACGAGTGCCGCGAGCGACTGGATGCTGGCGCGCGCCTTGCCGGCAGCGACACCTTCCAGCAATTCGCCGATCAGGAAAAGGAATACCACCGCCGCCGCTTCCTCGCTGGCGCCGATGATCACCGCGCCGATGGCGGCGATGGTCATCAACATCTCGATCGAAAAAGGCGTGCCGGAAAGCGCTGCCATGATGGCCCGCCGCGCGATCGGCAACAGGCCGACCAGCATGGCGGCCGTGAATATCCACGACTCGAGGCCCGGCACCAGCTTGCCGACGCCATAGGCCGCGGCGAGCGCTAAGCCGCTCGCTATTGTCAATTGCCCCTTTCGGGACTTCCACCATGGACCGCTGGTGGGGCCATGGTCGTGCCCCTGAAGTCCAGAGGTGGCTTCCTCTTTTGAGCCATACTCATGTTCGTGCCCGTGTTTTGAGCCGTGCTCATGCTTGTGGCCGTGTTTTGAGCC
>CAZICN010000436.1:0-2861 GCA_964537655.1 uncultured Aestuariivirga sp.
GGTTCAGGATCTGCGCCTGCACCGACACGTCGAGCGCCGAGGTCGGCTCGTCGCAGACGAGGAACTCGGGCTCGGCGGCAAGCGCCCGGGCGATGGAGATGCGCTGGCGCTGGCCGCCCGAGAACTCGTGGGGGTAGCGCCCGGCGTCGCGGCTGCCGAGCCCGACCGTGTCGAGCAGCCCATGCATGCGGCGTTCGGTTTCCTTGGCGCCGTCGCACAGACCGAGCTCGCGGATCGGCTCGGCGATGATGTCGCCCACCCGCCAGCGCGGATTGAGACTGGCAAAGGGATCCTGGAAGATCATCTGCGTGCGTAGGCTGCCCTTGCGGCCGCGTCCGGCTGCGAAATCGAACCTGCCGCGCGACGGGGCCTGGAGGCCGACCACCATGCGCGCGACCGTCGATTTGCCGCAGCCGGACTCGCCGACGATGGAGAAGGTGGTTCCGCGCGGAATCTCGAAGGATATCCCATCAACGGCCTTCACCATGCGCGACGGCTTGCCGAGCACCGTGCGGTCGAGCCAGGATTGCGGAAGCTGGAACCAGCAGGCGATGTCGTCGGCGATGAGAGCGGGCCGTTCACTGGGCGACATGGCTCACTCCCCGGTCCCGATGCCAGCAGGCGGCTTGGCTTTCGCCGGCAGGCAACAATGGCGGTGTGTCGGCGCGGCACTGGTCGCTCGCAAAGCGGCAGCGTGGATGAAAGGCGCATCCCGACGGCATCGCGTTGAGGCGCGGCATCGCGCCGTCGATCTGTACAAGCCGTTCGCAGCGGTCGGTGAGACTCGGGATCGAGCCGATGAGCCCCCTTGTATAGGGATGCCGGGGGTCGCGGATGATCGAGGCAACGGGCCCGATCTCGACAATGCGGCCGGCATACATGACGGCGACGCGGTCGGCGGTCTCGGCGATCACGCCCATGTCGTGGGTGATCAGCATCATGGCGGTGCCGCGATCACGGCAGACGCGCTTCAGCAGGGCCGTGATTTGCGCCTGTATCGAGACGTCGAGCGCGGTCGTCGGCTCATCGGCGATCACGAGTTCGGGTTCGGCGCACAAGGCGAGCGCAATGACCACGCGCTGGCGCATGCCGCCCGAGAACTGATGCGGATACTGGGTGATCCTGAGCTCCGGCGAGGGAATGCCGACCTCCTGGAGCAATCTGACGGCGCGTTCCAACGCCTCCGCCCGCGACAGGGGCAGATGCACCCGCATCGTTTCGACGAGCTGGTCGCCCACCGTCAGCAGCGGATTGAGCGAGGTGAGCGGGTCCTGAAAGATCGCGCCGATGGTGCGGCCGCGCAATTTCTGCATCTCGCGCACGGGCAGCTGATCAATCCGCCGTCCGCCGACATGGATTTCACCCGCGGCGATCCGGCCTGAGGATTCGAGGAGACCAATGACCGCCGCCCCGGTCAGGGACTTGCCGGCCCCCGATTCACCCACGACGCCCAGTATCTCGCCCCGGCCGATGGTGAGATCGATGCCGCGGATCGCGGTCAGGACACCGCGCCGCGTCGGGAATTCGACGACGAGACCGCGGATGTCGAGGACCGCGCCGGCGGGCCGGACCGGCATCGGTGCCTGCGGCGTGATATGGGCGGGTGCCGCGGTCACGTCTCAGGCCACTTCGAAGGGCAAAGCACCGTCGCGGGAGACGACCCGGCCGCGCTTCATCACCAGGCGGCGCGGCCGGCAGGAGGCGACCGCCTCGGCCAGCGCCTCGCCGTCGACGAGCACGAGATCGGCGATATTGCCGGCCGCCAGGCCGTAATCGGCGATATTCATGACCTTGGCGCCGTCGCGCGTCACGACATCGAAGATGCGCCTGATGTCGCGATCGCGGCTCAGATAATTGCGCTGGCCCAGATACATCACCCGCTCCAGCATGTCGCCGGTGCCCCAGGGGTGCCAGCAATCGCGAATGCCGTCCGAGCCCGAGCACACGGTTATGCCGGCGTCGAGCGTGCGGATCAGCGGCGGGCATGCCCAGCCCGACGGCCCGGTCGTCATCACGGCGATGCCGCTCCGGGCCAGATCCTCCAGCATGCGGCCGACCACGAGATAGTCGTTGTGACCGAGACAGAAGGCATGGCTGATGGTGACTTTGCCGGACATGCCCTGTGCATGAGTCCGCTCGACGATCATGCCCATGGTAAAGAGGCCCAGTTCGCCCGGCTCATGCAGATGGATGTCGAGCGGCTTGCCGTGCTTGGCGGCGAGGCCGAAGATCGTGTCGAGATGACCCTTCGGGTCCTTGTCCATCGAGGAGGGATCGAGGCCGCCGACCACTTCAGCCCCCATCGACAGCGCTTCGTCCATGAGCTCGACCGTGCCCGGCCTGTTCATCATGCCGGATTGCGGGAAAGCGACGATCTCGATATCGATGAACTTCCCGTATTTCTCGCGCGTCGCCATCACGCCCTCGATGCCTTTCAGGCCGTGGACCGTGTCGACATCGACGTGGCTGCGGATATGGGTCGTGCCGCGGGCGACCGAGATCGCCACCTGGCGCGCCGACTGGCGCGCGGGATCGAGACCGAGCTTGGTCTTCATCTCGCGCTCGTTGGTGATCTTGTCGATGAGCGTGTAGCCCACGTCGTTGACGTTCCACTTCATGCCGAAGAGCGTCTTGTCGAGATGGGTATGGGCCTCGATCAGTCCCGGCAGCAGGATGGCGCCTGCGCCGTCGATTACTTGCGAGCCCGCCGCGGCGCCGGCCGCGCCGATCGCGGCAATGCGGTCGCCGCTGATGGTGATGTCGGTCGCCGCCTCGGCCCAGGGGCGGACATTCTTGATGATGGTCTTGTTGGTCACGGAAATACCTTTCGCGGGATCATTGAAGCTTGGGGTTGAGAGCGT
>CAZICN010000437.1:0-2855 GCA_964537655.1 uncultured Aestuariivirga sp.
CGGCGCAGTCGCCGACATTGTCGCCGACATTGTCGGCGATGGTGGCCGGGTTGCGCGGGTCATCCTCTGGAATGCCGGCTTCGACCTTGCCGACCATGTCGCCGCCGACATCAGCACCCTTGGTGAAGATGCCGCCGCCGAGACGGGCGAAGATCGAGATCAGCGAAGCGCCGAAGGAGAGCGCCACCAGCGAGTCGATGACGGTGCGGCTCGTCGGCGCCAGTGCCAGCGGACCGGTGAGGAAGATGAAGTAGAGCGTGACGCCCAGGAGGCCGAGACCGGCGACCAGGAGGCCGGTGACGGCGCCCGACTTGAAAGCGAGGTCGAGCCCGCCCGCGAGCGACTTGGTCGCTGCCTGTGCGACGCGCACATTGGCCCTGACCGACACGTTCATGCCGATGAAGCCCGCTGCACCCGAGAGGATGGCGCCGATGGCGAAGCCGACAGCCGACTGCCAGCCGAGCAGGAAGAAAGCGATGATGAAAATGACGACACCGACAATGCCGATGGTCGTGTACTGACGCTTGAGATAGGCCTGCGCGCCTTCGCGCACGGCGGCGGAGATTTCCTGCATGCGGGCCGAGCCGGCATCAGCGGCGAGCAGGCTGCGCGTGGTGAGAATGCCGTAGACGATGGACAATGCACCGCCGAGCACAATCAGCCAGAGGGTCGAGCTCATGGTTGTTCCTTATGTTTCTGGTTTCCCCGAGGGCGGGCGTTAAGGAGGCCCCCCTCCTCCCGCATCCCGGAACGATGGGCGGGGTATGCCAAAATGACGGCATTATGGCAACCACGAAGAGACCGCCGCTACGGCAGGGTTGCTATGCCATGAGGGCCTCCCATAAGGCGGTGGGCGCGGCGCTGGCCGGTGTCGCCTATCCGGCGTCCAGATGCTGTGGAGCGCCCTGCGGCAGGCCAGCAACACCCTGGCGGCCAGGCCTAGGCATTCGGCCGGCCATATCCGCAGGCCGTTCGAGGCGTTCATGGGCAACCTCCTGGTGGCCCTGGGGATGAGGCTCGCGGTGGAGTAGCGCGGCTAGCCATCAGGTTACCAGCGCCAGGGTGAATCCGTCATAGCCCTTGGCGCCGACCGTCTGGATCGAAGTGGCGCTGACCCGCTTCTCCCCTTTCAGCATTTCGTTGAACCGGCGCACACCCTTCACGCTCGGGTCGTTGCTCCGGGCGTCGATGACCTTGCCGTCGCGAATGACGTTGTCGACGATGATCATGCTGCCGGGGCGCGCCAGCTTCAGCGACCAGGTGAAATAGTCCGGAATGTGTTCCTTGTCGGCGTCGATGAAGATGAAATCGAAAGGCTCGGGCCTCTCGGCGGCGAGCTTCGGTAGGACATCCAGCGCCTTGCCGAGCCTGAGATCGATCACATCGGAAAGGCCGGCGCGCTTGAAATTGCTGCGCGCCACCTCGGCGTGGCGGGGCACCGATTCGAGCGTCACCACCCGGCCACCCTTCGGCAACGAGCGCGCGAGCCAGATGGTGCTGTAGCCGCCGAGCGTGCCCATCTCCAGGATGTTGCGGGCATTGATCGAGCGGGCCAGCAGCATGAGGAACTTGCCCTGATTGGGCGCCACGGCGATTTCCGGCAGACCCGAATCGGCGCTTGCCTCCAGCGCCTCATCGAGCACCTTGTCCGCCGGCACCAGCATCTCGCTCACATAATTGTCGACGGCAGTCCATGTCTTCTGGGTCATCGCGCCTCTCTTGTGCAGGTCCGGTCCGCGAGGGGCATATGACCAGAAGTCGGCGGTTCAGGCAAAGCGGCCAGTGGTGTTGGCCATCAATGTATGACGCAATGCCTCGGGATCATATGCGGGCACGGTGGTGAGGCCGTCGATGTCGCCGAGGCCGCATTCTTCCGTGGCAATGACCGGCAGGCCATGGGCGATCGCCTTGAGCAGCGCGCGCGGCTCATGCTCGATCACGGCCGGCAGCACGACTGCGGCGATTTCGGAGGGCCAGTCGGGTCCCTCCATGGGACGGGCTCTGACATTGCCCCAGAAATCGCCGTCTTGCTCCCGGGCCCGGCCGGCGACGATGATATCGATATCCAGGCCCTTGACGGCGTCGCGCAAGGCATAGGCGCCCTTGCGGGCCAGGGCCGAGGCCGGGAACAGGATGGATTTCCCGCCGCGGGCGATCCGGCCGCGAGCCGCGGGCATGATCCAGTCGAGATGGCGCGTCCGGGTCGGGTGGCAAGCCGCAATGCCGCTATGGGGCGTCAGAAGGGTCCGGGCTTCGGCGAGCGCCTTGCTCTCGGCCTCGACGATGCCTTCGGGCGCCCGGAAATCGCCGAGCGTCGGGCTCATGGGATAGTGCGTCCTTGCGGCATCGAGCTTCGCTTGCAGTTCGACCATCGGGTGGCGCACCATCAGCACATCGAAGGTCCTGCCCTGCAGCTCACCCAGCCGCCACAGATGCGGCAAGAGATTCTGCGAGATTACCAGATGGGTGTGCAGATGAGACAGTTTTCTGGCATAGCGGCGGGCCAGCGCTTCGTCGTAGCGCAGCAAGATGTCCTGCAGGGCGCGCCCCTGCTTCGGCGCGCGGCGCAGGCTGAGGGCGCGGCGCAAGGCAATGAGTGTGGCGCAGTTTTCCTCCGCCACCACATGCTGCGGCCAGGCATGGCGGGATGACTGGCGCAGACGCTGCGGCACGAAAAGCGCATCCTCCTCACGCACCGTGGCGGCGAACAGGATCGAGAATTCCGGCCAGCAGGCATCGACCAGCCAGGCCGTCGGACCTTCCTGCCCAGGGACCAGCGCGGGCTGCGAAAAAGTGGATGCCGGTTTTTCGCGAGAATCCCGCGCTAACATATAAGAATCGATCACGTTCATGAG
>CAZICN010000438.1:0-2831 GCA_964537655.1 uncultured Aestuariivirga sp.
CTCGCCGCACACCTTGGCGATGTCCTCCTGCGCCAGCCAGCAGCCATCGACGCGGGCGCGGTCATAACGCCTGAGGCCGAGCTGGACGCCGGCAATGGTCGTCACCGTGCCCGATGTGCCGAGGAGATGGGCCGGGAGCGTGCTGCCCCGGTTCAGGCCCATCACGCGGGCGGCGAAGCCTTCGATCATGGGCCGCAGGAAGGCGCGCATGGCGTCGTATTTCGGACCATCGACATCGATGCCGCCGAAGCGCTCCGACACCGTGACCACACCCGCCGCCAACGACGTCCAGGCCGCGATCTCGTGCTGGCCCGCGCGGTTCTCGAGCCACATCAGCTCGGTCGAGCCGCCGCCGATATCGAAGACGAGCGCCGTCTCGGCCTCTTGCGCCAAAAGCGGCTCGGCGCCGACGGCGGCGAGCTTCGCCTCCATCTCGCGCCCGATGATCTCGAGCTCGAGGCCCACTTCGTCGCGTACCCTGGCGATAAATTCCCCGCCATTGGCGGCCATGCGGCAGGCCTCGGTGGCAACCAGGCGCCTATTCCCGACCCGGTGCCAGGCAAGCTTGTTGGCGCAGATGCGCAGGGCGTCGATGGTGCGCTTCATCGCCGGCTCGCTCAGGGCGCCCGCGGCGGATAGCCCCTCGCCCAGCCGCACGATGCGCGAAAACGCATCGATCACGACGAAGCCCTGGGGGGCGGGCGAGGCGATCAGGAGGCGGCAGTTGTTCGTGCCGAGGTCGAGCGCGCCGTAATAGGCATCGCCGCGCTCCGGCCGCTGTTTCGGCGGGGCACGGTGCTCGCCCCGGGGGGAGCGCTCGCTCCCGGAAGGGTTTTCACGGCCCCGGGCGCGGGGCTCGCCCGCACCGCTTCTGGCATCCACTGTAAAAGCCTTTCGCCGGGCGCCCCGAGATACGGGTCGTCGCCGGCAATCCATTATGTTGGGCCCAGATTAACAGCTTGGGCAGGCTAGTCAAAGATCGGCCCACAAAGCGACAAAGCGGAACGGTTTGTTAACGCCAAATTATCCGTTTGGCCGGTATTTTCCGACCTTTAGAGGCACACAGTTCATGCGTACTTTTGGCCCCAGGTGGTTCAAAAACGACTCGCTCATCGCCGAATATTCCGACCATTTCGGCCAGGCCGTCACCCGGCAGAAGCAGACGCTGGCCCTCAACGCGGCCAAGGTCGAGGCCGAACTCGCCTCCAAGGCCAAGTCGGAATTCATCGCCAATATGAGCCATGAGCTGCGGACGCCGCTCAACGCCATCATCGGCTTCTCCGACATGCTCGGCACGCTAAACATCTCCGAGCCCGCCCGGGTCAACCAGTATTCGGGCTATATCAAGCAGGCCGCCGACCACCTGCTGGCGCTGATCAACGGCATTCTCGACGTCACCAAGATCCAGGCCGGCAGCATGGACATCGAGCGCGAGCCCATGGACATAGCCCCGGTGGTCGAGTCCTGCCTGCTCATCGTCGAGGCCAAGGCCAAGGAAAAGGACATCATGGTGGCGAGCGAGATCGACGCCCAGGTGCCGAAGCTCTTCGCCGACCCGCTCAGGGTCAAGCAGATCCTGATCAACCTCCTCGGCAATGCGGTCAAGTTCACGCCGCCCAAGGGACGCGTCTCGTTCCTGGCGAGCCCGGCGAGCGACGGCTTCGTCAGCCTCACCATCACCGACAATGGCGGCGGCATGACGGTCGCCGACATCGAGACCGCCATGCGCCCCTTCGGCCAGGTCGATGCGGGCTTCAACAAGCGCCATGAGGGCACCGGCCTCGGCCTTCCCATCTCGGCGGCGCTCGCCAAGCTGCATGGCGGCAGCCTCACCATCAATTCGGAGAAGGGCAAGGGAACGAAGGTCATCGTGTTCCTGCCCGTCCACGACCTCAACCAGATTCCCCCCAGAAGCGCCCAGAGGCGTCATTGAACGGCGAGAAAAACATCATGCAAGCGGTTCAGACATCCCCGGCGACACGGACAAAGGGCACCTCGATCGAAAGCGTCGAGCGCATCGGGCGCATTGTGGCGGTGACCGGAGGCCACGCCATCATCCTGCTCGATACGGCCGACGGCCAGGGCCAGAACTCCTCCAGCCACTGCCCGGAAATCGGCACGCTGCTCAAGGTCGACAACACCAGCTCGGTGACGCTGGCCCTCGTCTCGGCGCTGAGCTCGCCGATGCCGTCGCATGCGCAGAACGACCAGGAGCTCAGGATCATCGAGGTCGAGTTCATCGGCGAGCTGCCGAAGGACGAACAGGGCCGCCCGAAGTCGTTCCGGCGCGGCATCTCGACCTATCCCTCGCTCGGCAATGTGGTGTTCCGGGCGAGCAAGGACGAGCTGTCCAAGGCCTATGCCTGCGATACCGAGACCGCCATCCGCATCGGCCATATCCAGCAGGACGCCTCGATCCCGGCCATGGTCAAGATCGACGAACTGCTCGGCAAGCATTTCGCCGTGCTCGGCACCACCGGCACCGGCAAGTCCTGCTCGGTGGCGCTGATCCTGAGGCGCATCCTGGAGAAGAACCCGCAGGCCCATATCGTGCTGCTCGACGTGCACCGCGAATATGAGCAGTCCTTCAACGAATGGTCGGAAGTCATCACGCCCGAGAACATGACGCTGCCCTTCTGGCTGCTCAATTTCGAGGAGATCGTCGAGATCCTGATCGGCAACCAGCCGAACCGCGAAACCGACGTCGAGATCCTGCGCGAGCTGATCCCCATCGCCAAGCAGCGCTATCTGAACAACCAGCGCAAGGACAAGGCCAATGTGCTGCGCTCGCGCGACGGTTCCGAATCCACCAATGTCGGCATCGACACGCC
>CAZICN010000439.1:0-2818 GCA_964537655.1 uncultured Aestuariivirga sp.
ATGAGGGGGAGGGTGCCCCGCCCGATCGAGCCGAGGCCGATCATTACAATGGGGCCGTTCCAGGTCGCGTGTTGTGGCCAAAGGGTCATTTTATGCAAGCACTCCGTTGACGTTGATGATTGCCGCTCTTTAGCGGAGAGTCCTGTCGCACGACACCAGAAAATGCTCTGGCATCCCTGTCGGCAAATTCGTAGGATATGCGAAGGCCGCGAGGCCGCCCAAGCGGGGGACCAATGCAGAAATCAGCAATTCTGCTTCTGGCCGCTTTGGCGCTGAGCGCCTGCGCCGGGCGTTATGGCCAGGACGAACAGAGCTATCAGCAATGTGTCCAGCTGGCGCGCGAGGAAGGCCGGCTCATCAAGTATATCGACACAACCCTGCAGTACCGGCGCAAGCACCATCCCGGGCCTGATATCGAGGAAGAATGGAAGCGCGCCAATCATGAGCGCCGCGCCATCCATGCCGAGAGGCGCGATCTGGGTTGCACCTGACCGCGGCAAGCGGCCCCAAAGGGGCGATTTTCCGGCAAGTTGCCGAAAACTTTGCACGTATTTGAGCCAATAAACGCTCCCTTAACCTAAACGCGGCATTGTTGCCCTGTCAGTTGGTTCTTGGAGTTTGGGTATGCGTTCCTCTTCCGTGCGCGCCGTCGGAATCCCGTCGAAAGCGTCGCTCCTTCTCAGCGTTGCGGTCGCTGTTCTGCTTTCGGCCTGCTCCGGCTCGGTCGACCGCTTCGCCGATTCCTCCTCATCCACATCGTCGGAGGACACTCTCTACACCGCCTCTGTGCCCAAGGAAGTCCAGGGCAGTGGCGAGCAGGATGTTGCGTCGGGCGAGGACAACACGGTCCGCCGCCGGCCGATCACCGGCAGCTCCAGCAAGGCCGGCGAGAACTATGCCAGCAACGGCTACAACTACCAGCAGACCTACAAGCCGGTCTACAAGCAGCCGACCTATCAGACCGGCAACAACCAGCCGGCGCAGGTCCAGTCAGCCTATGACGACCAGCCGAGCATGGAAGCCAAATCCGGCACGGTGCGCGTCGAGCCCGGCATGACCCTTTATTCGATCGCCCGCGCCAACGACTTGAGCGTCGGCGAGCTGGCGCGCGCCAACAACCTGGCCGCTCCCTATTCGGTGGCCGTCGGCCAGACCCTGCAGATTCCGGGCGGCGGCGACGCGGTAGCCCCGCAGCCGGCCTATGCCAAGCCGGGCACCACCCTCGCTTCGGGCGGTGGAAACCACACGGTTCGCGCCGGCGAGACGCTCTATTCCCTGGGCCGCACCTACGGCGTGTCGCCCTTCGCCATCGCCAAGCTGAACGGCTTGTCCAACAGTGTCTCGCTCCGCCAGGGCCAGATGGTGCGCATCCCCAAGGGCGGTGATGGCGGGAGCCCTGTCGTTGCCGCCAAGCAGCCTGAGCGCGTGCCGGCCGCCGATAGCCAGGCCGACATCGACAGCAGCGACCAGGGCGACCAGCCCGCAACCGACATGGCTTCGGTTCAGCCGAAGCCGGTTCAGCAGCCGCCGCAGCAGGTGGTCGACACCCAGCAGCCGGCACAGGAAGCGGGTAGCCTGACCTTCCGCTGGCCGGTCAAGGGCCGGGTCATTTCGGGCTACGGCTCCAAGCCGGGCGGCCTGCGCAATGAAGGCATCAACATCGCCGTTCCGGAAGGAACCGACGTGCGCGCCGCCGAGGCGGGCGTCGTCGCCTATGCCGGCAACGAGCTGAAAGGCTACGGCAATCTCGTCCTCATCCGTCATGAAGGCGGCTGGGTCACGGCCTATGCCCACAACAAGGATCTGTTCGTAAAACGTGGCGACACGGTCAAGCGTGGCGATGTGATCTCGAAGGCCGGCCAGACCGGCTCGGTGTCGAGCCCACAGGTCCATTTCGAGGTTCGCAAGGGCGCCACCGCCATGGATCCGATGCGGTTCCTCAACTCTTCGACCGCCGCGAACTGATCCTTCCCACGATCGGCTGACACGAAGGCCCGGCAGGTTTGCCGGGCTTTTGCTTGCATGCGACGGCAAAACGCTCCAATCATCGCCCACAATCGAGGAGATGATGATCATGATCGAAGTGTGGGGCCGCCGCAGTTCCAGCAACGTGCAGAAGGTGATCTGGGCGCTCGACGAGCTCGGCCTCGACTATCGGCGCCACACGGTCGGCGGCGGCTTCGGTGGCGTTCGCGAGCCGTCCTATCTCAAGATGAATCCCAATGGCCTGGTGCCGGTTCTCCAGGACGGCGACGTCACCATGTTCGAATCGAACGCCATCGTCCGCTATCTGGCCGCGCGCCATGGCGAGGGCATCCTGCGGCCGAAGGAGGCGAAGGCACTCGCTCTCGCCGAGCAGTGGATGGAGTGGCAGCAGCTCAATGTCGTGCCGCATATCTCGGCGATCTTCTGGAACCTCGTGCGGGTGCCCAAGGCGCAGCGCAATGACAAAGCGATTGCCGATGCTTCCGCGAAACTGGCGGACGTGCTGGGCATCGCCGACAAGGCGCTTGGCGCATCGCCGTGGTTCGCCGGCGACAAGCTCACTTTCGGCGACATCGTTCTGGGCGTGCTCTATTGGCGTTATAGCTGCCTCGATTGCACGCGACCCGACACCCCCAACGTCAGGCGCTGGTTCGAGGCCCTGCAGCAGCGAGCCCCTTACAGGAAATGGGTCATGGTTCCGGTCGGCAGCAATGTCGAGGAATGGAACGCCAACGAGAAGGCGCTGGGCTAGATCACGATGAGTTTGGATCGTTACGATACAAACTCATAAACGTGATCGATTCTTATATGTTAGCGCGGGATTCTTGCGAAA
>CAZICN010000440.1:0-2816 GCA_964537655.1 uncultured Aestuariivirga sp.
ACGAGCAGAAGCGCGTCGTCTACGAGCCGGTGAAGCTCGTCCAGGAATTCCGCAAGTTCGACTACCTGTCGCCCTGGGAAGGCACCGACTACATTCTTCCCGGCGACGAGAAGGCGAAATAGGAGAGGGATGCAGCTCATGCTCAGACTCGCGCGCGGATTGCTCATCGCCCTGGCGCTTCTGGCGCCGGTGCCGGTCATGGCGCAAGCGCCTGACGCGAAGCTCGACAAGCAGCTGGCGAAATACGATCCGACCGCGGTCAAGGCCGCCCTGCATTATATCGAGATCGCCAACATGAAGGCGGCGTTGCAGCAGTCGATCCCGGCGGTGCGCGACGCCATCGTGAAGATGGTCAAGGAGAAGAATCCGAGCCAGGACGACGCGACGCTCAAGGAATTCGTCGAGGTGGCCCTCAAGGTCATGTATGTCGACTATGCCGAATTCTACGAGAAATTCACCATCGTCATGATGCTCGACATTTTCACGACGGAAGAGATCGTCGCCATCGACAAGTTCTATTCCTCGGATGTCGGCCGCAGCATGCTGAAGAAGATGCCGCAGATGATGGCCCGCATGCCCGAGATCTTCATGGTCATGCAGAAGGAAATCGTGCCGGTGGCGCTGGAAAAGGCGCAACAGGCATTGAAGGCGAAAGGCAAGAACATCCGTATCTGAGCGGGTGTGGACATTATGACTGTAGCGAGAATGCGACATGATGCGGGAAGGGCGGTGATACAATGACGGTTGCGACCACCGCCGAAGCCGAAGTCCGCAACTTCACCATCAATTTCGGGCCGCAGCATCCGGCTGCCCATGGCGTGCTGCGCCTCGTGCTCGAGCTCGACGGCGAAGTGGTGACCCGTGTCGACCCGCATATCGGTCTCCTGCATCGCGGCACCGAGAAGCTGATCGAGCACAAGACCTATCTGCAGGCGGTGCCGTATTTCGACCGGCTCGACTATGTGGCGCCGATGAATCAGGAGCACGCTTTCGCGCTCGCCGTCGAAAGGCTGCTCGGCATCACCGTGCCAAGGCGCGGCCAGCTCATCCGCGTGCTCTATTCCGAGATCGGCCGGCTGCTCTCGCATCTCCTCAACGTCACCACTCAGGCCATGGATGTGGGCGCACTCACCCCGCCGCTCTGGGGCTTCGAGGAACGCGAGAAGCTGATGGTCTTCTATGAGCGGGCCTCGGGCTCGCGCATGCATGCCGCCTATGTGCGCCCGGGCGGCGTCCACCAGGATCTGCCGCAGGCGCTCATCGACGATATCTGGACCTTCTGCGAACATCACTCCAAAGTGCTCGACGACATCGAAGGCCTGCTCACCGAAAACCGCATCTTCAAGCAGCGCAATGTCGATATCGGCGTGGTCAAGCTCGACGACTGCTTCGCCTGGGGCTTTTCCGGCGTGATGGTCAGGGGCTCGGGTGCGGCCTGGGATCTGCGCAAGGCGCAACCCTATGAGTGCTATGGCGATCTCGATTTCGATATCCCGATCGGCAAGAACGGCGACTGCTACGACCGCTACCTGATCCGCATGGAAGAGATGCGCCAGTCGGTCCATATCATGAAGCAGTGCATCGAGAGGCTGAACTCGGCCGAGGGCAAGACGCCGATCTCGTCGATGGATGGCAAGGTCGTGCCGCCAACCAGGGGCGAAATGAAGCGCTCGATGGAAGCGCTCATCCACCACTTCAAGCTCTACACCGAAGGCTACAAGGTGCCGGCGGGCGAGGTCTATGCCGCGGTCGAGGCGCCGAAGGGCGAATTCGGCGTCTATCTCGTCTCCGACGGGACCAACAAGCCCTATCGCTGCAAGATAAGAGCACCGGGCTTCGCCCATCTCCAGGCGATGGATTTCATGTGCCGCGGGCACATGCTGGCCGATGTGAGCGCGGTGCTGGGCTCCCTCGATATAGTGTTTGGTGAGGTGGACAGATGAGGCGATCGCTCTGCGCCTTGCTCACCTTCGGCGTGTTCCTGACGGGCGGTCTTCAGGCCTGGGCCAATTGCCCGAGCAATCGGCTTGCTCCCACGGACCTTGCCGCATCCGGACTGAAGCTCGACTACTTCACCACGGTTGGTGATGTGTCGGTTGGCACCATCGACATGATGTATTTCTCCAAGGGCGATTGCTCTTGCGGTTTCGCACCCAAGAGCAAGGACATCCCCGTCACCGTTCTCTATGGACTGCGAGAGATGGCGGCAATTCGGGCCTTCTTGAAAAAATACGAGCTCTTTCCCGGCGTGTGCCCGCCTCAGAAGAATACCTGGTCAAAGACTCTGTTCTGTATTCAGAAAGGTGTCCCGGGCTGTGGTGGCTAGAATGAAGATGACGATGAAGAACGGTACAGAAATCTTCCGCGTACAGGGATGTGAGGTGGCGATATGAGCGTGCGCCGTCTCGATCCCGTCCAGCCGGAGAGCTTCGCCTTCACGCCGGCGAATCTCGTCTGGGCCAGGGAGACGATCAGAAAGTATCCGGAAGGCAAGCAGGCTTCGGCCGTCATCCCGCTGCTGTGGCGCGTCCAGGAGCAGAATGAGGGCTGGGTGTCGAAGCCGGCGATGGAATATGTCGCCGACATGCTCGGCATGAGCTTCATCCGCGTCTATGAGGTCGCGACCTTCTATACGATGTTCCAGCTCTCGCCGGTCGGCAGGAAGGCGCATGTGCAGCTGTGCGGCACGACGCCCTGCATGCTCAGGGGCTCGGAGGATCTCAAGAAGGTCTGCCAGCGCCGCATCCACGCCGAACCGCATCATGTCTCGGCCGACGGTGATTTCTCCTGGGAAGAGGTCGAGTGCCTCGGTGCCT
>CAZICN010000441.1:0-2811 GCA_964537655.1 uncultured Aestuariivirga sp.
GCTATCTCCCCACCACTTGCGCCAGCTTCTCGATCGCTTTCAGCGTCGCGCGCCGGTCCGATGCGGCAAAGCCCATCAGCAGGCCCTTGAGCGCCGGCTGGAAGCGATATTGCAGCGAGAGGGCTGAGACATTGACACCCTGCTCCTTCGCGGCCTGCGCCACCGCCCGGTCATCGCGCTCTTTCCGGAACAACCCGACGAGCTGGATGCCGCTGTCGGTGCGCCGCAATTGCATCTCGCCGGCGAGATGCCGGTCGAACTGCTCCATGAAGAACTGCCGCCGCTCGGCATAGAGTCTGCGCATGCGCCGCAGATGCCGCGTCAGATGGCCCTCGGTGATGAAATCGGCGAGCGCCGCCTGCGTGATCAGCGGCGCGAACTGGCCCGAGACGCTCAGCGCCGCGATCAGGCGGTCGCGCACATCCAGCGGCACCACCATGTAGCCGAGCCGCATCGCCGGAAACAGAATTTTGGCGAAGGTGCCGACGAAGACGACGCGCGCGTCGCGCGCGATGCCCTGCAATGCCGGAATGGGCTGGCCCTGGAAGCGGTATTCGCTGTCATAGTCGTCCTCGATCACCCACGCGTTCCACTGCGCCGCCATGCGCAGCAGCGTGAGGCGCTGCGCCATCGCCATGGTGAGGCCGAGCGGATGATGGCAGGAGGGCGTGGTGAAGATCACCCGCGGCTTCATCCGGGGCGGGGCGAGATCCCAGCCCCGATCGCTCACGCGCAAAGGCTCGAGCCTGGCGCCGGCGGCAATGAAGGCGGCACCCGCGCCATAATAGCCGGGCTCTTCCATCCACACCGCTTCGCCGGGGTCGGTCAGAAGCCTGGCCAGAAGATCGAAGCCCGCCTGCGCGCCATTGGTGATGATCACCTGCTCCGGCGCGCAGACGACGCCGCGCGAGGCGGTGAGATAGCGCGCGATCGCCGCGCACAGCGGCGGGTAGCCCATGATGTGATAGGTGCCGAAGAGATCGGCGCGGGCGAGCTTGGCGCGCCGCGTCAGAAGCTTCGACCAGGTGTTGAAGGGGAAGTTGTCGGCATCGGGAAGGCCCGGATGGAACGCGGTGACGCCGGGCACGCCATGATGAAAGGGCTGCTCGCTCATCACCCGCCCGCGCCGCGACAGGGCGGCATCGCCGGTCGGGCCCGGAGCGCCGGGCTTCGCCTCCGGCACCGGCAGTCCCTTCACCACCGGTGCCGCGCCCCGCGCGATGGCGACGAAGCCTTCCAGCGCCAGCTGCTCATAGGCGGCGATCACCGTGTTGCGGCCGAGACCCAGATCGCGCGCCAGCATGCGGGTGGAGGGCAGCGCCGTGCCGGACGGCAGCATGCGCCGCTCGATCAGGTCGCGCAGCTGCCGGTAGACCTGCCGGTCGAGGGTGATGCCGGCGCCGCGATCGAGCAGCAGGTTCTCCAGCCGGAAGCCGACCGTCATAAGTGGTTCCTCAAAATCCCGGGCATCTGGTTCTCCGCAGGGAACCACGCTAGCGCTAGTCTGGCTTCCCAGACAAGGCTCAAGCCGGAAGCTCGGGGATGGGACGGATCAGAGTGGGCGTGATCGGCGCGGGCGGCATCGCCCAGATCGAACATGTGCCGAACCTCCTGGCGCTCAAACACCTGTTCGAGGTCAAGGGCGTGTGCGACCCCTCGCGCATCGCACGGTCGTTCATCGCCGAGCGCTATGGCATCGCCACATTCGAAAGCCTCGAACATCTCCTGCATGTGCCGCTCGATGCCGTCGTCATCGCCTCGCCCGATGCGCTGCACAAGGAGCATGCGCTCGCCGCCCTGGCCCAGGGGCTTCACGTCTTCTGCGAGAAGCCCCTGTGTTATGGCAGCGCGGACATCGCCGAGCTGATCGCCCGGCGCGATGCGGTGAAGCGCGTCCTCCAGGTCGGCTATATGAAACGCTTCGACCCGAGTTATGAGGCGGCGCTCGATCTCCTGCCCGGCAAGGGCGCGACGCTGCGCCACGTCTCCGTCGAGGTGTGCGATCCCGATGCGTGGCCCTTCATCGCTCATCACGACTGGCGGCGCGGCGACGACGTGCCGAAAGCGCTGGCCGACGCGGTGGCGCGCAAGCAGAAGGAACAGGTCGCCCGCGCCGTCGGCATGGACCTCGCAGGCGATGCGTGGCGCGGCTTCTGCAACGCCTATTGCTCGTCGCTCGTGCATGATGTGAACGCCGTCCACGGCCTGCTCGACAGGATGGGCGTGCCTCAGGGCGAGATCACAGGCGCTGCCCTCTATGCCGGGGGCGATGGCGGCCATGGCAGCGTGAAACTGTTGGGCGGCCGGGCGCTGTGGACCATGACGCATCTCTCCGTGCCGAAGCTTCCCGACTACCGCGAGCGCATCACGCTCTATTTCGACGACCAGGCGATCGAGCTCGAATTCCCCTCGCCCTGGCTCAATCACCAGCCGACACGGCTCACCGTCAAGCGCGGCCGGGACGCAAGTCTCCATTGCGAGGACATCAGGACGAGCTATCGCGAGGCCTTCGTCGAGGAACTCGAGGGTTTCGCCGCCGCCATCACCGAGGGCACGCCAGTGCGCAACACGGCCGAGGACGCGGCGCGCGACATGGACCTGCTCGTGAGCCTCGTCCGCTTTCAAGAACTCTCCCGGGGTGGGGGTCAGGCAGCATCGCAAGCGAGAGGGGGCCAATAGAATGTGCCACGTGCCGATGCCCCCCATCCGGCTTCCCCGGCTCAAGGCCGGGGTCGCCACCTTCCCCACAAGGGGCGGGGCAATCGCATATGAAGTATTGCGAGGCTCAGTAGTTACTTCCCCTTCTCCCGC
>CAZICN010000442.1:0-2806 GCA_964537655.1 uncultured Aestuariivirga sp.
CATCGAGCTGGCTGCCGCAGGTGCCCTTGGGAAAACGGATGCGCGACAGGGCGATCATGCCCTTGAGGACGCGCGTGAAGCGGTCCTTCATCTCGGGCGTGGGCGCGCCGATGATGACGGTGCGGGTGATGTCGGTGGTGCCATCCTGATACTGGGCGCCCGAATCGATGAGATAGATCTGGCCCGGCTTCAGCGGCAGAGCCGAAGCCTTCGACACATGATAATGCGGGATGGCGGCATTGGGGCCGACGCCCGAGATCGAATCGAAGGACAGATCCTTCAGCATGCCGCCCTCGGCGCGGAATTCCGCCAGCTTCCGGGCGACGGAGACTTCATCCTGGCCGCCCCTGGGCGCGGCCTGGTCGAGCCAGCACAGGAAGCGCGACATGGCGACCCCGTCGCGCTTCTGCGCGGCGCGGGCCCCTTCCTGCTCGATGGCGTTCTTGCGCGCCTTGGGCAGCACGCACGGATCCTTGCCAGTGACGATCTCGGCGCCGGCCGAGGCGAGCACGGCGCGGATGCGCTCCGGCGTCCAGTCGGGATCGATCTGGACGCGCGCCTTCCGGCCGCCGAGGCTCGCGAGCGAGGCCTCGATCTCCTGGGGCGGGCGGATGCGGACGATGCCCCTGAGATGGGCCGCGACGTCTTCCGGCAGCTTCGTTTCGTCGATGAACAGTTCGGCCTCGCCCTCGCGGCGCAGGATCGCATAGCTCAGCACCACCGGCGTATAGGCGACGTCGCCGCCGCGGATGTTGAAGGCCCAGGCGACCGAATCGGGCTGGGTCAGCACCACGGCATCGGCGCCGGCCTTCTCCAGATTCTTCGAAACATCGCCCAGCTTGTCCTTCGAGCTCCGGCCGGCAAACTGCGTCGGCTGGACCGAGACCGGCTTCATCGGGCGCTTCGGCTGCTCGGCCCAGACGGCATCGATGGGATTGCTGTCGACAGCGACCAGTTTCGCGCCGGCCTTGGCGGCGGCCTTGTCGAAGCGGGCGATCTGGTCGGCCGTCATCAGCCAGGGATCGTAGCCCAGGACTTCGCCTTGCTTCAGCTCCTTCTCCAGCCATTCGGCCGGCGGCTCCTCGACCAGATGACGCGGCGTGAAGATCGAGATATCGACCTGCTTGCGCACCTGGATGGTGTAGCGGCCATCGACGAAGATGGCGGCCTTATCTTTCATCAGGATGGCGAGGCCCCAGGAGCCGGCAAAGCCGGTGAGCCAGCGCAGCCTCTCGGCATAGGGCGCCACATACTCGCCCTGGAACTCATCCTGGCGGGGAATGATGAAGCCGTCGAGATTGCGGCGGCTGAGCTCGTCGCGCAGGCGCGTCACGCGCTCGGGCGAGAGATGACCTTCGGATATGTCGTCGAACGATTGAAACATGGCTGCATCTAAGGGGAAGGCCAAGGGTCTGTCAAAGCGGGACCGGACCTGCGATGGTGTCCACCATCGGCCCGGAGATGAAGGGGTGCCGCATGGACAGTGAAATCCAAAAAGTAACCGGTGGCTGCCTGTGCGGAGCGGTGCGCTACGAGGCCGAGGTCTTTCTGCGCAAGGCCTATTATTGCCATTGCCGGGATTGCCAGAAGAACAGCGGACAACCCGCGGCGCTGGGGGTTCCGATCAAAATGGGGACGCTTCGCTTCACCCACGAAGAGCCGAAATACTACGTTTCCTCACAATGGGGCCTGCGCGGCTTCTGTCCGCATTGCGGGTCGGGCCTCGTCTGGAAGGCGCGCGATCCAACCGAAGACTGGCTGACCAATCTCAGCCCCGGATCGTTCGACAGCCCCGAGGATGTGCGTCCCTGCATGCATATCTACGTGGAGCGCCAGTTGTCCTGGTACAAGCCCGACGACGACCTGCCGAAGGTGTGCGGCGAAGACATGGATCAGGTGGCCGCCGTGTGGAAAGACGAGCGGCTCGGCACCCCGGATGAGAATTGACGGGCCCCTGTTTTATTTATGCTGACGCTGTTGTAGAGCGGAAGGGCCGCGGGGCGCGCGACTCATCAATCGGGATAGCGGCACACATGAAGAAAAGACCGCCAGTCGACCAGGATCTCCTGGCCGTCGTCGGACCGGAAGCGATCATCGAGGCCAAGAGGCGGCTGGCGATGCTCGACACGATCGCCTATGCGGCGACCCGCGTGGTCGCCGGCGACTGGCGCGATCACATCAGGGATTTCCTCAAGCGTCTCGGCCGGGCGACGGAAGTGAGCCGGGTGACGCTGTTCGAAGTGCATATGGGGCCGAAGGGGCGCCGGGTGCAGTCCTGCCGCTTCGACTGGGCCGACCAGGGCCTCACCCCGATCAGCGACGACCAGCGCTACCAGGGCATGCCGATCTCGGACGAGGTCGAGGAGGGGCCCGAGCGGCTCGGCGACTGGGCGCAGAAGCGCGAGCGCGGCGAAATCGTGCAGGCGCGCCTCAGCGAGACGACCGGCTATACGCGCCAGGTGTTCATCGAGCACGGCACCTTGTCCTTCATCTCGGTGTCGATCATGGTCGGGCGCAAATGGTGGGGGTTCCTCGGCTTCGACGACTGCAAGGAGGAACGCCGGTGGAGCTCGGAGGACATCCATGTCCTCAAGACCGCCGCCGCCCTCATCGCCGGCGCCATCGAGCGCGAGCAGGCGGACGAGAAGATCAGGCTCTCCGAGGAGCGCTATGCGCTCGCCGCGCGCGGCGCCAATGACGGGTTGTTCGACTGGGACGTCGAGAGCGGCAAGACCTTCTTCTCGCCGCGCCTGCATGAGGTGCTGGGACTGGAGCCCGCGAGCCTCGGCGACCGCATCGATCATCT
>CAZICN010000443.1:0-2805 GCA_964537655.1 uncultured Aestuariivirga sp.
GGCCGGAGGCTTGCGCGGCCTGCGCATATTCGGGCGTGCCGAAGGCGGGCGCTCCCGATTTCATGTCGACATTGGAGGTGAAGCCGCCATAGACGAAGGGAGCTCCCGGATTGGCGAGCTGCGACAAAGCGAGCCCCGCCAGGGCCTCGGCATTCTGCTCGACGATGGCGCCGGCGATCGTCACCGGCGCCATGGCGCCCGCCAGCGTGAAGGGCGTGCAGACGACGACCTGGTTGTGGCGCGCCATCTCGATGATGCCCATGCCCATCGGGTCGTCGAGCTTGAGCGGCGAATTGGTGTTGTTGACCGTGTAGCAGGACGGCTCCTTGAGGAACTGCTCCGGCGTGAGACCCCGCGCCAGCCGTGCGATCTCCATGCCGTCGAACAGCCGGGCCCGGCCGGTCGAGATCGTATAGAGGATCTTGTCGGAGAGCCGCACCTTGTTGCGCATGATGTGGAGATGGCGCACCGAGGCATGCACGTCGAGCGCATCGACCGAGCCGCCTCCCGCGGTATGGATGCAATTGAAGAACTGCGACAGACGAATAAAATTGGCGTTGTCCTCGAGCGTGCCGGGGCGCCTGCCCCGGTCCATGTCGGAGCAGTTGGGCGGGCCACCGACCGGCGCGAAGGCGATCCATTTGCCGCCGATCTGGATGGTATGCGCCGGGTTGCGGGCGTGAAAGGTGAATTCGGAAGGCGGCGTCTTCAGCGCCTCCTCGACGATGTCGCGGCCGATGCGGACGCGATCGCCCTCAACCCTGGCGCCGGCCCTGGCATAGATCGAGATCGCCTCCTTGTTGAGGACGTCCATGCCGATCTCCTCGAGCACGTCGAGGGAGCGGTTGTGGATGGTCTCGATCTGGTCGTCGGAAAGGATGCGCGAGGGCTCGAGCGTCAGCCTGGGCTGGGCGAAGGGAAGCTGCGGGATCTTGGCATGTTTGGCGTCGGGCCTGCGGCCGCGGCCGCGCGAATGATGCCGGGCTTCATTGTCGATGAGGGTCATGGAATCTCCGCATAGGCTTTGGCAATCCGGGCAGCGACGAGGGCGTTGTTCTTGACGAGTTCGATATTGGCGGCGAGCGAACGGCCGGCGGTGGCGCGCGCCAGCCGCGCCAGCAGGAATGGCGTCACTTCCCGGCCGTCGATCTTCTCGGCCTTGGCCTCGGCCACCGCCTTCTCGATCAGGGGCGTGATCTCCCAGGCCGGAATCTCGTAGTCGGCGGGGATGGGATTGGCGACGACGATGCCGCCCTTGAGGCCCAGGTCCCATTTGGCCCGCATGAGGGCCGCCAGATCCTCCGGGCGGTCGGCCCGCATCGGGCATCTGAGGCCGCTGGCGCGTGAATAGAAGGCGGGGAAATCATCGGTGCCGTAGCCGACGACGGGCACGCCCAGCGTCTCGAGCTTCTCGAGGGTGAGCGCCAGATCGAGGATGGCCTTGGCGCCCGCCGTCACCACCGCGACGTTGCTCATCGCCATCTCGCCGAGATCGGCCGAGATGTCGAAGGTCTCCGGCGCGCCGCGATGCACGCCGCCGATGCCGCCGGTGGCGAAGACGCCGATGCCGGCGAGGGCGGCGATCCGCATGGTCGAGGCGACGGTCGTCGCGCCATCGCGTTTCAGCGCCACCGCATGCGGCAGGTCGCGCGTCGACAGCTTGGCGATCGAGGCGCCATTGCGCGCCAGCGTCTCGATCTCGGTCTCAGACAGGCCGACCTTGAGCCTGCCGGCCCTGACCGCGATCGTCGCGGGCACCGCACCTTCGGCGCGGATGATCTTCTCGACCGCTAAGGCCGTCTCGGCATTCTGCGGAAACGCCATGCCATGCGCGATGATGGTCGATTCGAGCGCCACGACGGGCCGCTTTTCCTGAATCGCTTCAACAACTTCGGGGGCGATGCTGAGAAACTGATTCATGCGCCTGGCCCGTCACCCCGGCGAAAGAACGTCACCCCGGCGAAAGCCGGGGCCCCCTGAATAAGACCAGGCGGGCGGCGCTGCTCGCGTCGAAAGAATTCAATGGTTCCCGGCTCTCGCCGGGATGACGGATAATGGGTTGGGCCAGGATTTCGCATGAACGCCTCCGTCATAACACACTCCGAAGCGTGCTGGCTCGATGTTGAATCCCCCTCACGCTGCACTAATGTCCCGAATCCGAAATTCGCATGCGGCAACATACAAGAATCGATCACGTTTGAGTTGGGACCGTAACGATCCAAATTCCCGTGATCTAGAAATCCGTGGGCGCGCCGCCCTCCCGCTTGCGCCGTTCCACGAACTCGTCGAGCTCGGCGCGAACCGCCGCATCCATCGGCGGCTCGCGGTATTCGGCGAGCGCCTGCTTGTAGAGCTGGTTCGCCTTCTGCCAGGCCTCCGGCTTGCCGGCGGCGAGCCATTGCTGGTTGTTGCGCCAGTCGGAGATCATCGGCGCATAGAAGGCCGTCTCGTAGCGCGCCAGCGTATGGGCGGCGCCGAAGAAGTGCCCGCCCGGCCCCACTTCGCGAATGGCGTCGATGCCGAGCGAGTCCGGGTCGGTCGCCAGCGGCTCGAGGAATTCCATCACCATCTGGATGAGGTCGCAATCGAGAACGAATTTCTCGAAGCCGGCGACGAGGCCGCCTTCCAGCCACCCTGCCCCGTGCATGATGAAATTGCCGCCGCCCATGGTGACGCCCCAGAGCGAGAAGACGCTCTCATAGGCGGCCTGGGCGTCGACCGCATTGGCGGCACAGGTATTGGAGGTCCGGTAGGGCACCTTGTAACGGCGCGCCATCTGGCCGCCGACGATGCAGGCCTTCATGT
>CAZICN010000444.1:0-2797 GCA_964537655.1 uncultured Aestuariivirga sp.
CATCAGCATGGACGATTTCATGCCTGCCGCCGTCTATGCCTATTCGACCTGGCCCAAGGGCACGCCGAATTACTGGGCGCTGCCGGCGATGGGCGACGCCAATGGCTGGTTCTATCGCAAGGACTGGTTCGCGCGCCCTGAGCTCCAGGCCGAGTTCAAGGCGAAATACAACCGCGACCTCGCCGTCCCCAAGACCTGGACCGAGCTCAAGGACGTGGCGGAGTTCTTCCAGGGCCGCGAGATCGACGGCAAGAAGGTCTATGGCGCGGCGATCTTCACCGAGCGCGCGTCGGAAGGCATCACCATGGGTGCGACCTCCGCGCTCTATTCCTTCGGCTTCAAATACGAGACCGACCCCGGCTCCTACCGGATGGAAGGCGCGGTCAATTCCGAGGATGCGGTCAAGGGCCTCGAATTCTACAAGGCGCTCTATAAATGCTGCACGCCGCCGGGTTACACCGACAGCTATATGGGCGAGGGCCTCGATGCGTTCAAATCGGGCCAGGTCGCCATGATGATGAACTGGTTCGCCTTCATGCCGGGCATGTACAAGGACGAGAAGGTCGGCGGCGAACGTGTCGGCTTCTTCGTCAACCCGGCGCAGAAGGTGGCGGCCTCGACACTGGGCGGCCAGGGCATTTCGGTCGTCGCCAATACCGACAACATGGAGGGCGCGCTCGCCTATATCAAATGGTTCGCGCAAACCGACGTGCAGAAGAAATGGTGGTCGCTCGGCGGCTATTCCTGCCTCAATGCGGTGCTGAACGATCCCTCCTTCAAGGACTCGCAGCCTTTCGCCGGCCAGTTCCTCGAGGCGATGGGCGGCGTGCAGGATTTCTGGCAGGAGCCGGCCTATGCCTCGCTGCTCCAGGCCATGCAGAAGCGCCTGCATGACTATGTCGTCGCCGACCAGGGCACGGCCAAGGAGGCGCTCGACAAGCTGATCGCCGACTGGACCGAGACCTTCAAGGAAGAAGGCAAGATCAACAATTGAGGTTGGTGCTCTCACCGTCATTCCCCCTCTCCCGTGCGTAAGCATGGGAGAGGGTGCCCGATAGGGCGGGTGAGGGCTCCTGGTCCAGCACATTGCAGAAAGAGCCCTCATCCGGCCTTCGGCCACCTTCTCCCGCTCAAATGCGGGAGAAGGGGAAAATGGGGGATGGAGCAGACATGAGCATGGCGACGACAGAGGACGAAGCCACGGGCAGGATCGCCGAGCGCGCGACGCCTCGAGCCCAGGCGCTGCGGCGCGTGCGCGGCCTGTCCGACAAGGCGATCGCCTGGCTCTTTATCGCGCCGACCATCGTCCTGCTGCTCGCCATCAACATCTTCCCGCTGATCTGGACGATCTATCTCTCCTTCACCAATTACCAGGCCAACCGGCCCAACCGGCCGATCACCCATGTCGGCACCAAATGGTACCGGGACATATTGACGTCGCCCGATGTGTGGGCGGCGATGCAGGCGACGGCGCATTTCGTGTTCTGGACGATCCTGCTGCAGACCGTCATCGGCTTCGGCCTCGCCTATCTCATCGACCGCAAGTTCCGCGGCCACGCCTTCTGGACGACCATCATCCTCATCCCGATGATGCTGTCGCCGGCAGTGGTCGGCAATTTCTGGAAATTCCTCTACCAGCCGCAGATCGGGCTGTTCAATTACATGGTATCGTTCTTCACCGGCATCGAGCCGTCGTCCTTCGAGATGCTGGGCTCGGTCTCGCTGTCGCCCTGGTCGATCATCATCGTCGATACCTGGATGTGGACGCCTTATGTGATGCTGATCTGCCTCGCCGGGCTCAGGTCCATTCCCGATTACATCTATGAGGCGGCCGAGGTCGACCGCGCCTCGCCATGGCGGCAGTTCTGGTCGATCACGCTGCCCATGGCGCTGCCCTTCATCATGCTCGCCGTGCTGTTCCGCGGCATCGAGAACTTCAAGATGTTCGACATGGTCAATCTGCTGACCGGCGGCGGGCCCGGATCGACCACCGAGGTCGCCTCGATCACGCTGAAGCGCGAGGCCTTCGAGAAATGGCGCACCGGCTATTCCTCGGCCTTCGCCATCATCCTGTTCGTCGCCGTCTTCGGCCTCGCCAATATCTATGTGAAGGCGCTCAACCGGGTGAAGCAGCGATGAGTCTCACCACCGCCCATTCCATCGTCGCCCCCTCGGCGCTGTCGCGCCGGGTCGCCGGGACGATCGTCATCCTCTATGCGATCGTCTCGATGATCCCGCTCGCCTGGATCCTGATGACCGGCTTCAAGACGCCGCCCGATTCGATCGCCTATCCGCCGAAGCTGGTGTTCGAGCCCTCGCTCGAAGGCTATTGCAACCTCTTCACCACCCGCACCCGCCAGACCGCGGACTATATCCAGTCGCTGGGCCCGCCGGCGACGACCTGCGACGAGATCACCCGTAAGCGCGACATGGTGATCGCCGGACCCTCCAACTACCTGCCGCGATTCTGGAACTCGCTCGTCATCGCCTTCGGCTCGACCTTCTTCGCCGTGTCGCTCGGCGTGCTGTCGGCCTATGCCTTCTCGCGCTTCCGCATTCCCCTCGCCGACGATCTGCTGTTCTTCATCCTGTCGACGCGCATGATGCCACCGATCGCCGTCGCCATCCCGATCTATCTCATGTATCGCAAGCTCGGCCTCTCCGACACGGCACTCGGCATGATCCTGCTCTATACCGCGGTCAACGTGTCGCTCGCCGTGTGGCTGCTGAAGGGCTTCATCGACGAGATCCCGCGCGAATATGAGGAGGCCGCGATGATCGACGGCTATACGCGGCT
>CAZICN010000445.1:0-2771 GCA_964537655.1 uncultured Aestuariivirga sp.
CTCCCCGTGACCTGCCTGCCCTATGACGACCGGATCGAGGCGCCGGAAGGCATCGTTGCCGAGGTGCTGAAGCCCGACCATCCGATCGTCGCCGGGCTTCCCAGGCCATGGCCGGCGTTGCTGGGCGTCAATGAAGTCACGCCCAAGAAGGGGGCAGAGGTCATTGCCCGCCTGCCCGACGACCAGGGCGGTCATCCGCTGCTGGTCATCGGAACGCATGGCAAGGGTCGCACTTTGGCCTGGACCTCCGATATCGGCCCGCACTGGCTGCCGACCACCTTCGTCAACTGGCCGGGCTATGCGAAACTGTGGCGCCAGTCGCTCGCCTGGCTCACCGGCAAATAGCGCTTGGGCCGCCCCTCGCCAAAGCTCGTGGTGGTCGGCAATGCCTGTCTCGATGTCACCTATCATCTCGACAGGCTGCCGAAGCCCGGCGAGACGCTGATCGCGCAAGCAGTCGCGACCGATCTCGGCGGCAAGGGCCTCAATCAGGCCGTTGCCGCGAGGCGCGCAGGGGCCGATGTGCGCTTGATCTCCGCCCTTGGCGATGATGCGACGGCGGCGCGGATCCGTGCTGTGCTCGCGGCCGAAGGCATCGGGACGCAAGGCCTTATTACGCATGCGGGTGCCAGCGATGATTCCCTTCTCCTCCTCGACCGCGCCGGCGAGAACATCATCGTCAGCAACACGAAGCAGGCGCAGTCCCTGCGGCCCATCGAGATCGCGCTCGGCCTCGCTGACCTCGTGCTCCTCCAGGGTAACTTGAGCGAAGCGACGACGCTGCACGCCATCAGACTGGCCCGGCAAGCCGGCATGCGGGTCGCCATCAATCCTTCGCCTCTCCAAGATTGGTTCAAGAGCCTGCCCCAGGTCGACCTCATCATCGCCAATCAGGTCGAGGCAGATGCGCTCAGCCCGAATGCGGCGGCACTGAGCGTCACCACGCTCGGCGAAAAGGGATGCCGGCTCAATTCCGTCGGCGGTCCTGAAATCCTTGTACCAGCGCCGAAGGTCGAGGCCATCGCCGCCGGCGGCGCCGGCGACGTCTTCGCCGGCACTTTCATCACCGAATGGCTCGCAACCGGGAGCCCTGAGCGTGCCGCCCGGCTGGCCGTCCTTGCCGCCAGCGACAAGGCGACTCGCCACGGCACGCTCTCCGCCTTTCCCGACAGAGCGGCCATTGACGCCATGCGCCGCGACCTCTCTTCACTTCCTGCCCACTGAAAGAATCGACCGATGACCGACGCCTCATCCCTCCTCTCATCCGCGGCCGTGCGCGAGGCGGCTCATCGCATGCTGGAGGACGGGCTGGCCGACCGTCTCGACCACTGGATCGTCGATGCCGGCAGGCTGCCCGAGACGGCGCGCTTCGTGGCCGAGGTAACGCGCGCGAATTACCCCTCCCTCGCGGTGCCGTTCCATTCGCGCTGGCGGCATTTCGAGGCGGGCGGCATATCGCGCTGGCAAGACGCCACGGCGCGGCATCCGTGGAAGAACGCGGCCGCCCAGGCCCGGGCCGCCTTCGATCTCGCGATCATCTCGGTGCTGCTCGATGCCGGCAGCGGCGGGCACTGGTCCTTCCGCGAAGCCGAGACCGGCCGGAGCTTCGCCTCTTCGGAAGGCCTCGGCGTCGCGAGTTTTCATCTCATCGCCAAAGGCGGGCTGTCGGGCGATGCATCCGATCCCTGGCGTGTCGATGCCGAGCGCCTCGCCCGCTTCTCGCGGCATGATCTCGAAGAAGCTTTCCAGGTCAGCGCGTCCAATCCGCTCGCCGGCGTCGAGGGGCGCGTGGCCCTGCTCAACCGGTTGGGCGAGGCCTGCCTCGTCAATGCTTCCGTCTTTGCACGAGAGGATGAGGCCCGGCCCGGCGGTCTCGCCGACAGCCTCGCCGCACAGTCTTCCGGCGGCAGGATCGCAGCACCGCACATTCTGCGGGCGCTCCTCGACAATCTCGGATCGATCTGGCCCGGCCGCCTCTCTGTGGGTGCGACATCACTGGGTGACACCTGGGTCTATGAGCGCTGGCGCCGCGCCGGCAATCCCGTCTCGGCCTATGTCCCCTTCCACAAACTGTCGCAGTGGCTGACCTATTCGCTGATCGAACCCATGATCGCGCGCGCCATCGCGGTCGAGGCGATCGACGGCCTCACCGGGCTCGCCGAATATCGCAATGGTGGCCTCTTCGTCGACATGGATGTGCTCCGTCTGAAGGACCCGTCGCAGTCTGCCGCTTTGCATGAGGTGGCATCGCCCCTCATCGTCGAATGGCGGGCACTGACAATTGCGCTCCTCGATGCGCTGCTGCCGCTTGTGCGCGCCGAGCTCGGTGTGAGCGCGGATGGCTTTCCCATCGCCTCGATGCTGGAAGGGGGAAGCTGGGCCGCCGGCCGCAGGATCGCGCGCGCCAGGCGACCGGATGGCGCGCCGCCGCTCAGGATCGCCAGCGACGGCACGACCTTCTGAGCGCTATTAGTCGAATCAAATCAATGTTTTATGAGATGACCCTTAAAAACTGATTCAACGATCCAAGTTCATCGTGATCTAAAGACTCACCGACGGCCACACCGGCTTGAGGGCTCTATATAATGAGCGGAAGGCGACGACCGCCGCCGCCGCTTCGTTCGTCACCGCGAGACGCGCGAGCCGGGCAGCACCGAAGGCGGGACCGCGATCGGACGCATCGTGGCGCACCAGCGTGACATCGAGGATCGAGGCGATGAGCTTTGCCCAGAAGCGCGACCGCGCACCCCCGCCAATGAGCGCCAGCTTCC
>CAZICN010000446.1:0-2765 GCA_964537655.1 uncultured Aestuariivirga sp.
ATTTTTTACCTGTACGTGTTGAAGGAATGAAAAACATGACTAAAATAAGAAATGGGAATACCTAGAGGAACAGCTGCGCCGCCTGTATGGGCAATGGGTCAGGAGAGCAAATACGTTTTTTCCTTGTTCTCCCCCCCCCCCCGCGCGGTGGGGGTGGGGGCGCCGCTGGGGGGGGGGGGTCGGCACTCGCCAGTTGCTCCCCACCCCCGCCGCGTTGCGGCGGACCCTCCCCTGAAGGGGAGGGAGATTCCTGTTATTCAGCCACAAACTTGTCGTAAGCGGCCTTGTCCATCAGATCGGCGAGTTCGGCCTTGTCCTTGAGCTTCACCTTCATGAACCAGGCAGCACCCTCGGCCTCGCGATTGACGAGAGAGGGGTCGCCCTCGAGTTCCTTGTTCACGTCGACGACTTCGCCCGATACCGGCGCGTAGACCTCGCTCGCCGCCTTGACCGATTCGACCACCGCGGCATCACCGCCCTTCGACACCTGCTTGCCGATCGCCGGCAATTCGACGAAGACGACGTCGCCCAGTTGCTCCTGCGCATGGTTGGTGATGCCGACCGTGGCGATATCGCCATCGACGCTGATCCATTCATGGTCCTTCGTGTAGTGCTTGCTCATCGCTGTTTCCCCTGAGGTCTAACGTTTGTAATTGTGCGGCGTGAACGGCAGCGCCGCGACGGAAGCCGGCATCGGCTTGTCGCGCACCACCAGACTGATCTTCGTGCCGGCCCCGGCATGGGCCGTTTCGACATAGCCCATGGCGACAGGCCCGTTGACCGTCGGCCCAAATCCGCCCGAGGTCACGATGCCGATGGCGCGGCCTTCCTCATTGATGATGACGGTGTTCTCGCGCGCCGGCGCACGGCCTTCCGGCCTGATGCCGACGCGCTTGCGCTTCGGCCCCTCGGCGATTTCACGCACGATGCGCTCGGCGCCGATGAAACCGCCTTCGCTGCGGCGCTTCTTGCCGATCGACCATACGAGGTCGGCCTCGACCGGCGACGTCTCCTCATCGATATCATGACCATAGAGACAGAGGCCGGCTTCCAGACGCAGCGAATCACGGGCGCCCAGTCCGATCGGCTTGACGTCCGGATCGCCGAGCAAGGTCTCGACCAGCGTCACGGCATCGCGCGCGGCGACCGAAATCTCGAAGCCGTCCTCGCCGGTATAGCCCGAGCGCGCGACATTGCACGCCAGCCCGGCGACCCTGGTGCCCATAGCGGTCATGAAAGCAAGCGCCTGCGCCTCGGGACAATGGCGCATCAAAACGGCTACCGCCTTGGGGCCCTGCAGGGCGATGAGAGCGCGGTCCTCGACAGGCTCCAGCGCGACGCCTTTCGGCAGATGCTCCGTGAGCCAGGCATAATCGACATCCTTGCGCGAGGCGTTGACCACGATGCCGAGACGGCCGTCGTCGCCGGGAAGGATCGAGCGAGTAATCATCAGATCATCGATGATGCCGCCTTTGGGATTGGTGATCTGCGTGTAGCGGATGCGGCCCTGCGCCAGGCCCGCGACATCGCCTGGCACGAGCTTTTCCAGCGCCCTGGCCGCGGTCACGTGATCGGCGGCGGTCACGAAGGCCTGGCCCATATGCGAGACATCGAAGAGGCCCGCGGCACTGCGCGTCCAATTGTGCTCGGTCATGATCCCGGTCGGATACTGCACCGGCATCTCATAGCCGGCGAAGGGCACGATGCGGGCGCCCAGCTTTACATGAAGATCGTGGAGAGGGGTGCGGTGAAGTGTTTCAGAAGGCGTTGCCATTCAATTTCCGGTTCCGACAAGATTGAGCAAAACCCGGCAACAGCCAGGCCTGCCCCCTCTGTCAGAGAACCTGAGAGATTTCACCCATGTCGCTCCGACACATGGGCTTGGCTCCTTCGGTGAGGGGTTTTCCCCTGCTCTCCAGAGTCGGCGAACGCGCGCGGTCCTTTTGCCTGAGAGTTTCCGGGGCGGTTGCTCCTTCGGCGCCGGATCGAACCGGCCTCTCCCGCGTGTGTCCTAACGAACGCCCGGAACCTAGTGGGCCGCGCATGGAAACGCAAGGGGCCAGATCGTGGGGTGACTCATGCTCCAGGAACATGAGAAACGTGGCAGGATTCGCCGCACAATGATCGAGACACCGTCCTCCCTTGTGCGAAGAGCCGCCGCATGCGGCTCGCCCCGCACGAATCACAACCGGTGCACGATGCGGAAATCGCCTGTGCGAACGGACCGCATAACCTTTTGATATAACATATAAATCCCCCTGGATGAAAATGACCTGACCGGCCCGGGGCGGCACTTCGCGCGGCCGCCTTGACAAGCCAGGGCGAGCCTCGCATCTACCCGTCATGAGCAAGCCGCGATTGACCATCCGCCTCGCCGCCCCGCGAGGCTTTTGCGCCGGCGTGGTGCGCGCCATCGACATCGTCGAGCGGGCGCTCGCCCTTTATGGAGCGCCCGTCTATGTGCGTCATGAGATCGTGCACAACAAATTCGTGGTCGACGACCTGAAGGCCAAGGGCGCCGTCTTCGTCGATGAACTCGACGAAATTCCCGACGGCGACCGCCCGGTGATCTTCTCCGCCCATGGCGTTCCCAAATCCGTGCCGCAGGCGGCGCGCCAGCGTCAGCTGTTCCAGATCGACGCCACCTGCCCGCTGGTCACCAAGGTGCATATGGAGGCGCAGCGTCACCATAATGAAGGCCTCGATATCGTGCTCATCGGTCACAAGGGACATCCCGAAGTGATCGGCACCATGGGGCAGCTGCC
>CAZICN010000447.1:0-2760 GCA_964537655.1 uncultured Aestuariivirga sp.
TCCAGACAGAAGCCGAGCAGCGAGGCGTGCATGCCGGCCGATTCATAGACGAGGTTGAGCCCCGACAGGCCGGCCATGACGTCGGTGATGCCTTTCTCGAAGCCCGACTGGATGTCGGGAAGCTTCGAGTCCGCCATGCCGGCGGCCGAGCCGCCCGGCAGGTCGTAGAACTGGGCCATCTGCGCGCAGGCGGCGGTGAGCAGCGCCTGCTCGGCCGATCCGCCCGACATGGCGCCGGTCCTGAGATCGGAGACGAAAGGCCAGGGGCCCCAGATGGCGACGGCGCCGGGCTTGATGGCATTCACATAAGCGAGCCCGGCGAGACATTCGGCGACCGCTTGCGCGACGGTGCCGGCAAGGGCGGCGGGGGCCGTGGCTCCCGCCTGTCCGGCCGAGAGGAGCAGCACCGGCATGCCGCCCCTGACCGCCACTTCGAGGCAGCGGCAGGCATCCTCGGCGAATTTCATCGGCGGCACGACGAAGCAGTTCGATTGCGAGATGAAGGGTCTGGCCCGCCATTTCTCCTCGCCGCCCGCGACATAGTGGAGGATCTCCAAACATTCGGCGACATGCTCGGGCGCCACCATGCTGGTGCCGACATGTTTTGTCGTGCCCGCCATGCAGGCATACATCGTGTTGATGTCGAGATCGTGCCCGGTGATCATGTCGCGCGCCGTGATCGGGCGCTGATAGAAATGGATATGCTCGCACTGGTCGACGATGCGCGCACAGTCATAGAGATCGACGAGGACGGAATCGCGATAGCTGCGCGTTTCGACATCGACGATATGGACGGCGGCACCCGCGGTGCCGAAATAGACCTTGTTGCCCCAGGGCTGCATGTCGTGTTTGGGATCGCGGCCATAGAGCACGAAATCGCGGGCGCAGTTGGCGAGGGTGTCTTCGATCAGCGCCTTGGGCAGGCAGAGCCGGCCATGCTCGTTCATGAAAGCGCCCCTGGCGGTCAGCGCCTCGATGCAGGACGGAATGGCCTGGCCGAGGCCGACGGTCTCGAGCAGCTTGAGGGCCGTCTCATGGATGCGCTCCATGTCGCGCTGGCTCAAGGGTCGGTATTGACCACCTTCCATGCCGGGGCGGACCGCCGCCTCTTCGCGCGGAATGGGCCTGGCGCGCAGGGCCTTGCGTGCTTCGCGCCCGCCGCGCCGCCGTGAAAGATCCTCGACTGCCGTCATTCTGGAAGCTCCTCAATCCGGCCGGAATGTGCTCCGTCCGCGGAAAAACCGGAAGCCTCAATCTTGTTAACAGAATGGTGAAAACAATTCACCACAATTTTGGGTTTGTTTCCGTTTGATCCACTTAACACCCATGTTTTCAAGGTGTTATAGAAGGTGCGGTAAATCTTTCTGGTGAGCTTCCTTGCCCCGCCGCGATCTTCCCCCCTTACGCGCCCTGACCGCCTTCGAGGCCGCTGCGCGCCTCGGCTCCTTCAGGCTGGCGGCCGGCGAGCTCGGCATCACCCGCTCCGCCGTCAGCCATCAGGTCAAGGCGCTGGAGCAGCAGCTGGGCCTCCAGCTCTTCAAGCGCGATGCCAGGCGCGCCGAGCTCACCCAGGCCGGCCATGCCTATTTCCCCCCGGTGCGCGACGCCTTCGATCAGATCGAGGCCCAGACCCGCAACCTGCGCCCGCAAGTGGCGGACAACGAGCTGACCATCCAGGTCTATGTGACGGTGGCGCTGAAATGGCTGATCCCGCGGCTGCATGATTTCGAGCGCCGCTATCCCGACATGAAGGTCAGGCTGTCGACGGCCTATTTCGACTGGGAGTTCGACGAGACGAATGTCGATTGCGGCATCGTCCTGGCGCGCAATAAGTCGCCCAACCACAATTACCGCCCGCTGTTCCGCTCGCTCCTGACGCCGGTCTGCTCGCCCGACCTGCTCAAGGGCGCCAATGCGCTGAAGACGCCGGCCGATCTCAAGAAGCACAAGCTGCTCTATGTCTATACCGCCGAGGAGGACTGGCGGTTGTGGCTCGAAGGGGCGGGCGTCAGGAACATCGAGCTTTCCGACCGCCTGGCCTTCGACAGCTATATCCTGGCGCAGGAGGCCGCGATCGACGGCAGGGGGCTCGCCATGACCATTGGCCCCTTCGCCACCGATGAGATCCGCATGGGCCGGCTGGTGCAGCCCTTCCCGCTTCTGGTGCCGCATCGCCATCGCTGGCAGTTCGCCTGCAAGCCCGAGGACAAGCTCAAGCCGAAGATCAAGCGCTTCGAGGACTGGCTGATGAAGCAGGTCGCCGCCGACCCCAATCTCGCCGCCTACCGGTGATGCCATGACAGACCATCCGATGACCGAAACATCTCTCGAAACCTCAGGCACCGCGCATCGCCGCCGCCGCGAGGGCCGCCGTGGTGGCGATGCCGGCCATGCGGCGCGCGCGATCGCGCAGTTGCCGCGCCGCAAATGCCAGCGGCGCTTCCCGGCCATGGCGATCATTTCCGCCGATGAGGTCGAGGCCATCCATGCGGCCTCGCTCACCGTGCTGGAGGAGATCGGCATGGATTTCATGCTGCCCGAGGCGCGCGATCTCCTGAAGCAGGCCGGCGCCCGGATCGAGGGCGAGCGGGTGCGCTTCGACCGCCACATGATCGAGGAACTGATAGCGTCCGCGCCCGAGGACTTCATCCTGCACGGCCGCAATCCCGAGACCAGCTTCGCGGTCGGCGGCAATGCCATGACCTTCGGCACCGTCGGCAGCCCGCACATCGTGAGCGGGCCCGAGGAGCTCCGCGAGAG
>CAZICN010000448.1:0-2742 GCA_964537655.1 uncultured Aestuariivirga sp.
GGATGGAAACTTTCGGCTTTCAGGACGACATAGAGCTTGCCATCCTCATGTTCGATGACATTGCCTTTGCGCACGGCGCTTGCGATGATCTTGGCCACGAAATCTCTCTATAAACTAATGCTTTGATGAATTGGGTTGGGCGGGTATTAGCAGCCGCGATGCCATAAGCCAAGCCCTGCCGGAGTTCCCGCTTTTGAGCCCGAATCCGCCCTGGTGGCGCCCCGATATCCATGCCGACCGCAAGCCCTTCCTGGCCGCCAGGGGCCGCATCCTGACGGCGATCCGGCGCTGGTTCGAGGCGGAAGGCTTTGTCGAGGTCGATTGCGGGGCCCTCCAGGTCTCGCCCGGCAACGAGACCCATCTCCATGCCTTCGCGACAAACATCATCCATCCCGACGGCTCGAGCGAGCCCCGCTATCTTCACACCTCGCCCGAATTCGCCTGCAAGAAGCTTCTGGCCGCCGGCGAGACCCGGATTTTCAGCCTGGTCCACTGCTTCCGCAATCGCGAGCGCACGGCCCTCCACGCGCCGGAATTCACCATGCTCGAATGGTATCGGGCGAACGAGCCTTATGAGCGGATCATTGCCGACACGGTCGAGCTCCTGCGCATCGCCGCGCGAGTGACCGGCGGGGCGTTGTCCTGGCGTGGCGTGGTCTGCGATCCCTTGGTCGAGCCCGAGCGCCTGAGCGTCGCCGAGGCTTTCTCGCGTCATGCGGCGATCGACCTCCTGGCGACGCTGAAGGCCGCTGGCGCGGATAGAGAGAAACTGGCCAGCCAGGCCCGCGCGCAGGGCATTGCCTTCGCTGCCGACGACTCCTGGTCAGACATCTTCAGCCGCATCCTGGTCGAGCGGGTCGAGCCGAGGCTGGGGCAGGGCCGACCGACCGTCCTCTTCGAATATCCGGCCGTCGAGGCGGCCCTGGCGCGCGTGAGCCCGCGTGACCCGCGCATCGCCGAGCGCTTCGAGCTCTATGCCTCGGGCGTCGAACTCGCCAATGGCTTTGGCGAATTGACCGATCCCGTCGAGCAGCGCCGCCGCTTCGAGGCCGACATGGCTCTGAAGCAGAAGCTCTATGGCGAGCGCTATCCGATCGATGAGGCATTCCTCGAGGCCCTGCGGCATATGCCAGAGGCATCGGGCGTGGCGCTCGGCCTCGACCGCCTTGTCATGCTGGCGACGGGGGCGTCGCGCATCGATCAGGTGATCTGGACGCCTTTTAGCTAGGAGGTGCTCATGCGGCCCATTGGCTATGTGTTGCTCTTCATACTGATGATGGACGGCGCCGCATCGGCTGCGGACATGGAGAGCGACCTCTACCGCGGCCGCACTCTGGTGACCGGCATTCGCGATGAAACCCGCCTTCCCGCCGTGCCCGGCTGTCTCCTCGACGTGCTCGCCAAAGTGTCGGGCGACGCCCGGCTTCTGCGTGATCCCCGCGCCAAGGAAGTCGCCGCCGCCGCGACGCTGCTCGCCACCGAATACAGCTTCCGCGACCGTCTGGCCGGCAGGCAGATCCATGATGAGCAGGGGACGCGCGACCGGCCGTATTTTCTGACCGTGACCTTCGATCCGAAAATGGTCGATGCGGCACTGGCACGGTTGGGGAGCAAGCCATGGGCCGGCCAACGCCCGCAGCTTGCCTTGTTCCTCGTCGTCGACAATGCCTCCAATGCCTATGCGCTGGCGAGCGATGGTGCCTTCGGCCGGGATCAGCGGGACTCGCTAGAAGCTGTGTCCTGGCAGACCGGCATGCCGGTCACATTGCCGAGCGAGGCCGATCTTGCGAGGGAAGGGATCACGGCCGGCAATCTTTCCTCGGCCGAGCCGGAGACGCTCGACCGGCTGGCGAAGGCCCTGGGGGCCGATCTCGCTCTCACCGGAAAGCTCGTCTGGAACAAGAGCACGCTGGGCTGGGCGGCCGACTGGCGGCTCCTCGAAGCCGGGAAGACGCATGACTGGCGGGTTACCGACGTCAATTTCGACGACGCTTTTCGCAACGCCTTGCGCGGCTCCGCCCTCGTCCTGTCGGGTAATGGCGAGCCGGGCCAGTGATGACAGCGCGCGCGATCACGCGCTCGCAAGCCACAATCGAACGCCGAGGGCGATCAGCACCGCCCCGAACAGCAGGTTTATCCATCGCCCCGCCGCCAGGAGCCTTTTGCGCACGCTCGAGATCTGCAGCACATAGACGAACAACACCCAGAAGGCGGCGCTGATGCCGATCGTCGTGAGGATGAGCAGGGCCAGATAGACCACTGTCGAATCCGGGCGCACGAACACCGCGAGCACTCCCAGATAGAACAGGGGACCTTTGGGGTTGAGCAGGTTGTTCATCAGGCCCTGCACCCACCATGTCCCGCTGCGCCGTGCCGGCGTCTCGGTCGCCTCGGGCGGGTGCGAAGCCTGGCGCAGGCTCTGGAACCCGAGAAAGATCAGATAGGCACCGCCGGCGAGCTTGAGGATCGTGAAGGCTAAGGCGCTGGTGGCGATCCAGCCGACGCCGAGCAGGCAATAGGTGAGGTGGACGAGATTGCCGGTCAGGATTCCGGCGCTGGTCCAGCCGCCGGCATTCCTGCCGCCCAGAACCGTGTTGCGCGTCACCAGCGCCAAGTCGGCCCCGGGCGTGATCATGATCAGCACCGTGAGGCTCGCAACGGCGAGAAGGTCGGTCAGCATGCCGCGACGCTAGTGTCCCGAATCCGAAGTTCGCATCATATCGCCGCGCCTTCCGAGCGAAC
>CAZICN010000449.1:0-1060 GCA_964537655.1 uncultured Aestuariivirga sp.
CCGACCGCGGGCTGCGCGAAGGGATCCTGACGCTGATGATGAAAACCGACGGCACTTACGGAACCGCAGCATGACCCGTCCGGGTGGCACCTCGATCAAGAATGCGCGCCGGCTGAAGGTCAGGGTGAAGACCGGCAAGGGCCGCACCGTGTCGCAGAAGATCTGGCTCGAGCGCCAGCTCAACGATCCCTATGTCGCCGAGGCGCGCCGCCTCGGCTATCGCTCGCGCGCCGCCTTCAAGCTCTCCGAGATCGACGACAAGTTCCGTTTCCTGAAACCCGGCGCCCGCGTCGTCGATCTGGGTGCGGCTCCCGGCGGCTGGTCGCAGGTCGCGGTCGAGCGCGTGAAGGCCAAGGAAGGCAAGGGCCGCGTCATCGCCATCGACATGCACGGCATGGACGCCATTCCGGCCGTCACCATCTTCCACAAGGATTTCCTCGACGACGATGCGCCGGCACTCCTCATCGAGGCGCTGGGCGGCGAGAAGGCCGATGTCGTGATGTCGGACATGGCGGCGCATGCGACGGGCCACCGCCAGACCGATCACCTGAAGATCATGGCGCTCGCCGAGGCCGGGTTCGAATTCGCCAGGGATGTGCTGAAGCCCGGCGGCACGTTCCTCGCCAAGGTGCTGCGCGGCGGCACCGAGGGTGAGATGCTGAAGGCGATGAAGCAGCATTTCGAGACGGTGCGCCACGTGAAGCCGGGCGCCAGCCGCGAGGATTCGGCCGAGCTGTTCGTCCTGGCGCTGGGGTTCAGGCCGGTGGACGGCAACCCATAGCGCTGTTCATCCTTCCCCCTTGTGGGGAAGGATTACTCGCCACTTTCCCCGGGCTTGGGGAAAATGAAAACGGGGCCATCACGGCCCCGCTTTCACAAAACCGCAACTGCCGTCAAGTGCGGTACGGGCTTCTGCAGCGATGGCGGTCGCCATCGAACCCCATGAAGGTATTGCTGCGCATGTCATAGGAGCGGTAGCGCTCCAGGCACCAGCGCACATGCCGGCTGCCGCGGGCGCGCGGATAATAAGTGGGCTGCGCATAGTAGGGCGCGTAATAGG
>CAZICN010000449.1:1160-2730 GCA_964537655.1 uncultured Aestuariivirga sp.
CCCAGCCAGACAGCGCTGCCGCCGTGACGGCGATGCCGCCAGCGCCGGTTGTCATTGCCATTGCCGCGCCAATGGCGCCATTTCTTGCGATGCGAGACCTGCTGGACATTCGCATCCTGCGACGTGGCGAGGCCGGGCGCCGTGGCGCCGCCGCTCATCACATTCGCGGCCCCGGCGCCGCCGAGGCTGAGGAAGCCCGCGACAAGCGCCGCCGCGGCCAGGGCAAGAGGTTTGTAGGTCATCGGAGAGCTCCTTCGACGCCGGAGCGATTCAGTGACACCAATGTCCATCGCCGGCCTTCGTTCCTTCACATGGCCCGCGGTCATTCGCCCGCGGGCCGGTCCATCCATCCGGCAACGGGCTGCCCCCGGTCGCGGACTTAACCCTAAAGACGCGCACCCGCCGGCAATTCCGTCGTCAGGGCCGTGTGACAAAATGTGTCCGGCCGATGGGCGATAATGCCCCGCATAAACAACGACATAAGATGGCAGGGCGGCGGGGCGTGGCGTGGCGCGGCTTTGCCGCTTGCTTGCGGATGGAACTGGGTGTTAGAAGCCACCGCCAACCCAGATCGAGTCTCTTCGCACGCGGCGCGTGCTTTCACGGAGGTTGGCCAATGGCCATTCGCCAGATCCCGGAATATTTGACCTTCGACGATGTGCTGATGAAGCCCGGCGCATCCGCTGTCCTGCCGGGCGAGGTCTCGACCAGAACCCGCATCACCCGCGACATCCAGCTTTCGATCCCGATCATCTCGGCCGCCATGGACACGGTGACCGAGGCCCGCCTCGCCATCGCCATGGCGCAGGCCGGCGGCCTCGGCGTCATTCACAAGAATCTCGAGCCCGACCAGCAGGCCGAGCAGGTGCGCCAGGTGAAACGCTTCGAATCGGGCATGGTCGTCAACCCGATCACCATCAGCCCCGAGGCGACATTGGGCGATCTCATCCGCCTCAAGGAGCAGCATCAGATCTCGGGCATCCCGGTCGTCTCAGGCTCGGGGAAGCTGGTCGGCATCATCACCAACCGCGACGTGCGCTTCGCCACCGATCCCAGAACCAGGGTCGCGGAGCTGATGACCAAGGACAATCTCGTCACCGTGCGCGAAGGCGTCGACCGCGAGGAAGCGCGCCGGCTCCTGCACAAATACCGCATCGAGAAGCTGATCGTCGTCGACGAGAGCTACAAATGCGTTGGCCTCATCACCGTCACCGACATGGAGAAGGCGGCGCATCATCCCCACGCCGCAAAGGACGAGCAGGGGCGCCTGCGGGTCGCCGCCGCGACCGGCACCGGCGACAAGGGCTTCGTCCGCGCCGAACTCCTCATCGATGCCGGCGTCGATCTCGTCGTGGTCGACACCGCGCATGGTCATTCGGTGCATGTGATCGACCAGGTGAAGCGCATCAAGAAGCTCTCCAACAAGGTGCAGATCATCGCCGGCAATGTGGCGACGGCGGACGCGACGTCGGCCCTCATCGATGCCGGCGCCGATGCGGTCAAGATCGGCATCGGCCCGGGCTCGATCTGCACCACGCGCATCGTCGCGGGCGTCGGCGTGCCGCAGCTC
>CAZICN010000450.1:0-2716 GCA_964537655.1 uncultured Aestuariivirga sp.
CAATGGGAAGTTCGAGGAATTCGTGTGCCGGCTTGGATAGCGCTCAGGCGCCGAGCACAGTCGCTTCCTGTTCGAGCCGGGCGAGGTCGAGGATGCGCAGGCCACCGCGGTGCAGCGAGACGATCTTCTGTTTCTTCCAGGATTGCAATTGCCGGTTGACACCCTCGCGGCTGGCGCTGACGAAGCTCGCCAGTTGCTCCTGCGAAGCGGGAATGTCATCGCCGAATTCCTCGGCAAGGGTGAGCAGCCGGTGGGCGAGGCTCGCCGCCAGCGGCAGCAGGGCCGTCTCGCCAATCCGCTCCTTGATCGAACGCAGCTTGCCGCACAGATAGCCGATCACATGCACCGCCACTTCGGGATGCGCCTTGATGAAGGCGAGGAATTCGGGGCGCGGCAGGCGGAAGATCTCCGAGGGCTCGAGCGCCTGCGCGGTCGCCATGCGCGGACCGCCATCGAGGAAGCCGACCACGCCGAAAGTTGCCTGCGGCCCGAAGAGGTTGAGCGTCATCTCGCGGCCATCGGGCGAGAGGATGGTGGTGCGCACCCGCCCGCTCTTGATGCCATAAAGCGCGTCCCCCGCTTCACCCATGCGGAAGATCGTTTCGCTCTTGCCATAGCGGCGCATGCGGCAGAGCCCGGCCAGCGCCTGCATATGCGGGCTGGTGAGCTCGGAAAACGGCTCTGTCCTGGCGATGATGGTGAAGACGGGATCGGTCTTGAGCATGGCGTTGGCTTTCTGGCCGGTCCGGCGGCGCAATACTGTGATCCAGATCACAGTCGCCGGCGGGCCTTCCATGCAATCTAGCACGAAATCGAGCGAGGTTTCACGATGGGCCGGTATCTCAGGACGACGACCAGGACGGATGCGGCGGAGATATCCGGATTGTGGAAGTGGCTCGCCTTGCTCAGGCGCGGGCACCGCGTCGCGCGAACGGATCAGCTGAGTGAGCGCATGCTGCGCGATATCGGGCTGGGCGATGTCCGCCGGTCAGAGCATGGAAAGATCGAGCGGCTCGGACGGCCCTAACCAGATCACATGGTCGGTATGGTCCTTGATCTCATCGCCCGAAAGGGCGTGGGCGAAGATGGTGAAGCCGTCGCGATTGGCGACCAGCCACTGGATCACGTCCGAGAAATTTTCCGGCGTCACGGTGAGCTGGCAGGAGCCGCGCGGATGCGGGCCTACGGCTGCGTCATGCATGCGGCCCATGGGTAGTCCGAAGCGGTCACGCAAGGTTTCGCACAGGCGCTGCGCGTCCGCCTTGCGCGCCGGATCATAGTAGACGTGAGCGTGGTAGCCAGTGATGGACGTCATGGTTCTCCTACCTGCGACACATGTCGGATGGCCCGCAAGCAAGCCACTGGAGTGTGTCATTGGTTCTATACAAAACCGAGCCGAATTCTCCAAGGAAACCGATGGTACCGTCCGGAGCAGCTACGACCTCATTCGGCGGCCCCGGCAATCGCCACAGCCTCCGAGCCGACCATTTTCCATCGGCCGTTTTCAAGACTTCCCAGAGATAGTCGCCTTTCGCCCGCCCGATCAAACCGCTCACCGCAAATATGCGATCGCCTCGTTTTACAAGGGCGAGTATATTGTCGTCGATGATGGTCTGGGCAACCTCGTCATTGACGAAGCCGAGCTCCCCTCCCCATTCGCCATGGTTCGTGCCGACGAGCTTTCCGTCCGCCAGATCGAGGGCGAGGGGAGCCTTGCTCGCGCCCTTCAGGCTCGGCCGCCCGTAGAACTCCTGCCAGAAGGCCTGACGATAGGCGCGCATTTCGACGTCGTAGCGGTTGTCGTCTGTCGCGTTGGGAGAGGGGCATTTCGGGATCAGTGCCTGGTCGGCAATGGCGTTGCAATAGCCTTGGGAGTGTTGAAATGAGGGGATGGAAGGCAAATGCCCTGCGGCAATATCGTTTGCCGTTTCGGCAATGCTCGGCAGCCAATAGCTACTGGCGATGTTCTTGAGCACGGCATCCGTTTGCGGCGCCTTCAGTTTGGCGAGGCTGACCATCGCTTCCAAGGTCAGTTGCCAGTCATGGGGCGTGATGGCGGCAGCAAGCTGTGGAGCGGCGTCCGCATGGCCGATCAATCCCAGCGTTCGCGCCGCCGCGGCACGCACGTCCCAATCCTCATCCGTTAGCCTTTCAACAACATAGGGGGCTTCTTTCCGGCCCGCCGCCCCAAGCTCTCCGATCAACGCCAGGCGTGTACGCTTCAGAGAATCTTCCGGTTCCTTCATGCATTCAAAACGAATCTCCCCTGTCCGCAGGTCTGTTTTGCGCTTCCCTGCCCAGCAATCGGAGGCATTGTCCGCGCGGGCTGCATCACTCACAAAAGCAATGGGTAGAGCGATAAGCCCCAGAAAACCGACGAGCCTGCCCATCAGGGCCGGTGGACAGCAAAATGGAGCCAAGGTGCTCATCTTATCGCCGGCAGCTGTAGGACTGTCCGCAGGCAAGCCATTCAAGTGTGTCGTCAGGTTTATAAAGCACGGAGCCGAATGATCCGTGCAAGCCGATAGTGCCATCAGGGGCCATGAGGGCATGATGAGGCGTGCCGGGCAGGCGCCAGAGCCTCTTCGCTTCCCACAGGCCTTCGGGTCCGCGGATGTAGCAGAGGCGGTAGGCTTCCTTGTACTGGACGACTTCGCCTACGAGTTGCGCGCCGTGCTGGCGGAGGTTTTGCAGGGTCTGGTCGATGTTGTCGACG
>CAZICN010000451.1:0-2710 GCA_964537655.1 uncultured Aestuariivirga sp.
GAAAACCTGATCAGGCCGCTCGACCGCGCCGCCTTCGAACCCTATTTCGACAAGATGATGCCCGAGTTCAAGGCGCCCTACCGCTGGGCGATGGACGAGAAGGGCGAGCAGCTGATCGGCATGGCGCAGCGCTTCGGGCCCTATTCCTTCGTCGTCAACACCGACAAGGTCAGCCGCGAGGCGGCCGAGGACCAGGGCTGGAACCTGTGGAACGATCCGGCCAACGACAAGAAATACGGTATCCTCGAATCCGACGACTGGAATGTCTTCAACATCTGCTGCATTGCCGGCTTCGATCCGTTCAAGGTGCATTCCGACGATGAGGTCGAGAAATTCACCGAGACGGCGAAGCGCGTCTTCAAGGGCGCCAAGCTCGTCGGCGATATCGCGACCATGAACCAGTCGCTGGTCTCGGGCGAAATCGACTTCCACCTGACCGGCGGCACCTACTCGGCATCGCCCGCCCGCGCCGACGGCAACAAGAACATCCGTGGCATCACGCCCAAATCGGGCCCGATGGCCGACGGCAAGGGCGGCATCGCCTGGATCGAGATCACCTCGACGGTCAACAATCCGGAGCTTTCGCCGCTCGCCACCGACTTCCTGCATTATGTGCAGGATCCCAAGATCGCCCACACGGTCGCCTTCGCCGAGGGCACGTTCAACCCGGTGGCCCAGATGGGCAACAAGGAGACCTTCGACCTGTTCACCGTGGACGAACTCGACGCCATCCAGTGGGATTCGCTCGAGGAGGAAATGGCGCGCTCGGCCGAGTACGACATCGTCCCCGACTATGACAAGCTGCTCGACATCATGACCACGGCGAAGAAGGAAGCTTCCGCCGGCTGAGCCGAGAGCGTCACGATGGTTAGGGCCCCTCCGGCGGCTGCCGGAGGGGCCAACTCTTGATCGATTGCAAGGATTGCATGTCAAAGCGCCCGCCTATTCTGCAGCTCAAGTCGCTCACCAAGTCCTTCGGCAGCTTCAACGCGGTCGACGGCATCGACCTCGATATCGCCGAGGGCGAGTTCTTCACCATCGTCGGCCCCTCCGGGTCGGGAAAGACGACGCTCATCCGCATGCTGGCCGGCATGGAGCAGGCGACCGGCGGCGACATCGTCCTCTCCGGCGCCCGCATCAACGATCTCCCGGCCAACAAGCGCCCGACCTGCATGGTCTTCCAGTCGCTCGCCCTGTTCCCGCATCGCACCGTCGGCGAGAACATCGAGTTCCCGCTCAAGATCAAGGGTGTCGATCCGGCGAGCCGCAAGGCGCGCGCCCTTGCCCTGCTCGACCAGCTTCGGCTGCCGCAGAATTACTACGGCAAGTCCGTCCTGCGCTGCTCGGGCGGTGAGCGCCAGCGCGTCGCTCTGGCCCGGGCGCTGGCCTTCGATCCCAAGATCCTGTTCTTCGACGAGCCTCTGTCGGCCATCGACTACAAGCTGCGCAAGACGCTGGAGAAAGAGCTCAAGGACATCCATCGCGAGACCGGCAAGACCTTCGTCTACATCACCCACTCGCTCGAGGAGGCGATGGTGATGTCGGACCGGATCGGCGTCATGCGCGCCGGCAAGCTGGTCCAGGTCGGAACGCCGAACGAGATCTATTCGGCGCCCAAGGACAAGTTCGTTTCCGAGTTCATGGGCGACGTCAATGTCATCCCGGTCAGCATGAACGGCAGCCGCAAGATCACCGCCGATACTTTCGACAAGGCCTTCACCGTCGCCGCCATTCCCGAAGCCTTCAGCCAGGGCCATCTGGTGATCCGGCCGGAATTCATCCGCTTCGTCGACAAGGCGAAGGACGCCGACAACGTGCTCGAGGGCAAGCTCTACAACGAATATGCGCTGGGCTCGCGCATCCAGTACCAGGTCCGCGTCGGCGAGAGCGTCTTCATCGTCGAGAAGCTGCGCCAGCAATCGTCCAGCCTCCGTCGCGACCAGGCCGTGCTGATCGGCTGGGATGCGACGGATTCGATCCTGGTGACCGGCTGATGGCTGCCTTGCACGAGAGCGGCAAGGGCCTGTCGCAAGGGGCGCGGAACGCGTTCCCGCTGATCCTGTTCCTGGCATTGGGCTTCGCCGCGCCGCTCCTGGCGGTGGTCGCCTATAGTTTCATGCCGCCGCGCTCCTTCGGCCTCATCCACACGCCGACGCTCGTCAACTATGCCGAGGTTTTCACCGGCAACAGCTACATCTCCTTCACTTGGTCGCTGCTCTTCGCCGCCCTCACCGTCGGCATACTGGCGGTGATCTGCTACCCGATCGCCTATGGCCTGTCGCGCGTCTTCGGCCGCTGGTCGCCGGTCCTGACGCTGCTCTTCACCATCCCGCTCTTCGTCTCGGAGAATGTCCGCCTCTATGGCTGGATCCTGTTCTTCATCAAGAACGGCGTGCTGCTCGGAACGCTCAAATCCTGGTTCGGCGTCGAGCCCGACAGCTGGCTGTTCACCCCCGGCATGGTGCTGCTCGGCATGGTCTATGTCTATTTGCCCTTCATGCTGTTCCCGATGACGCTCGGCGTCTCCATGGTGCCGAACGAGACGCGCGAGGCGGCGCGCGATCTCGGCGCCTCGCGCTGGCAGGTCTTCCGCGAGGTGGAATTGCCCCTGTCCATGCCCGGCATCATGATCGGCCTCCTGCTGACTTTCGTCCTTGCGGTCGGCGCCATCGCCGAGGCCAAGGTGCTGGGCGGTCAGAGCGTCATCCCC
>CAZICN010000452.1:0-2708 GCA_964537655.1 uncultured Aestuariivirga sp.
GGGCGCCATGCCAGGCGCGGAAGGCTTCCAGCTTGTCGCGCGACTGGTTGCCGAACAGATACTGGATGGCGTGAAACACCGGGCTCGCATGCGGCTTCACCGCCACACGGTCCTGCGGCCGCAGCACGGCGAAATAGAGCGCCGTCATGATGGTGGCAAGCGACGCCGAGGACGCCTGGTGGCCGCCGACCTTCAGGCCGTCGGTCTTCGGCCTTATGTTGTTGGCGTTGTGGATCGTCCAGGTGGCGAGCCACAGGACCTTGCGCTCGAGATCGGACAGGAGAGGAATTCGCGGGTCAGCCATGGCTCAACCTAGCAAGTTCCGGGAAGCGGATTTTGCCAATTCTCCTTTGATTTCTGGAGAATTCTGGCGATACTATCCATGAATTATCATCAAATTGGCTGATTCCACCAATGCCGAAACTGGACGACATCGACCTCAGGATCGTGCGGGCCCTGCAAATCGACGGCCGTCTGCCGATCCAGGAACTCGCCGGAAAGGTCGGGCTTTCGGCCTCGCCTTGCGCGCGAAGGGTGCGCAACCTGGAGAAGGCCCGGATCATCAAAGGCTATGCCGCCGTCATCGATCCCGCCAAGGTCGGCCTGCCGATCAGCGTCTTCGCCTCGATCAAGCTCGAGCGCCAGCGCGAGGAAGAACTCGACCGCTTCGCCCAGGCGATCCAGCGCTGGCCGGAAGTCGTCGACTGCTTTCTCATGACCGGACAGCGCGACTATCTCATGCGCATCGTGGTGAGCGATCTCGAAGCCTATGAGCGCTTCCTCAAGGAGAAACTCACCCGGCTCGACGGCGTCGCCTCGATCGAATCGAGCTTCGCGCTCGGCGAAGTGAAGCGCTCGCATGCGCTGCCGGTGAAGTGACGGCAAGGAGAACCCATGACGCAAGCGCGCAAGACACTCGCCGAGCTGCGCAGCCGGCGCTGGTTCGGAGTCGACGACCTGAGAGCCTTCGGCCACCGCTCGCGGGCGCGCCAGATGGGATACGACACGGTCGACTGGGACCGGCCGGTCATCGGCATCATCAACACCTGGTCCGACATCAATCCGTGCCATGCGCATTTCCCCGACCGGGTGCAATGGGTCAAGCGCGGCGTCCTGCAGGCGGGCGGCATGCCGATCGAATTGCCGGCGCTCAGCCTGAGCGAGCCCTTCGTCAAGCCGACGACCATGCTCTACCGCAACCTGCTGGCGATCGAATGCGAGGAACTGATCCGCAGTCATCCGCTCGACGGCGTCGTGCTGATGGGCGGTTGCGACAAGACCACGCCGGCGCTCATCATGGGCGCCACCTCGGCCGGGCTTCCGGCCATCTTCGTGCCCGCCGGTCCGATGCTGCGCGGCCACTGGCGCGGCGAAACGCTCGGCTCGGGATCCGATGTGTGGAAATATTGGGACGAAAGGCGCGCCGGCCGGATCAGCGGTGCGGACTGGCAGGACATGGAGAGCGGCATCGCGCGCTCCTACGGCCATTGCATGACCATGGGCACCGCCAGCACGATGACCGCTTTCGCCGAGGCGCTGGGCCTGACCCTGCCGGGCGCCAGCTCCATCCCCGCCGCCGATTCCGCCCATCAGCGCATGGCGGCGGCATCGGGGCGGCGCGCCGTCGAGATGGTGTGGGAGGACCTCACGCCGGACAAGATCCTGACCCGCGAGGCCTTCGACCACGCGACGATGGTGCAGATGGCGATCGGTGGCTCGACCAATGCGATCATCCATGCCATCGCCATGGCCGGGCGCGCCGGCGTCGCCTATGGCCTCGATGATTTCGACGCGCTGTCGCGCCGCATCCCGGTGATCGCCAATATCAGGCCGTCGGGCACGACCTATCTCATGGAGGATTTCTTCTATGCCGGAGGCCTCAGAGCGGTGCTCCGGCGGCTGCTTCCACATCTCGACCCGGCCGCGATCACGGTGACGGGGCGGCCGATCGTCGAGACTTCGGCCAAGGCCGACATATATACTGACGACGTCATCCGCCCGCTCGACCAGGCGATCTCCGCGGACGGCGCCACGGCGGTGCTGCGCGGCAATCTCGCGCCCGATGGCTGCGTCATGAAGCCCGCGGCGGCGGAGCCGCGCCTGCTGAAGCATCGCGGGCCGGCCATCGTCTTCGACAGCTATGCCGAGATGAAGACGGCCGTCGAACGCGACGATCTCGACGTCACGCCCGATCATGTGATGGTGCTCAGGAACGCCGGTCCCCTCGGCGGGCCCGGCATGCCCGAATGGGGCATGCTGCCGATCCCGAAGAAACTGGTCAAAGCCGGGGTGCGCGACATGCTGCGCATTTCGGATGCCCGCATGTCGGGCACGAGTTATGGCGCCTGCGTGCTGCATGTCTCGCCCGAGGCCTATATCGGCGGCACGCTGGCGCTGGTCGAGACCGGCGATGTCGTGGCGCTCGATGTGGCGCGAAGACACATCGCGCTCGACGTGGCGGACGACGTGCTCGCCCGGCGGCGGTCACGCTGGCGAGCACCACCGCCCCGCTATGAACGCGGCTTCGGCTGGCTCGCCGGCCGGCACATGACGCAGGCGCATCGCGGATGCGACTTCGATTTCCTCGAAACCCGCTTCGGCGCGGCCGTCACGGAACCGGCGATCTATTGAGGCAGGCCGTTATTGGGCCTGCGGGCGGGCGATTCATCGAGAGCGCTGCGATGCGTCTCCCCTTCTCCCGCCTGCGG
>CAZICN010000453.1:0-2698 GCA_964537655.1 uncultured Aestuariivirga sp.
AGTCGAGCCGCTCGACGCTCGCATAGATGGGCAGGAACATGAAGGGGATGAGCACATAGACGAGGCCGACGATGACCGCGAATTCGGTGAAGATCATGTTGAGCGGCTGATCGATGATGCCGAGCGACATCAGCACCGTGTTGACGGCGCCCGTCGGCCGCAGCAGGAGGAGCCAAGCATAGATGCGCACCAGGAGATTGGCGAAGAAAGGCAGCGTGATGGCGAAGAGGACGAGGTTCTTCGCCATGGGTCCCATGCGGCTTACCCAGAAGGCCACCGGATAGCAGACGATGAGCGAGACGACGACGGTGATGACGGCATAGTAGAGCGAGTTCAGGATGATCTGGATATAGAGCGGCTCGAATTCCTCGCCGGCGCCCAGCGGCCAGCCGAAAATGCGGCCGTAATTGTAGGGATAGAACGACCAGACGACGCCGCCATAGAGGCCGGGCTCGAGGACGCTGTAGACCACCATGATGCCGAGCGGTATCAGGAAGAAACCACCAAGAAGCAGCGTCACCGGCGAGAGCAGAACCAGAAGAGCCCTGCGGCGCTGGCCGGCCATGGCGCTCGGTCCCGTCATCATGCCTCTCCCCGCTTCATGAGATGGGGTGCGGATGCCGGATAATGCAGCGTCACCGTCTCACCCGGCGCCAGACTGCGGCCCGTGGCGCCACGGGCGTGGCGCTGCAGGGCCGAAACCTTCATTCCATTGGCGAGGCGGCCATGGAGATGCAGGTCGGTTCCGACGAAGACGACATTCTCGATCGTCGCGGCGAGGCTGCCGCTCTTGCCGTCCTTGCCCGGCACCAGCGCAAAGTGTTCCGGCCGCAGCATGACATCGGCCTCTTCGCCATCCGCGAAGCCGTCACCCGTCGCATGAATGTCGGGGCCGCCGGCAATGGTGACGGTGCAGCCGCCACGCTTGCGGTTGAGTCTGCCGGTGAAGATATTGCTGGTGCCGATGAAGCCCGCGACGAAGCGGTTGGCCGGCGTATCGTAGATTTCGGTCGGCGTGCCGAGTTGCAGGATGCGGCCCTTGTCCATGACCGCGATGCGGTCCGACATGGTCAGGGCCTCCTCCTGATCATGGGTGACGAAGACGAAAGTGATGCCGACCGTGTTCTGCAGGTTCTTCAGCTCGATCTGCATCGACTGGCGCAGCTTCCGGTCGAGGGCCGAGAGCGATTCATCGAGAAGCAGCACGCGCGGCCGGTTGATGAGCGCGCGCGCCAGGGCCACGCGCTGCTGCTGGCCGCCCGACAATTGCGACGGCCGGCGGCGCTCGAGCCCGGTGAGGCCGACCAGGCGCAAGGTTTCGGCGACGCGTGTCTCTTCCTCGGCACGCGCCACTCCCGCGACCTGGAGCCCATAGCCGACATTGCCGGCCACCGTCATATGCGGGAACAGGGCGTAATTCTGGAACACCGTGTTGAAGGGCCGGCGATGCGCCGGAACCTGGCTCATGGCGCGACCCTCGAGATAGATCTCGCCTTCATCCAGTTCCTCGAAACCGGCAATGGTCTTGAGCAGCGTGGTTTTGCCGCAACCCGAGGGACCGAGAAGGGTGAGGAACTCGTTGCTGCGGACCGACAGGGTGATGCCATCGAGAGGCGTCACCACACCGCTTTCCGGCGTCCGAAAGGATTTGCGCGCGCTATCGACGCGCAGCAATTCATGTTCGGAGACGTGCCTCATCCCGGAATCGCACTCCCTGTTTGCATTTAAATGCTTCTAACGGCATTTCTTTTCTTATAAATCATGCTATAATGTCTTTTCTACGGTGTAAAGTACAAAAAATGGCAACAACCCAAAAATCTACCGGACCTCTGCGGAGCGAGCTCCAGAGCGAGCTTGTCGGCCGGATCGGCGAATGGCTGCGCAACCGCACGGTCGAGCGCTCGGCACGGGTGCGCGAGGCCGTGCTGTCGCGCGAGCTTGGCGTATCGCGCACGCCCATCCGCGCCGCCTTGCAGCACCTCGTCGGCGAAGGCGTCCTGGCGCCGCATGAGCTCGGCGGCTACACGATCCTGCAGATGCCGCCGCACGCCACCGATGCGATGACACCCGGCGAACAGGCGCCCGGTCTCTATGGAATGATGCTGCGCGACATCATCCTCAACGAGTTGCCGGATCCGGCGACCGAAAGCGCACTCATGCGCCACTACGCCATGGGCCGCGGCGAGATCCTGCAAGTGTTGCGCCGCCTGGCGCGCGAAGGCCTCGCCGAGCCCTTGCCGGGCCGCGGCTGGATCATGCTGAAATTCGACAGCGAGCAGATGATGAAGAGCTATCACCTGCGCTATCTCCTCGAGCCCGCATTGCTCGTCGACCGCGACTATGTGGTCGATCGCGCGGCGCTGGAGCGGCTGCGGACGGAGTCGCAAGCGGCAGTTGACGGCCTCCTGCCCTCCTCGCCCTGGCGCGAGCTCTTCGAGCTCGATGCCACCTTCCACGAGACCCTGGCGCGGGGCAGCAATAATGACCTGATCGTCGATATCATAAGGCGGCAGAACCGTCTGCGGCGGCTCGCCGAATTCTTCGGCTATTCGCGCCTGGAACGGGTCAAGGCGTCCATGACGGAACACATCGCCATTATCGATGCGCTGCTGGCCGGCGACCAGGCCTGGGCGTCGGCGCTGATGCGCCAGCATCTGGTGGTCTCGCGCGGCGAGACGGAAGCGCATTTCGCGCGCGA
>CAZICN010000454.1:0-2693 GCA_964537655.1 uncultured Aestuariivirga sp.
ACCGGTGAGGGCGGCGAAGACCCGGTGCGCTATATTCCACTGGAAACCGGCGATTCCATGCGCTCGGCGATCAAGCAGGTCGCCTCCGGCCGCTTCGGCGTCACCACCGAATATCTGGTCAATGCCGACCAGATCCAGATCAAGATGGCGCAGGGCGCCAAGCCCGGCGAAGGCGGGCAGCTGCCGGGCCACAAGGTCGACGCCACCATCGCCCGCGTGCGTTATTCGACGCCGGGCGTCGGTCTCATCTCGCCGCCGCCGCATCACGACATCTATTCGATCGAGGACCTGGCCCAGCTCATCTTCGACCTGCGCAACACCAATCCGCAGGCGTCAATCTCGGTCAAGCTCGTCTCCGAAGTGGGCGTCGGCACGGTCGCCGCGGGCGTCGCCAAGGCGCGCGCCGATCATGTCACCATATCGGGCTTCGAGGGCGGAACCGGCGCGTCTCCGCTGACCTCGATCAAACATGCCGGCAGCCCCTGGGAGATCGGCCTCGCCGAAACCCAGCAGACGCTGGTCACCAACCGCCTGCGCGGCCGCATCGTCGTCCAGGCCGATGGCGGCATCCGCACCGGCCGCGATGTCATCGTCGCCGCATTGCTCGGTGCCGATGAAATGGGTTTCTCGACCGCCCCCCTCATTGCCGCCGGCTGCATCATGATGCGCAAGTGCCATCTCAACACCTGTCCGGTCGGCGTCGCCACGCAGGACCCGGTCCTGCGCAAGCGCTTCAAGGGTGAGCCCGAGCATGTCATCAACTATTTCTTCTATGTCGCCGAGGAAGTGCGCGAGTTGATGGCCGGATTGGGCATTCGCCGCTTCGATGACCTCATCGGCATGAGCGATTATCTCGACAAGCTCGCGGCCATCGACCACTGGAAGGCCAAGGGTCTCGACTTCACCCGTATCTTCGAGAAGCCGCAGACCATCGGCAAGATCTCGATCCGTCGCGACGAGCCGCCGAAGCATGATCTCTCCGATGCGCTCGACGTTCAGCTGATCGAGGAGGCGCAAGGCGCGCTTGCGGGCGGAGGCCCGGTCGAGATCAGGGCCAGGGTGACCAATGTCCATCGCACCATTGGCGCGATGTTGTCGGGCGAAGTTGCGAAGCGCTACGGCCATTCGGGCCTGCCCGAGGACACCATTCGCGTCGCGCTCACCGGCATCGCCGGCCAGAGCTTCGGCGCCTTCCTCGCCCATGGCGTGACGCTCGAGCTCACCGGCGAGGCCAATGATTATGTCGGCAAGGGCCTTTCCGGCGGCAAGCTCATCGTGCGGCCGCATGACAAGATCGGCTTCGCGCCGGAGAAGTCCATCATTGCCGGCAATACGGTGCTTTATGGAGCGATCGGCGGCGAATGCTATCTGCGCGGCGTCGCCGGCGAGCGTTTCGCAGTGCGCAACTCCGGCGCTATCGCCGTCGTCGAAGGCGTCGGCGATCACGGCTGCGAATACATGACCGGCGGCGTCGTGGTGGTCATTGGCGAGACCGGACGCAATTTTGCCGCCGGCATGTCGGGCGGCGTCGCCTATGTGCTCGATGAGAAGGGTGACTTCGCCCAGCGCTGCAACCTCGCCATGGTCGACCTGGCGCCGGTGCCGGCCGAGGAGGAATCGATCGAGCGCCTGCACCATCACGGCGGCGACCTCGAGCATCACGGCCTCGTCGATGTCACCGCCCATATGGACCGCCACGATGCCGAGCGCATCTGGCACCTGCTCGGCCGTCACCTGAAATACACGGGCTCGGGCCGGGCGCGCGAGATCATCGACCATTGGGGCGAGTATCTGCCCAGATTCGTGAAGGTGATGCCGGTCGAATATGCGCGCGCGCTGAGCGAGCTCGAGAAGGCGCAAGCCACGAGCGACGGCATGACCATTGGCGTGAAGCGGAGAGCATGATGCGCGTCTATGGCGACAGGGGCTCCGGCAATTGCCAGAAGGTCAGCATCACCGCCGACTATCTCAAGATCCCTTATCAATGGGTCGATATCGACATCATGAGGAACGAGAGCCGGACCGAGACGTTCCTGAGCAAGAGCCCGATGGGCCAGGTTCCCGTCATCGAGCTCGATGACGGCCGCTGCCTGGCGCAATCCAACGCAATCATCCGCTACCTGGCCCAGGGCAGCGCGCTTCTCCCCGCCGATCCCTTTACCCAGGCGAAGATCGATGAACTCCTGTTCTGGGAGCAATACAGCCACGAGCCCTATGTGGCGACCAGCCGCTTCCACATGCTCTATCTGGGACGGACGAAGGAGCAACGCGAGCCAATGCGGGTCGAGCGCGGCGAGAAGGCGCTCGATCTGATGGAGCAGTTGATCAAGGGCAGGACCTGGTACGCAGGAGACACGCTCTCGGTCGCCGACATCGCCCTCCTCGCTTATACGAGACTCGCCCATGAAAGCGGCTTCGATCTCGAGGCGCGGCCCGGTGTAAGGGCCTGGATTGCGCGCGCGGAGAAGGCCCTGGGCCTGCCGGCGGCGGCAAAGCATTAGGAGAAGACGATGGGCAAGATCACCGGCTTTCTGGAAATCGACCGGCAGGAGCAGAAATACGCGCCGGCTGCCGACCGCGTCCGCCATTTCCGCGAATTCGCCATCCCGCTCGACGACCGCGACACCGAGAAGCAGGCGGCGCGCTGCATGGATTGCGGCATCCCCTATTGTCATACCGGCTGCCCGGTGAAC
>CAZICN010000455.1:0-2690 GCA_964537655.1 uncultured Aestuariivirga sp.
ATGACGGAAATGGTGAGGGCATAGTGGTCTCGTAACCATTTGGGCGCTAGTCTCGGGCCCATGGCCGAGGCCCCCGATCTGACCCTTTTCCATGCCGCGCCGGAGACGGCGAAGACCATTGCGGCCTGGCTCGCTTATTTCAGGACCGAGCGGCGCTCTTCGCCGCATACGATCGAGGCCTATGGCCGCGACATCAGCCAGTTCATGGGTTTTCTCGGCCAGCATCTGGGCGAGGCTCCCACCCTCGCCGATCTCGCCGGCCTCACCCCGTCCGATTTCCGCGCCTTCATGGCGAGGCGGCGCAATGGCGGCAGCGGCAGCCGCACCCTGGCGCGCCAGCTCTCCGCCATCCGCAGCTACTTCCGTTTCCTCGAGCGCCGCAAGATCCTGAGCAATGCCGCTCTGAGCGTGCTGCGCGCGCCCAAGATCCCGCATGGCGTTCCCAAGCCCTTGACCCCGGCGGCGGCGCGCGACCTGGTCAAGGCGGATGCGCTGGCGGATGCGGAAACGCCGGCCTGGGTCACCGCCAGGGATGCCGCCGTGCTGACCCTGCTCTATGGCTGCGGCTTGCGCATCTCGGAAGCCCTGGATCTTACGCCGCATGGCGCCGGTCATGATCCGCTGAGCATTCTCGGCAAGGGCGGCAAGACCCGCATCGTCCCGGTGCTGCCCGTGGCGCGCCAGGCCATCGACACCTATCTGAAGCTCTGCCCCTTCTCTCTCGATCCCAGGGCGCCGATGTTCCGTGGGCAGAAAGGTGGTCCGCTCAACGCCCGCAACATCCAATTGCTGATCGCCAGATTGCGCGGCGCGCTCGGCCTGCCGGACACGGCGACGCCGCATGCGTTGCGCCATTCCTTCGCCAGCCATCTCCTCAGTGGCGGCGCCGACCTGCGCACCATCCAGGAACTGCTCGGCCACGCGTCGCTCTCGACCACGCAGGTCTATACCGAAATCAACACCGCCCATCTGCTCGAGCAATATGCCAAGGCGCATCCGAGGGCCTGAGAGGCGGAGTGTTCGATCTTTTTCAACGCGCGTAACGAAAGACGAGATCGCCCTCGTCCTGCTTTTGCGCAGCGTGATCCAGGACGCCGCCAAGACGCTTCGCCACCGCGATCGAGCGGACATTGCCCGGATCGACATAGCTGACAAGGGTGACAAGCTTGAGCTCGTCGAACGCCCAAGCGAGCAGGGTCTTGGCGGCTTCAGTTACATAGCCGTGCCCTTCATAGTCCTCATAGAGCTGCCATCCCAGCTCGCGTTCGGGAAAAAGCGGCCCGTGATTTATCCCCACCTGGCCGATGCATTTTCCCGTCGACCGCAGAGCGATGGACAATCCGCCATGGCCGGCCAGATGCCAAAGCGCAACCTCGTGACAGAACAAGCCCCAGGCAGACGAAAGATCGAAGGGGCCGCCCATATAGACTGCGCGCGCAGATGCCATCAGCTTCGCATAGTCGCCAAAATCATCGAGAACGATCGGACGCAACGTGAGGCGTTCGGTCGTGAGCGTGGGGGCTGTGCGCGGAATGGCAAGCTGCTGTGGAGCCATGGCCATAAGAAGCATAATAGCAGGTCGACACGCAAGTCGATCCGACCTCGCCCGGCAACAGCCCGGACGCCTTCCCCGCGTCTGAGGTGACAGCGTTCCCAATCTTCTGTTAGAAAGGGGAAGTCCATGGACCCTTCATGATAGTGTTGATAGCTTTCAGACGTTGGCTATTTGCCACAATCCTTTTCGGCGCTTTCCACTTCGCGCCATCAGACAGTCACGCTGACGACTTTCCGCCGCAAGTACCAGTGTGTCGCGGGCGCGATCTCTTGGCCGATCTCAAGACAAACAAGCCACAAGACTATGATCGGTGGATGGCTGCCGCCGATGAAGTCCCTAATAGCAAAGCCATTCTCTGGCGCATCGACGGTAACGGCCTTGCCGATCCGTCATGGCTGTTTGGGACCATTCATGTCACCGATCCGCGTGTCCTCAATATCCCCGTTCCGGTTCAGGAGGCATTCTTCAAATCTACGACCTTGGCTGTGGAGAACGGGAGCATCGACCAACGCTGGATGGACTTCTTCAACATTTTATTCGCACTTCCATGGATCTACCTTCCTGACGACAAGACTTGGGAACAGTACTTGACCAAATCAGAACTGGATTTCATGGAAACCGAACTTCGCTCCTACGGCTACACAGTCAACGCCGTGAAACGCATGCAGCCCTGGGCCGCCCTGGTGAGTATTCTTTTCTATCCGAATTGCGAAGCGTGGCGCGTCTATCTCGGCATGAACTTTCTCGATGCCGAACTCGCAAAATGGGCGCGTCAGGCGGGCAAGCCGGTCATCGGCCTGGAAACCCGCTATGAAACGGCAAAAGCCGTCGCCGGAACATCCCTCGAATCTCAGTTCAAGACGATGCTGCTGTTCGCAAAGATCGCGGAGGCGCCTGAAGACGAATTCGAAACAAATATACGAATCTACCTTGCTCGCCGACTGGGACTGTATTTGAGCTATGAGCATAGCTCCTACGAAATGAGACCTGATGAGCTCGCGGCAATGAGGGAATTTGAGCACCACATACTTGCAATGCGCAATATAACCATGCGGGACCGTAGCCTGCCCCTCGTCAGGAAGGGCAAGGCCTTCATCGCGGTCGGCGCCGCCCATCTGCCGGGCGACCAAGGTCT
>CAZICN010000456.1:0-2688 GCA_964537655.1 uncultured Aestuariivirga sp.
CGAGGGGCCAGGACGGGAAGGTGTTGGTCGAGAAGCGCTGATGCACCATGGCGAGGCCCGAGGTCACGCGCTCGTCGGCGAGGTCCTTGTAATAGAGGCCGAGATCCTTGCCGAGGACGAGGCCCTTGTAGACGATGGTGCGGCTCGACACCGAGACCGGATAATAGGCGCGGCCCTTCGGCCCCAGCACTTCGAGGACACGGTTCGACACCACCTTGCGGCAGACGAAGAGCTTTCGCTCGAAATGCGCCTCGTCGCGGATGGTCGGGCCGCGGCTGATGAAGAGCTGGCGATGGAACGGCTCGGTCGGCCGCACGCTGTGACCCAGCACCGTCTCATCGACCGGCACATCGCGCCAGCCCAGAACCTTCAGGCCTTCCTCGCGCGCCGTCTCCCACCAGATGCGCTCGATGTCCTGGCGGTAGACGGGCTCGCGCGGCAGGAACAGCTGGCCCACGGCATAGTGCTGCGGCTCGGGCAAGGCGAAGCCGAGGCGCCTGGCTTCGGCGAGGAAGAAGTCGTGCGGGATCTGCAGGAGGATGCCGGCGCCGTCACCGGCCTTGGGATCGGCGCCGACCGCGCCGCGGTGCTCGAGATTGCGCAGGATACCCAGGCCGTCGGCGATGATCTTGTGGCTCTTGAGATTGTGGATGCTGGCGATGAGGCCGATGCCGCAGGCGTCGTGCTCATGACGCGGATCGTAAAGGCCGTGCGCCTCGGGCAGGCCTTCGGGAAGAAGATGGGTCGCGTGTCTCATGGCCTCGAGCCTCTCACGTTTCTCGGCGCGCGATCTAGTTCGCTTTTATAACCACTGGCCGGGAGGATGAACCCGTCCGGTGGCTTTGTGGTCCTGGGCGTCGGAGTTTCGAGCTGTCGGCGCTTTCGCGAGCTTCCCCGCGTGCTGGCCTCGATCGAACCTCCGGCGCCCTTCAAGGGTCGTCCCGGAGCTTCAATCGTTTTTCGTTTTCGTCGTGTTAGCTCGGGGCGCAAGCAGGCAGTCGGCGGCCTTGCGGGCCGTCGTGTTCAGAGCCGTGGCGGCATGGGTCCGGATCATCCGGGCGTTCCTGAACTTGTTGCACTGCGAAAGGACAGTATAGCTGTCCTTTTTATTTATCTCAGACATTGGAGCCCGACGCAAGTAAAGATTGGCGCCACGGCGAAGTTCGAAACAAAATTGCGCAAGGGAAGGGGTTGGCAGGCAGGCGGCGCTTGAGTAGGCATCACTTCCTCACCGAAAGGCCTCGCCCATGAATTTCGCCTCCGACAATGTCTATGGGATCCACCCCAGGATCCTCGCCGCCATCGAAGCGGCCAACAAGGGCACGTCCGCTTCCTATGGTTATGACGATTATTCGAAGCGGGCCGAAGAGCGGCTGTCGCAGGTGTTCGAGAAGGAAGTCCGCGCCTTCCTGGTGACGACCGGCACGGCCGCCAACGGGCTTGCGCTTTCGGCGCTGGCGCCGCCCTATGGCGCGGTGCTCGCCCATGCCGAAGCGCACACGGCCGTCGATGAATGCAACAGCCCGGAAATGTTCACTGGCGGCGCCAAGATCATCGGTCTCCCTGGTATCGAGGGAAAGCTAACCCCCGAAGTCCTCCGCAAGACGCTCAAGGGTTTCATCCGCGGCGAGCATGACCCGAAGCCGTCGGCCGTTTCGATCACCAATTCAACCGAACTCGGCCGCGTCTATACGCCGGAGGAGATCGGGGCGATCTCCGCTGTCGCCAAGTCGCGCAAGATGAAGTTGCACACCGACGGCGCGCGCTTCGCCAATGCGGTGGCGAGCCTCGAGGTCAAGCCCGCCGAAATAACCTGGAAAGCCGGCGTCGATGTGATGTCCTTCGGCGGCACCAAGAATGGCGGCATGCTGCTCGAGGCCGTCGTTTTCTTCGATCTGGCGCTGGCCGAGGACTTCCTCTACCGGCGCATGCGCGGCGGCCAGCTCATTTCCAAGAGCCGCTATCTCGGCGCGCAGATGCTGGCCTATCTCGAAAATGACCTGTGGCTCGAGAATGCGCGGCAAGCCAATGGCCTGGCGAAACGTCTCGCCGAGGGGCTCACGACCTCCAAGCGCATCAGGATTCCGCTGCCGATGGACGCCAACGAAATTTTCGCCGTGCTGCCCAGGGCGCTGCATGACAAGCTGCAGGCGGCAGGCGCCCATTATTACGACTGGATGCCGGACACGCTCGGCCCCGACGGTGTCGGCGAAGATGAGATATTCGTGCGCTTCGTCCTCTCCTTTGCGACGCCGCCCCAGGATGTCGAACGCTTCATCGGGCTGGTGAAGGAGCTTGCTTGATCCGATAGCAAGCAGAGAGAGGCCGTCACTAGAAGCAATTCTCCCTCCGCCGCGCGACGCGCGGGGAGGGAGATTGGCGGATTCAATTCACCTGGAAGCCCTTCACATAAGGATCGCGGTCGTCGAGGAAGATGGTATTGAATCCGGTGACGCGGGCCCAGCCTTCGATCGAAGGGATGATTGCATCGCGGTCGCCGACCTTGCCGCGGCCTTCGATGCGTCCGGTGAAGGTCGAGCCGATGATCGATTCATGGACGAAGCTTTCATTGTCGGCCAGTCTTCCCGTGGCTGAAAGCTGCGCCATGCGGGCGGAGGTGCCGGTGCCGCAGGGCGAGCGGTCGATGGCCTTGTCGCCATAGAAAACGGCGTTCCGCGCGGTCCCGCC
>CAZICN010000457.1:0-2682 GCA_964537655.1 uncultured Aestuariivirga sp.
TCGCCATGGGCCGCGCCATCGTACGCGACCCGGCGGTGTTCCTGTTCGACGAGCCCCTGTCCAATCTCGACGCGAAGCTGCGCGTGCAGATGCGCACCGAGATCAAGGAGCTGCATGAACGGCTCAAGACCACGACGGTCTATGTCACGCATGACCAGATCGAGGCCATGACCATGGCCGACAGGATCGTCATCCTGCGCGACGGGCGGATCGAGCAGATCGGCTCGCCGCTCGAGGTCTATGACCATCCGGCCAATCTCTTCGTCGCCTCGTTCATCGGCTCGCCGGCGATGAACATGCTGAAGGGCGAGATCGTCAAGCAGAAGTCGGGCCTTGCGGTGAAATCGGGCGATGTCGTTCTGCCCCTGCCCAAGGGCGCCAAGGCGGAAACGGGCCGCAAGGTGATCTATGGCATCAGGCCGGAGCATCTCGATCTCGTCGCCGGCAAGGGCGGCATTCCGGCCACTGTCAATGTGACCGAGCCGACCGGCCCCGAGATCCATATCTATGCCGAGCTCGGCGGCGAGGAGGTCTGCGTCATCACCGATGAGCGGCGCGAATTGAAGCGCGGCGCCAGGATCGGCCTTCAGCCCGAGCTCGACCGCATCCACCTGTTCGATGCGGAAAGCGGAAAGGCGATTCTGTGAAGCTGGAAAATTTGATGATGCGAAATCGATATCCCATATTTCTCCCTCCCCGGAACGGGGAGGGTACGCCCGAAGGGCGGGGGTGGGGTTCTCTCCGTGCGTCGAGCCCCCACCCGGTCTCCGCTTCGCTCCGACCACCCTCCCCCACGCCCTTCGGCGCGTGGGAGGGAGTAGCTGCGGGATTTGCATCATGTCGGTAATCACAATTCTGGGTGCCGGCGTCATGGGATCGGCGATGGTCCTGCCGGCGCGCGACAGGGGCCATGAGGTGCGCCTCGTCGGCACCCATCTCGACCAGGCGATCATCGACAGTGTGGCCGCGACCGGGCGGCATCCGCGCCTCAACGTCAAACTGCCGGACGGCGTCAAGGCCCATGGGCATGGCGATTTCGGCAAGGCGCTGGGCGCGGATACCGATCTTCTCATCCTGGGCGTGAGCTCGGCCGGCATCGGCTGGGCCATCGACCGCCTGTGCGAGACGCTCGACCGGCCCGTGCCGGTGATGATGATCACCAAGGGCCTGATGCCGAAGGACGATGCGATCCTGACGCTGCCCGATTTCGTGCAGGCCGAAGTAAAACGCCGCAAGGGCCTCGATCTTCAACTGGCGGCGGTCGGCGGGCCTTGCATCGCCGGCGAGCTGGCGGTGCGCCGGCAGACCGGCGTCGTCATCACCTCGCGCAGATCCGGTCTCGCGGCCAGACTCTGCGACATGCTGGCCACGGATTATTACCATCCGCGCGTCTCCGACGACATGGCAGGCGTCGAGCTCTGCGCCGCCTTCAAGAATTTCTTCGCCATCTCGGTCGGCTGGGCGCAGGGCCAGCAGGAGACAGCACCCCGGACCGAGAACAACGCCTTCAACTTCAACGCCGCCTCGGTCATCTTCGACCAGGCGATCGCCGAGATGATGGTGCTGTCGCGCTTCATCGGCGGTGCGGACAGGAGCGTGTGGGGCATGCCGGGCGCTGGCGATCTCTATGTGACCTGCCAGGCCGGGCGCAATTCCAGGCTCGGGCGGCAACTGGGGCTCGGCCTGTCTTACGCCGAGGTCAAGGCTGGGCCGATGAAGGATGATACGATCGAAGGTGCTGAGCTCGGCATCGCGCTCAGCGCCACGCTGAAGCGCCTCATGGCGGCGGGCAGGCTCGATCCGCGGGCGCTGCCGCTCACCGACGCCCTGCTCGGGGCGCTGACCTCGAATACGAAGCTCGACATGCCGTGGAGCAGGCTGCATCGCCATTAGCGCGGGATGCGGAAAAGTGGATACCGGTTTTTCGCGAGAGTGCGGGAGTGTGTCATGACAGAGAAGAAATCCATCGCCATCGGCGCCGACCATCTCGGTCTGGAACTGAAGAATACCCTGGTCGAGCATCTCAAGTCGAAAGGCTATGAGGTGAAGGACATGGGCGTCCTCGACAGCAACCCGGTCGACTATCCCGATATCGGCGTCAAGGTGGCCGAGGCCGTCGGGCGCGGCGACTATCCGCGCGGCATCCTGGTCTGCGGCACCGGGGCCGGCATGGCGATCACTGCCAACAAGGTGCCGGGCGTCAGGGCCGTGCCGGTGATGGATCCCTATACGGCGGAACGCGCCATGGCGTCGAACAACGCGCAGATCATCACCTTCGGCCAGCTCATCGTCGGGCCGGCGGTGGCGAAGGCCCTGACCGACATCTGGCTCAATGCCGAATTCCAGGGCGGGCGCTCGGCACCCAAGGTCGCCAAGATGGATGCGCTTGATGAGAAGTACCGCAAGTCCGTGAAATGATCGGACGGAAAACCGATGCCCGCTTTTCCTGATCACGCGCTCGACCGCGACGAGCAGCTCGCGACCCGCGCCGCATGGCTCTATTTCGTCGCCGGCCTGACCCAGGCGCAGATCGGCAAGAAGCTCGGCATCAACCGCATCCGCGTCAACCGGCTGCTGGCCCAGGCGCGCGAGCAGGGCATGGTGCAGATACGCATCACCGGCCGGCTCGCCGATTGCGTCGAGCTCGAGAACAAGATCACCGAGCGGTTCGGCATCGATCAG
>CAZICN010000458.1:0-2673 GCA_964537655.1 uncultured Aestuariivirga sp.
AGTGTGACCAGCACGCGCGCACCCGACGCGCCGATCGGATGGCCGATGGCAATGGCGCCGCCGTTGACGTTGACCTTCGCAGTATCCCAGCCGAGGTCCTTGTTGACTGCGCAGGCCTGCGCAGCAAACGCCTCGTTCGCCTCGATCAGATCCAGGTCGTCAGCCTTCCAGCCCGCCTTCCTCAGCGCCGCACGCGACGCCGGGATGGGCCCCGTTCCCATGATCGCGGGATCGACGCCTGCCTGCCCCCACGACACGATGCGGGCGATCGGCGTGCGGCCTTCCTTGGCGGCCTGCTTGGCGCTCATCAGCACGAGAGCGGCAGCGCCGTCGTTGATGCCGGAGGCGTTGCCGGCCGTGACCGAGCCGTCCTTCTCGAAGGCCGGCTTCAGCTTGCCCATCGCATCCATCGACGCGCCGTGGCGCGGATATTCATCGGCCTCGACAACAACGTCGCCCTTGCGGGTCTTGATCGTGAAGGGAACGATTTCATCCTTGAACCTGCCGGCCGTCTGCGCGGCCTCGGCCTTGTTCTGCGACGCGACGGCGAACTCGTCCTGCTGCTGGCGGGTGATCTGGTACTGCGTCGCCACGTTCTCCGCAGTGTTGCCCATGTGGTAACCGTTGAAGGCATCCCACAGGCCATCCTTGATCATCGTGTCGATCATCTGGAAGTCGCCCATCTTCACGCCGTTGCGCAGATGCTGGCAATGCGGCGCCAGCGACATCGATTCCTGGCCGCCCGCCGCCACCACCTTGGCATCGCCGTTGGCGATCTGTTGCAGGCCGAGCGCCACGGCCCTGAGCCCCGAGCCGCACAGCTGGTTGACGCCCCAGGCCGGGCTCTCGACCGGGATGCCGGCGCCGATCGAGGCCTGGCGGGCCGGGTTCTGGCCCTGTCCCGCGGTGAGGATCTGGCCCATGATGACCTCATCGACCTCCTTGGGATCGACCTTGGCGCGCGCCATGGCGGCCGTGAGGGCGATGGCGCCCAGCGCATGCGCGCTGACCCCGGCGAGCGCGCCGTTGAAGGAACCGACAGGGGTTCGCGCCGCCGAGACGATGACGACGGAATTTTCAGTATTAGCCATGAAATAAGGCCTCCGGTGCTTGAGTTGCCGGCCATTAAGCCCGACTCTCGCGGGCGTTGCAATGCGCGCTTTGGCCTAGTGTCGCGTTTCTTTTTGCACTTGCAATTGTGCACCGCACGGCGCACCCTTTTAGAGGGATAGAGATTGCCGGAAGGCAACGCGGGAGAAGGCAAGGGAGAGTGAGTTTGAGCGGCGAACAGTCAGCCACCGCGAACGCGGTCGTCATCAAGAAATACGCAAACCGGCGCCTCTACAATACCGCGACCAGCACCTACGTGACGCTCGACGACCTGTCCGACATGGTCAAGAAGGGCACCGACTTCGTCGTCTATGACGCCAAGTCGGGCGACGACATCACCCGCTCCGTCCTGACCCAGATCATCGTCGAGGAAGAGGGCAAGGGCCAGAATCTCCTGCCCATCAAGTTCCTGCGCCAGCTCATCCACTTCTATGGCGACAGCATGCAGGCCTTCGTGCCGGGCTATCTCGAAATGTCGCTCGAATCGCTGACCCGCGAGCAGGACAAGCTGCGCAGCCAGATGGCCGAGATCTGGGGCGCCGATCCGTTCAAGGCGATGCAGGAGCAGACCGAGCGCAACATGGCGATGTTCCACGACGCCATGCGCATGTTCAACCCGTTCACCGCGGCCATGGCCGGCCAGCAGCAACCGCCGAAGCCGGCCGACTCGGCCAGATCGCGCGAAGCACCGCCCGCAAGCGGCAAGGACGATCTCCAGGCGCTGAAGGATCAGCTCTCCGCCATGCAGCGCAAGATCGACGCCATCGCCGGCGGGAAGTGACGGCATTTCCGCCGTCATCCCGGCGCAGGCCGGGATCCCCTGAATAGATGCAATCCCGGCGGCGCTGGTAGCAGCTCTGCACGAATTTAATGGGCCCCGGCCTACGCCGGGGTGACGGATAGTGCGGAGCTACCCCCGGCCTCTGCGGAATTGTGCGTTGAGCGCATCGATCGCCAGTCTGAGGCGCGAGATGTCGGGCTCCTCGTCCACGATGTCTTCGATGCCTTGCGCGGACGGCGCTGCGGGCGGAAGCAGGCTGTCGTCCTCATCGTGGCGCGTCATAGAGACAGCCGGCCCGCCACCGGCGTTGGCCGCATCCTTGCCGGGCGTGGTCCCGGCAACCGCGTCATTCTCCGCCGGCCACGGGATGTCGAGCGAGGCCTTGCCGAACAGATTGCCCTGCAGATAATCGGCGCCCCATTTGCGCAGGAACTCGGCGTCCTCCGGGGTCTCGACCCATTCGGCGATCGTCTTGAGCTCGAACTTGCGCGCCATGTCGATCAGCGAACGGACGAAATACTGGTTCTCCTGGTTCTCCGACAGGTTGCTGCAGAACGACCCGTCGAGCTTGACGATGTCGACGCTGAGTGCCTTGAGGTTGCGGAACGAGGTGTAGCCGGCGCCGAAATCGTCGATCGCCACCCGGCAGCCGAGATCGCGCAACGTCCCGGTGAAACGTACCGTCTCGTCGAGGTCGCTGAGCGCCACCGTCTCGGTGATCTCGACGGTGAGGCGCGGCGTCACATCGCGATGCGCCCTCAGGATCTCGGTCAGTTGCCCGA
>CAZICN010000459.1:0-2670 GCA_964537655.1 uncultured Aestuariivirga sp.
TCGCCATGGGCCGCGCCATCGTACGCGACCCGGCGGTGTTCCTGTTCGACGAGCCGCTGTCCAATCTCGATGCCAAGCTGCGAGTCCAGATGCGCGCCGAGATCAAGGAACTGCACCAGCGCCTCAAGACGACGACCGTCTATGTGACGCATGACCAGGTCGAGGCCATGACCATGGCCGACCGGATCGTGGTGATGCATGACGGCATCGTCGAGCAGTCGGGCTCGCCGCTCGATCTCTATGATCGGCCGGCCAATGTCTTCGTGGCGGGCTTCATCGGGTCGCCGGCGATGAACCTCCTCAAGGGCAAGATCAAGGTCAACGGCAAAGCGTCCTTCGTCACCGAAGATGGCGTCGATCTGCCGCTCGCCGGCGCGCCCAAGGGTTCGGATGGAAGGCCGGCGATCTACGGCATTCGTCCCGAGCATTTCTCGCTCGGCGGCAAGGCGCTCAAGGCGGAAGTGTCGGTGATCGAGCCGACCGGCTCCGAAACCCAGGTCTTCGCCAAGATCGGCGCCCAGAAAGTGGTGGGCGTGTTCCGCGAGCGCGTCGCGGCGAGGCCCGGCGAAGCCCTGCCGATGGTGCCCGATCCCAAATCCGTCCACCTCTTCGACAAAGAGACCGGGCTCAGGCTCAACTGAAATCGGCGGAACAGAATGGGCAGTCGAAAAGGCGTCGCCATCCTCGGGATATTCGTCGCCGATCTGGCGTTCCGGGCAGGACGCCTGCCCGGGATAGGCGAGACGATCGCGGGCTCGGGCTTCAAGGTGGGGCCGGGCGGCAAGGGTTCGAACCAGGCGGTCGCGGCGGCGCGCGTCGGCGCCCCGGTCACGTTCATTTCCAAGATCGGGCGCGATGAGTTCGGCGCCATAGCACTCGCGACCTGGAAGAAGGAAACGATTACGCCGCGCGTCGTCGAAATGGCCGACCAGCCCACCGGCGCCGCCTTCATCTATGTGAACGAGGTCAATGGCGAGAATGCCATCATCGTCGTCGCGGGTGCGGCGGCGACGATCAGCGCCCAGGATGTCGAGGCGGCGGCGGATGCGATCAAAGACGCCGCCGTGTTCATCACGCAGCTCGAGCAGCCGGTGGCGGCGGCCAAGCGCGGGCTCGAGATCGCCAAGGCGTCCGGCGCGATCACCATCTTCAATCCGGCGCCGGCCGAGCGCTTCGATGATGCGCTCTATGGCTTGTGCGACTATGTCACGCCGAATGAAAGCGAGGCCGCGCTGCTGACCGGACTTCAGGTCAGGACGGCCGATGATGCGCGCAAGGCCGGCGATATGTTCCTGAAGAAGGGGGCAGGGGCGGCGCTGATCACCCTCGGCGAGGCGGGCGCCTATCTTCACTCGAAGACCCAGTCGATCCTGGTGCCGGCCTACAAGATGGAGCCCGTGGTCGAGACGACAGGAGCCGGCGATGCGTTCAATGGCGGCTTCGCCGCGGCCCTCGCCGAAGGTGCGCCACCCCTGGAAGCGGCACGCTTCGGGGCCGCGGTCGCTGGCATTTCCGTGACCCGTGCGGGAACCGCGCCTTCGATGCCGAAGCGCGCGGAGGTCGATGCCTTGTTGAGAAAAAGTGTCTGATTGCCAGCATTGACAGGCTTCCGGCCTGCGCATACTAACATGTTAGACGCAATCAATGAAAACCAATCGTCAAGGGAGGTACCACCGTGAAACCACAACAGCATGAAATGTTGCTGGCCCTGCAGGCCAGCCGCCGCAACGTCCTCAAGGGTGCGGCAGCACTCTCGGCGCTCGCCGCAACCGGCGGCCTCGCCGCTTTGTCACCGCAGGCCCAGGCCCAGTCAGAACTGCGCACCCAGCTCCTGCAGGTGCCGGGCGTCGGCAAGGGATCACCCACCGATGCCGACTGGCAGAAGGTCGGCGATTTGTGCCTCGGCGCCACCAAGGCGAATGTCAAGGAAGGCGAGTTCAAGGGCGTCGAGCTCACCTTCATGGGACTCAACAACCAGAATCTCCACAACCTGCTGTTCCGCGGCTTCCTGAAGCCGTGGGAAACCTATACCGGCGCCAAGATCAACTGGATCGATCTCGCACAGGCCGACTACAATGCGCGCCTGCAGCAGTCGATCGCGACCGGCACGGTCGATTTCGATATCGTCGAGATGGGTGCGCCCTTCGAGGGCGATGTCTGCGGCAAGGGACTCGCGTCCGAAATGCCCGACTGGGTCAAGACCCAGATCGAGATGGACGACTATGTCGGCTATCTGAAGGCGCCGGTCGGCACGTGGGGCGGCAAGACCTATCGCATCTCTATCGACGGCGACTGCCACACCTTCAACTATCGCACCGATGTGTTCTCCGACGCGGACCTCGCCAAGGCCTGGAAGGACGAGGGCCATCAGGGCGACTGGGGCGTGCCCAACACCTGGCAGAAGGTGCAGGAAGTCACCAAGTTCCTGAAAGGCAAGAAGGCCGGCGGCCAGGATGCCTATGGCTATCTCGATCCGGCCAAGGGCTGGGGCGGCTTCGGCTTCTATTTCCTGGAAAGCCGCACCACCGCCTATGCCAAGCATCCGGACGATAAGGCCTGGCTCTTCGATGTCGACACGATGAAGCCGCGCGTCAACAACCCGGCCTTCGTGCGCGCCATCCAGGACGTGATCGACGCGCTGCCGTCGGAACCCGCCGATCAGCTCAATGC
>CAZICN010000460.1:0-2653 GCA_964537655.1 uncultured Aestuariivirga sp.
CGGGATCCGCCTATTCCGCCGGCGTCACCCGCAAGGTGGTGATCTGGTGGCGGCGCTTGCGCAGCACCTCGAAACGGAAGCCATGGAAAGTGAAGGCCTGGCCGGCATCGGGAATCATGCGCGCCTCATGCACGACGAGGCCGGCGAGCGTGGTCACTTCCGCATCCGGCAGATGCCAGTCGAGGCTGCGGTTGAGATCGCGGATCGGCACGGCGCCGTCGATGATCACCGACCCATCCTTCTGCTTGCGGATGCGCGGGCGCTCGGCATCGTGCTCGTCGGAAATGTCGCCGACGATTTCCTCGAGCACGTCCTCGAGGGTCACGAGGCCCATCACCTCGCCATATTCGTCGACCACGAGGGCGAAATGCGTCTTGCGGCGCAGGAAGGCGGCGAGCTGGTCGGAAACGCGCCTGGTGTCGGGGACGAACCAGGGCGGCTTCACGATCGCCTCGATCGGAATCCGGCTCGCATCGCCGCCCTGATCGAGGAGCGTCGCGAACAGATCCTTCACATGCAGGATGCCGATGATGTTGTCGGGCCTCTCCTTCCACACCGGCACGCGGCTGTGGCCGCTCTTCAGCACTTCCTTGATGATCTCGTCCTGCTTCATCGCCGCATCGATGGTCGTCATCTTGGTGCGGTGGACCATGACGTCGAACACTTCGAGCTCGGAGAGATCGAGGATGCCGCCCAACATGTCGCGGTCCTTCTTGACGACCGCGCCTTCCTTGTGATGGAGAGCGATGGCGCCGCGCAATTCCTCCTGGGCGGTCTGCGGCCTGGCGATGCCGAGCCGCTCGAGCAGGCGCCGCAATCCCCTGAGCAGCGCGATCATCTTGTCGCCTGTTCCTCCGCGAGAAAGGCCAGCACGTCGCTTTCCGCGATGTCGCGGGTGATGAAGGCCTCGCCGATGCCGCGCACCAGGATGAAGGTGAGCTTGCCGGACACCGCCTTCTTGTCCTGGCGCATGATCTCGATGAGCTTTTCAGGCGGAGGCAGATCGCCCGGAATATCGGACAAACGCGTCGGCAGGCCGACCGAGCGCAGATGCGTCTCGACCCGCGCCGCCGCACCCTTTTCGCAAAGCCCCTGCCGTTCCGAGAAGCGGAAGGCCTGCGCCATGCCGATCGCCACCCCTTCGCCATGCAGGAGGCGCGATGAATAGCCGGTCGCCGCCTCGAGAGCGTGGCCGAAAGTGTGGCCGAGATTGAGGAGCGCGCGCACGCCGGTCTCGGTCTCGTCCTCGGCGACGATACGGGCCTTCATCTCGCAGGCCCTGGTGATCGCCTTGATGCGCGCCTGCGCATCGCCGGCGAAGAGGGAAGCGGCGCCGGTCTCGAGCCAGGCGAAGAACGGAGCATCGCCGAGCAGGCCGTATTTCGCCACTTCGGCATAACCCGCGGCGAGTTCGCGGCGCGGCAGCGTATCGAGCAGGGCGATATCGATCAGGACGAAGCGCGGCTGGTGGAATGCCCCGATGAGGTTCTTGCCATGCGCCGAGTTGATGCCGGTCTTGCCACCGACGGAGGAATCGACCTGGGCCAGGAGCGTCGTCGGGATCTGGATGAATTCGACGCCGCGCCTGAGGATCGCGGCAGCGAAGCCCGCGAGGTCGCCGATGACGCCGCCGCCCAAAGCGATGACCATGTCGCGACGCTCGATGCCGGCGGAGAGCAGGCCATCGCAGGTCTCGGCCAGATGCTGGTAGCTCTTGGTCGCCTCGCCCGCCGGCAGGACGATGGCCCTGGCGTGAATGCCGGCTTCGGCGAGGCTCTGCTGCAGGCTGTCGAGATGACGGGCGGCGACATTGCTGTCGGTCACGATGGCGACGAGCGGGCGCTTGAGGAAAGGCTTGATCCGCTCGCCAGCCCTGGCGATGAGGCCCTCGCCAATGGCGATCTCATAGCTGCGCGCGCCCAGCTCCACGGCGACTGTGGCATGGTCAGGCTTGGGCATTGTTCAACCGGTCCCATCCCGGCCAGCGGGCCAGGGTCTTGATGATGCTGTTGACGATCGATGTGTGGGCGACATCGCGGCTGTCCACCGTGATATCGGCTTCGGCATAGACGGGATAGCGCTCGTCGATCAGCTTGCGCATCACCGCTTCCGGGTCGTCGTTCTGCAGGAGCGGCCGGTTCGAGCGCCGGCGCACGCGGCGCATCAGGAGATCGAAATCGGCCCTGAGCCAGATGGATATGCCATGCCGGCGAATGGTCTCGCGCGTCTCGGCATTCATATAGGCGCCGCCGCCTGTCGCCAGCACCTGGGCGCCGTTCTCTAGCAGGCGGGCGATCACCTTGCGCTCGCCGTCGCGGAAGTAGGTCTCGCCATGGCGGGCGAAGATCTCGGGGATCGTCTGGCCGGCGGCGAGCTCGATCTCGTGGTCGGCATCGACGAAGGCGAGGCCGAGCTTCTCGGCAAGCCGGCGCCCGACCGTCGTCTTGCCAGCCCCCATGAGGCCGACAAGCACGATGGCGTGGCCATCGAGGCGCAGGCGGACGGCGGTCGTATCCTTGCTGAGCGAGCGGCGAGCCATGTGAGCAAACTACAACTTCATCAGTTTTTCCAACATCCGCAAGAATGCCGCCGCATCTAGATCACGATGAGTTTGGATCGTTACGATCCAAACTCATAAACGTGATCGATCCTT
>CAZICN010000461.1:0-2650 GCA_964537655.1 uncultured Aestuariivirga sp.
GTTCCCGGTGGATGAGGTCTTCGCGCTGGCCTCGCGCCGCTCGATCGGCACCGAGGTCTCCTTCGGCGACCGCACGCTCAAGTGCCAGGATCTCGAGCAGTTCGACTTCCGCGGCATCGACTTCGTGCTGATGTCGGCGGGCTCGGCCGTCTCCAAGGAGTGGTCGCCCCGGATCGGCGCCCTGGGCCCGATGGTGATCGATAACTCCTCGTGCTGGCGCTATGACGCGGAAGTGCCGCTGGTCGTGCCGGAAGTGAACGCCCATGCGCTCGAAGAATATATGAGCCGCAAGACGCGCCGGAACATCATCGCCAATCCCAACTGCTCGACGGCGCAGCTCGTCGTGGTGCTGAAGCCGCTGCATGACCTCGCCCGCATCAAGCGCGTCGTGGTCTCGACCTATCAGTCGGTGTCGGGTGCCGGCAAGGACGGCATGGACGAGTTGTGGAACCAGACCAAGGGCGTGTTCGTCACCGATCAGCCGGAGCCCAAGAAGTTCACCAAGCAGATCGCCTTCAACGTCATCCCCCATATCGACGTCTTCATGGAAGACGGCTACACCAAGGAAGAATGGAAGATGATGGCCGAGACCAAGAAGATCCTCGACCCCAAGATCAAGCTCACCGCCACTTGCGTGCGCGTGCCGGTCTTCGTCGGCCATTCGGAAGCCGTCAATATCGAGTTCGAGCGCCCGATCACCGCCGAGGAGGCGCGCGAGACCCTGCGCGAGGCGCCGGGCGTGCTGGTCGTCGACAAGCGCGAGGACGGCGGCTATGTGACGCCGGTCGAATGCGTCGGCGATTTCGCCACATTCGTGTCGCGCATCCGCGAGGACGGCACCATCGAGAACGGCCTCAGCCTGTGGGTGGTCTCCGACAATCTGCGCAAAGGGGCCGCTCTCAACACGGTGCAGATCGCCGAAGCCCTGATCAATCGCGGCCTGCTCAGGAAGGCGGCGTGATCGCTTGATGCCCGGCTGCCCTCTCGTCTTTGCGCGAGAGGGCGCCCGTCGCCGCCGGCTTCTCCCAATGGGCGATCCGTGATAAGCCCCGATGCCTGTTCTCAGGGGGAAATCCGTGAAGCGACGCACTCTGGTATCCGCGGGATCAGCCGGCGCCCTGCTGGCGCCGCTTATGGGAACGGCCGCCGCCCAGACGTCGCCCAGCATCACATGGCGCATGGTGTCGAGCTTCCCGAAGAGCCTCGATGTGCTGTTCGGCGCCATGACCCTGATCGCCGGGCGGGTCGCCGCGCTGACCGACGGCAAGTTCCAGATTCATCCCTTCGGTGCGGGAGAACTCGTGCCCGGATTGAAAGTGCTCGATGCGGTGCAGAGCGGCGGGGTCGAGTGCGGGCACGGGCCGAGCTACTTCTATGTCGGCAAGGACCCGACCTTCACCTTCGACACGGCACTGCCCTTCGGCCTCAATACGCGCCAGCAGAATGCCTGGATGTATGCGGGCGGCGGCCTCGAGCTCATGCGCGAATTCATGCGCGCCTACAATGTCGTGCATTTTCCCGCCGCCAACAGCGGCGCGCAGATGGGCGGCTGGTTCCGCAAGGAGATCAGGAGCATCGCCGACCTGAAGGGGCTGCGCTTCCGCATTCCGGGGCTCGCCGGCCGGATCCTGGCCACGATCGGCGTGGTGCCGCAGCAGCTGGCGCCGGGCGATGTGTTCAGCGCCCTCGAGACCGGCGTCATCGATGCCGCGGAATTCGTCGGACCGCATGACGACGAGAAGCTCGGCTTCCATCAGGTGGCGCCATATTACTATTATCCGGGCTGGTGGGAAGGCAGCGCCCAGGCCTCGCTGTTCGTCAATCTCGACAAATGGAACGCCTTGCCGCCGAGCTATCAGGCCGCCATCGAGGTGGCCTGTGCGGAGGCAAATGCCTGGACCATCGCGAAATATGACGCCCTGAACACCCAGGCGCTGCAGCGGCTGGTGGCGGCCGGCGCCAAGCTCAGGCCGTTCCCCAAGGATGTCCTCGATGCCTGTTATGACGCGGCCTTCGCGCTCTATGACGAGATCGCCCGGGACAACGCCAATTTCAGGAAAGCCTATGAGGCGTGGAAACCGTTCCGGCGAAGCAGCGAAGCCTGGCTGCGCATCGGCGAGAACAGCTATGACAGTTACGTCTATGGCCGGACAAAGCCGCAATAGGCCCCTGTGGCATGATTGTCACATTCTGTCAGCAATCATGACGGAGCGCGCGAGACCCCCCTGTTGTCGCCAGTCGACTCATGCTATCAAGCGCTCCCTTTCAGACAACACACGGAGATCGTCATGATGACAGTACGCAAGGAGCTTCGATTCTGGTGATCTCCGGGCCCCGGGCTCGGGTCCCGGTCTGGCCTTTCCAGTTTGTGTTCTCTTCCAAGTAAAAACCTGAAGACCATTTGACCGGGACGTGACTCTCGTTACATGCGCGCGACGCGCATGCGCGGGATTCTCACGCATCACCGCTTTTTCATTTTTCAACATCGTTCATCGCGCACGGCAAATCCCGTGTCCTGCGAAAGGAAAGACTCATGTCCGCTTATCAGAAATCGATGCCGTGGTTCAGACGCCCGGCACGCAGTTTGATCGCCGCTCCGGCGGCCCGGCTCCTCGCCGGCCACAAGAGGGAACGGCGCATTCCGCATGAT
>CAZICN010000462.1:0-2649 GCA_964537655.1 uncultured Aestuariivirga sp.
CTGCTTGCCGTCCTTCAGGACGATGGCATCCTTGCCGATCAGGTCGATGCGGCTGATATGGCTGTCGAGGTTGATGCGGATGCACGGCCAGTTGAGGCGCGCCGCGACCTGCTCGATATGGGTCGATTTGCCGGTGCCATGATAGCCGGTGATCATGACGCGGCGGTTATAGGCAAATCCCGCCAGGATCGCGAGCGTGGTCTCGCGGTTGAACAGATAGTCCTCGTCGAGATCGGGCACGTGCTCGCCCGGCCGGGAATAGGCGGGCACTTCCAGGCTGGAATCGAAGCCAAACAGCTGCCGCACCGACACTTTCATGTCGGGGAGGGGAGCTGCTTCGCCATTGGATGTCGCGGTCATATTTCTGTTGCCAATATATGAAGTCTCGGAGTGCGGAGGTTCTAGACGGTCAAAGAGGTCCGGGCAAGGCTCGAAACCCTGAGGGAGCCGGAGCGCCGTTCAGCAGAATCCCGTCGAACGCAGGTAGTCATAGGCCTGGATGACCGCCTTGAGGGTGTCCTCATTGGCGCGGCTGCCATTGTTGGCGTCAGGGTGAAGCCGCTTCACCAGCGTCTTGTACTGGGTCCGGACCTTCTCCCTGGTTGCCGTCTCGTCGAGGCCGAGCGTATGCAAGGCCTTCAATTCAGCATTGCGAACCGGGCGGGAGCTCGTCGTGCCTTTCGGGTCGGAGCCTTCGCCCAGGAGACCGAACGGGTCGCGGAAGCTGCCCGGCCGGGCGCGGCGGCCCTTGGCGTTCATCGTGCTCGAATTCTGGCCGAGCTTCCAGGTCGGACGATGGCCGGTCTGCGCTTCCTTCTGGAAGTCGCGCACCGCATCATCCTTCATGCCGTCGAAGTAATTATAGGTCTTGTTGTATTGCTGGACATGCTCCAGGCAGAAGGAATGGAACTGTCCTTCCTGATCGCGTCCCTTGGGCGCCTTGTGGCGGCCGGGCCTGGTGCAGCCCGGCCATTCGCAGGCCGGATGCTTGCCGCGCGACAGGCGTTCCTCGCCGGGCTTGACGCGAATCTTGTCGAAATATTTGGAATCGAGTTTCATCACCACCAATTATGGTCATCAGTTGATCGAGGAGCAAGTCATGGCGCTCGGACCCTTAGGCACAAACATCAAGGACAAGCTCACCCGCGCCTTTCAGCCGCAGATGCTCGATGTGATCGATGAATCGCATCTGCATGCGGGCCATGCCGGTTCGCATCCCGACGGTGAAAGCCATTTCCGCGTCAAAATTGTGTCGCAGGCCTTTGCCGGCAAGAGCAGGGTCGATGCGCATCGCATGGTGAATGCCGCACTGGCGGACGAGCTCAAGGCGCGACTGCATGCGCTCGCCATCCAAGCCTCGGCGCCGTAGCTCATGATGGGCCTGGGCCGAATCGATCCAGGCTCATAAACGTGATCGATATCATAGCGCGGGATTGGTGCGAAAAAATCAGACCGAGCTTCTGATCCGCTGCTCGAAGCTCTCGAGACTGTCGCCCAGCCTGGCACGGCGGTGGAAATAGACCTTGCGGGCGAACCAGTTCATCAACGGCGTGCCGATCGCCATGTCATAGAGCCAGTTGGGCGGCGGCGCATCCATCACGCGGCGCAACAGCAGCTTGCGGCGCATGCCTGAGATCTCGCGCGCCAGCACCGCTTCGGGCGGCGGCCCGTGGCGGGTGAGATGATCGGCGATCAACTGCGCGGCGCGCCGGCCATAGCGGAAGGCGAGACGTATGCCGCCCCCGGTCAAGGGCGAAACATGGCCCGCCGCATCGCCGATGAGGAGAACGCGCGGTGCGGCGAAAGGATGGACCGGGCCGCCGACCGGGATGCGGCCGCTGCGGCGCTCCTTCACTTCCGCTTTGGTGAAGCCAAAGAGCTTTTCGGTATGAGCGAGGAAGGCCCGGAGATCGGGCTTCACCGCGCCATTGGTGGCGAGACCCACCTGGAAGAAGCCGGGGGCCGGCGCCACCCAGGCGAGATAACCGCGCGCCAGCCGCGAATCGAGGAAGCAATGGAGGAAATCGGGATCGGCCAGCGGCAGCTCCGGATATTCGACCTCGAGGCCGGTGAGAAACTTCGCGTTGCGGCCGAGATCGAAGAGGCGCGCCACCGTCGAGCGAGCGCCGTCGGCGCCGACCAGATAACGCGTCCGCAAGCCGAGCTGCGGCAGGAAAATCATGTCGCCCTGGCGCACGGCGCGGTCGAGCTTCGCCGAGCAGCGGATATGGGCGCCGGCCGTCTCGCATTCCCGCGCCAGCCAGCGCAACAGATCGGCGGTGTTGCTGGTGAGGAAATAATAGCCGGGGGCGAACAGATCGACGGAGCGCAGCGATGGGGCGTAGAGCCTCACACCGTGGATGGTGCGGGTGAGGTGCGGCGGGATGTCGATTTCGTCGGCAGCCTCCTTGACGATGATGCCGGTGGTCGAAATGCGCGCGCCCGGATCGGTCTTGGCCTCGAGGACCAGGGTGCGCAGGCCGCGAATGGCGGCGGCCCTGGCGCAGGCCAGCCCGGCGAAGCTCGCGCCTGCGATCACCAGGTCATAAACCGCCGTGTCCTTCATGGTGACGCAAGGAAAGCGAGCAAGGTGGTAATTTGAAGGCGGACCGCGGGTTCGCGCAAGCCGCGGGATCCCGAGAGAAACCG
>CAZICN010000463.1:0-2645 GCA_964537655.1 uncultured Aestuariivirga sp.
CATCGAGATGCGCGCCGCCGCCATTCTTGTAGAGGGTGATGTCGTCGGGCTTACGGTTCACGGCATGGTCATCGCGGCAGAGTTCGAACAGATCAGCCTCGATATCTTGGCGTTGAATGACCCCGCGCCGCAAGGGATCAGAGAGATCACCAGGCTGGTCGATGGCGAACCAGCGGCTGTCGACGAAGAGCCGGGAGCATCGCACCGCCTCATCGTCGCATTCGCGCATCTCGGGCGTGAACCCGCCGACGAGATCGAGATGCGAGCCTTTCTTCAGCCATTCGCCCCTGACCAGGGGCGTCGTCGAGGCGGTGGCGCAGCTCACGATATCGGCCTGGCGCACCGCCTGCTCCAGGTCGGGAGCAGCCTCGGCCTCAAGGTCCGCCGCCAGTCTCGCGGCCTTGGCCGGGTCGCGGTTCCAGATCAGGACCTTTTCGATCGAGGGGCGGATGGCGCGATGCGCCTCCACGAGATAGGGGGCCAGCGCGCCCGAGCCCACCATCACCAGGATGCGCGGCCGCGGGGCCGACAGCAGCCGCGATCCGAGCGCCGAATCGGCGGCGGTCTTGCGGTAGGTGAGCGCCGTGCCGTCGAGGATGCCGAGAGGCGCGCCAGTCTTCCCGTCGAACAGCGGATAGAGCGCCTGCACCGCCGGCAGATCCTTGTTGCCCGGCAGCACGGTGACGACCTTGGTGCCCATGGCCACGCCCGGCTGCCAGGCCGGCAGGTTGAAATAGGTCTCGCGGTGACCTTGGCGCTCGGCATGGAGTTCGGAGCGGTCGACCTTGGGTTCAGGGCCCCTGTGGGCCTCGTGCAGCGCATCGCAGAGCTTCGTCCAGTCGCCGAGGCGGTGGATCTCTTCAGACGTGACAAAACGCATCAGGAGATTCCGGGTCCGGTTATTTCGCGCAGGAGCTTCTTATAGATCGCCTCGGAATAGGCGGCATAGTCGTCCGCCGGAATGACGAAATTGCCCTGGCCGCCGACGACATTCTCCTCGAAATATTTGTCGAGCGTCGGCCATTCATTGAGGATGGTGAGCGCGTTGATGGTGATGCCCATCTTCACCACGCGGTTGCGCGACAGCGCCACGGGCGGGCCGATATTGTTGCGCCCGTCGGAAGAGATGTCGATCACCCGGCGCGTGCTGGGGGGTGCCGTGGCGAACAGGTCGGCGGCATATTCGATCGCCATCGAGATCGACGTGCCGCCCTCGGCGAGACGGCGCGGGATCTCGGTGAGCGAGGCGCCGAGCCGTTCGGCGTCCCGGTCGCTGGCGACGATGGTCCAGGGAATGATGACCATCTGGTTGGCTTCGTCCGACCATTGCATGGCTGCCACCGCGATGCGCCCGTTTGGGCCCTTGGCGATCGCCTCCTTGACCTCGGGACGCATGAAGGCCTGGCCCAACCCCTGCATCTGCAGGCGGAACTCATTGGCATCGACGCTGAAGGAACAGTCGATGGCGAGGACCAGCGTCAGGTCGACTTCCGCCTGCTGGGCAAAAAGCGGGGCGCGGCCCGGAGCATTCACCAGAGTGAGGCCGAACAGGAAGCAAATGAGCGCCAGTACACCTCGCTTGGGCATGGAACCTCGATTCGCGGCCAATGCCTAATGCCACCGATCTTATGGCCAGGGTGACGGCCGCGTAAAGACGCAATGCGACGGGGTCGATTGCTGCTGACAGGGTTGTGTTTGGCGCAATAAAGCGTCGCGATTGGCGCCTTGCTCCGCCCCGAAACTGTCGTAGATTGCGGCGGCAACGTCCCGACATCGCCGACGAAAAAGAGAGAACAATGACCAGACTGTCCCGCCTCGCCCTTTTCAGCCTCGTTTTCGCAACCCTCCCGTCGGCCGCCTTCGCCCATACGGGCGTGGGGGAAACCAGCGGCTTTATGAGTGGCTTCCTTCACCCGATGGGCGGGCTCGATCACGTTCTCGCCATGGTGGCGGTCGGTCTCCTGGCGGCGCGCCTCGGCGGACGTGCCTTGTGGCTGGTGCCGCTTTCCTTCGTCACCATGATGGTGCTGGGCGGCATTGCCGGCGCCAGCGGCGTTGGCCTGCCCTTCGTCGAACTGGGCATTGCCGGGTCGATCCTGGTGCTGGGCTTTGTGATCGCACTCGGACGCCAGATTCCGACGTCCCTCGCCATGGTGCTGGCCGGGTTCTTCGCCATTTTCCACGGCCATGCGCATGGCACAGAGATGCCGATCGATGCGGCGGGCTTCACCTATGGCCTGGGCTTCGCCGTGGCGACCGCCCTCCTCCACGGCGCAGGCCTTGCGCTGGGCATCAGCGCCGACCGCCTGGCCGGGGCCTGGAGCGCCAAGGCCAGCCGGTTCGCCGGTGGAGCCGTGGCGGCGGCCGGTGCGGGGATCATGGCAGGGGTCATCTGAGGCAAGCTTGACTATGGGCCGGCAAAGACCGACATCTGGGGCGTTATGAACACGCCAATATCGCGTCCCGTTCCCGCCGGACCGGCCCTGGTCGACCCTTTCGGCCGGCACGTGACTTATCTGCGCGTGTCGGTGACGGATCGCTGCGACTTCCGCTGCGTCTATTGCATGGCGGAAGACATGACCTTCCTGCCCAAGAAGGACCTGCTCACGCTCGAGGAACTGGAGCGCGTCTGTGCCGCCTTCATC
>CAZICN010000464.1:0-2630 GCA_964537655.1 uncultured Aestuariivirga sp.
CGCCGGATTGCAGCGTCTCGCCGGTGCGGAACACGGCGCAGTCTTCCTGCATCGCGCGCTGCATCTGGGCGCGGAGCTTCGCTGTGGGCGTGCTGCCCGAGGCGTTGCGGAACTTGTCGAAGCGGGCGAGGTGATCCTCGCCGGCGTTCTTCGGCAGGTCCTTCTGGTTGGCGTTGGCTTCGAGCTTCTCGCCGCAGCGCAGGCCGGTTGCGCGACCGAAGACGACAAGGTCGATCAGCGAGTTGGAGCCGAGACGGTTGGCGCCGTGCACCGACACGCACGCCGCTTCGCCCACGGCCATAAGGCCCGGCACGATCGTATCCGGATCGTCGCCCGCCTTGGTCAGCACCTCGCCGTGATAGTTCGTCGGGATGCCGCCCATGTTGTAGTGCACGGTCGGCAGCACCGGGATCGGCTCCTTGGTCACGTCGACGCCCGAGAAGATGCGGGCGGATTCCGAGATGCCCGGCAGGCGCTCGTGCAGGATCGCCGGATCGAGGTGATCCAGGTGCAGGTAGATGTGGTCCTTGTGCGGGCCGACGCCGCGGCCTTCGCGGATCTCGACGGTCATCGACCGGCTGACCACGTCGCGCGAGGCCAGGTCCTTGGCCGACGGCGCGTAGCGTTCCATGAAGCGCTCGCCCTGGGAATTGACCAGATAGCCGCCCTCGCCGCGGGCGCCCTCGGTGATCAGGCAGCCCGCGCCGTAGATGCCGGTCGGGTGGAACTGGACGAACTCCATGTCCTGCAGCGGCAGGCCGGCGCGCAGCGCCATGCCGCCGCCGTCGCCGGTGCAGGTGTGCGCCGAGGTCGCCGAGAAATAGGCGCGGCCATAGCCCCCCGTCGCCAGCACCACCATGTGGGCGCGGAAGCGGTGCAACTCGCCGGTCGCCATGTCGAGGGCGATGACGCCGCGGCAGACGCCGTCGTCCATGATCAGATCGAGCGCGAAATACTCGATGAAGAACTCGGCGTCATGCTTCAGCGACTGCTGGTACAGCGTGTGCAGCATGGCATGGCCGGTGCGGTCGGCCGCCGCGCAGGTGCGCTGCGCCGCCGGACCCTGGCCGAAATTGGTGGTCATGCCGCCGAAGGCGCGCTGGTAGATCTTGCCTTCCTCGGTGCGCGAGAAGGGCACGCCCCAGTGCTCGAGCTCATAGACGGCCTTGGGCGCGTTGCGGACCAGGTATTCGATGGCGTCCTGGTCGCCCAGCCAGTCCGACCCCTTGACGGTGTCGTACATGTGCCAGCGCCAGTCGTCCTCGCCCATGTTGCCGAGCGAGGCGGCGATACCGCCCTGCGCCGCGACGGTGTGCGAGCGGGTCGGGAACACCTTGGTGATGCAGGCGGTCTTGAGCCCGGCCTGCGCGGCGCCAAGGGTGGCCCTGAGGCCCGAGCCGCCGGCGCCGACCACGATGACATCGAAACTGTGGTCGGTCACGGGATAGGCGCGCTCGCCGATGGAGAAGGATCTGGGTGCCAAGGCTCCGTTGGTCTTGGGCGCGGCCATCGCGTCAGGCTCCAAAGCTCAGAGAGAGAATCGCGTAGAGGGCGGCGACGCCCAGGGCGATGGTGAAGAAGGCATTGGCGAGCAGGCAGAAGAGGCGCCAGCCGCCATGCACATAGTCCTCGATGATCACCTGCATGCCGAGCCGCATGTGCCAGAGGATGGAGAGGAAGGAGAGCGCCAGCGCGATGGCGATGAGCGGATGCCTGATGCTCGCCATCAGCGCCGCGCGGTCGGCGCCCAGATGGCTGAGGATGAAAATGACGAGGAAGACGACGAGCGGAATATTGGCGATCGCCGTGACGCGCTGCAGCCACCAATGCTCGGTGCCGGTCTTGGCCGAGCCCAGGCCCCGCACCATGCCGAGAGGGGTCCTCATAACGTGCCTCGCGCCCAGTAGACGCCGAACCACAGCGCCAAGGTCAGGATGATGGAGAGCGCCAGGTTGGCGCGGGCCATGAACTCGACCGTCGCAAGCCTGAAGCCATGGCCGGTATCCCAGAGAAGATGGCGCAGGCCGCCCAGCATGTGGTGGAGCAGCGCCCAGGTGAAGCCGAAGAGAACGAGCTTGCCGAGCCAATGGCCGAAGAAGGCCTGCACCATGGCGAAATAATCGGCCGAGATGGCGGCGGCGAGCAGCCACCAGACCAGCAGGACGATGCCGAAATAGAGCCCGGCCCCGGTGATGCGGTGCATGATGGACATCATCATGGTCAGCATCGGCCGGTAGATCTGGAGATGCGGCGACAAGGGCCGCGGGTCGGTATGTTTCTCAGCCATTGGTCTCGTCTGGTCTCGCGCTGGACGCCTTATTAACCCGGCTCATGCTGCACCGCAATGAGCCATGGACCCCCATAGGTGACATGGCAGGTCTGAGATGCTAGTAGGCCGGCAAAAGAGCCCAAAATCATGAACATCATGCAAACATCGGCCGCTGCCGAAGTGGCGCGGCGCCGCACTTTCGCGGTCATCTCGCATCCCGACGCCGGCAAGACCACCTTGACCGAAAAGTTCCTGCTGTTCGGCGGGGCGATCCAGCTCGCGGGCGAGGTCAAGGCCAAGAAGAACCGCATCTCGACGCGCTCCGACTGGATGGCTATCGAGCGCCAGCGCGGCATCTCGG
>CAZICN010000465.1:0-453 GCA_964537655.1 uncultured Aestuariivirga sp.
CGTCTCCATGTTCGAGGAGCGCCTGCGCCTTCTGGAAGGAGCGGAGGCCTGTTATGCGCTCGCCTCCGGCATGGCGTCGGTGTTCGGCGCTCTCGCCTGCCAGCTCAAGGCCGGCGATCACCTGGTGGCGTCCAAGGCGCTGTTCGGCTCCTGCTATCAGATCGTCACCAACATCCTGCCGCGCTTCGGCATCCGCGACACGCTGGTTGACGGCGCCGATCTCGATGCCTGGAAGAAGGCGATCACGCCGGACACCAAATGCGTGTTCCTCGAAACGCCTTCCAATCCGACGCTGGAGGTCATCGATCTCACCGCGGTGTGCGAGATCGCCAGGAAGGTCGGCGCCTCGATCGTGGTCGACAATGTGTTCGCCACTCCCATCCTGCAGAAGCCCCTGAGTTATGGCGCCGATATCGTCGTCTATTCCGGCACCAAGCATATAGATGGGCAGGG
>CAZICN010000465.1:463-2621 GCA_964537655.1 uncultured Aestuariivirga sp.
TCGATCTCACCCTTCAATGCCTGGATATTGCTGAAAGGCCTCGAGACCCTGAAACTCAGGGTGCTGCACCAGTCGCAATCGGCGATGACCGTCGCCGAGGCGCTGCTCGCCACCAAAGGCGTCACACGGGTGATCTATCCGCATCTCGACAGCCACCCCCAGGCCGGCCTGTGCCGGCGCCAGATGGGGGCGGGCGGCACGATGGTGACCTTCGAGGTCGAGGGCGGCAAGGCCAGGGCCTTCGACGTCCTGCGCCATCTCGAACTCATCGACATCTCCAACAATCTCGGCGATGCCAAGTCGCTGATGACACATCCGGCTACGACCACGCACCGCAATATCGGCGCCGAAGCGCGCGCCCAGATGGGCATCACCGACGGCATGCTCAGGCTTTCGGTCGGGCTCGAGGACGCCCAGGACGTGATCGGCGATCTGAAACAGGCGATGGCCGCCTGACCGCCTGACCGCTTACTTCACGACCTCGACGAGAGTGGGACCGCCTGCGTTTTCGACGCCGGCGCTTTTGGTCGTGAAGACATCGCTCGCGCGCATCAGCTCATAGGACGACAGGGTGATCACCAGCACGGCGACGGCGAAAGTCATCGGCTTGCGCGGTGCGCGCTTGACGAGGAAGCCGGCGACGGCGGCGGAAGGCAGTCCGCCCAGCACCAGGCCGGCGATCGGCAACAGGTGATCGACAAGGCCGCTGCCTTCACGCCACAGGCCGGTCAGCAAGGTCGTGACGAAGGCGGCGACAACCGCGCAGGTGACCACGAATTCGGCGGCATTGACCGTTCCGACGACTTGGCGCGGCCGGGCGCCGGCACCGATCAGGCTCGAGGTCACGACCGGGCCCCAGCCACCGCCGCCGACCGCGTCGAGGAAGCCGCCGACACCGCCGAGCGGACCGACAAAGCCGCCCGGCAGGACGTGGCGTTCCTGGCCTTCCCGGAGGCAGCGCCAGAGGATGAGCAGGCCCATGATCAGCAGGTAGCCGAAGACATAGGGCCTTATGAGTTGGCCCGGCACCTGGGTGAGGAAGAGCGCACCGGTGATGCCGCCGGCGCTGCCCGCGATCGCGAGAATCCAGAACAGCCGCCGGTCGACATTGCCGTGGAGCAGATGCGAGGTTCCGGAGGCCGCCGTCGTGAAGAGCTTGGCCGAATGGACGCTCGCCGATGTGTGGGCGGGCGGTACGCCGCTCGCGAGCAGAACAACGGAGGAGATGACGCCATAGCCCATGCCAAGCGCGCCGTCGATCAGCTGGGCGAAGAAGCCGACAAACAGGAAGATCCAGAATTCACCCAACTCAGGCACAGGCTATCCCCCGACTTGATGCGCCGTGTCGTAGTTCAGTTGCTCTTCGCGAGGCGAACGGGCTGGCCGTTCACCGTCCAGTGAATGCCGCATTCCTCCTTGGATTGTCCGGCCCAGCGGCCGGCGCGCGGATTGTCGCTGGTGCCGCCCTTGACGGTGCAGGGAACGCAGCCGATCGAGCGATAGCCTTCGGCGACCAGCGGATGCGCCGGCAGCTCGAAATGATCCATGTAGGCTTTGAGATCAGCCGCGGTGAAGCGCGCCAGCGGCTCGATCTTGAGCCGGCCATCGGCCTCTTCCAGCGTCGCGATATTGGTGCGGCCGCCGCCATGATAGCGCTTGCGGCCGGAAATCCATGCATCGAAGCCGGACAGGGCCTGCTGCAGCGGCTGCGTCTTGCGGATGCGGCAGCACATGTCCGGGTCGGTCTTGTTCAGATCGCCATGGGGATCGAGCAGGCGGACACTGTCCTCATCCGGCTTGAAGATGCGGATATTGGTCAGCCCCAGGAGATCGACGAGCTTCGAACGATAGGCAATGGTTTCCCAGAACAGCTTCTGGGTGTCGAGGAAGATCACCGGGATGTCGCGATCGACCTGGGCCGCCATGTGCAGGAGCACGGCCGATTCCGCGCCGAAGGACGAGACCAGCGCGACGCGGTTGCGGAAATGCCGCTTGACCAGCGGCTCGAGGATGTCGATGCCGTCGAAGAAACTCAGGCGGTTGATGAGGTGTTCGTACACGGACTATTCACCCGGCATGCGGCTGTTCGGGCCAGGGCTCGGCTTCGCGATGACGCTCGCTACACACTTCCTGCTGGCCGGCGGGACTGAAGAGGCCG
>CAZICN010000466.1:0-2613 GCA_964537655.1 uncultured Aestuariivirga sp.
CGAAGGGCCGCTTGGACAGGATGGCGACGCCGTTATAGGTCTTCTGGCCGTGGACGGCGACATTGTAGCCCAGGTCCTCGAAAGCCTGGCGCGGGAACGCCTGGTCCTCGCATTTGAGCTCCTGGAAGCACACCACGTCGGGTGAGGCCTCTTTGAGCCAAGCCGTGACCGTTTCGAGTCGGGCCTTGACGCTGTTGACGTTCCAGGTTGCGATCAGCATGGGAGACACCACCAAAGATGAGACGAAGGCGGGCGATGATTGCAGGCTGTCGCATACCAACGCAAGCAGCGATGCTGCTTGCGCGGGTTCACTGCTGACAATGTCACCGGCTGCAGGCGAGAAGGGCGCCGACGCGGGCGGCGGCCTCAGCCAACCTTATGCCGGTTGGGGCCTCCATGCACCAGACGAAGTGATCCTCGTAGCTGGTGTGCCAGCGCGGACCCGAGAAGCCGCAACCTTCCGACAGGTTGGTGCGCTGCTGCTGGATCGCCAGGTTAGAATAGCGCCGGCACTCCTGCGCCTTGACCTCCCTGGTCGCGCACAGATTGATGAGGCTCTCGCGGCGGGCGTCCTCGCGCTGGCGCGCCCGCTGCGGCGCCGACTGGCACCAGGAGTAGTGCGTGTCGAAATTCGGCTGCCAGCGCTGACCCTCGAAACCGCAGCGCAGGGCCCGATTGCGCTGCGCCTGGCGTACCGCGCGATTGGCGTAGTCGACGCAGCCCGCATCTTCATCATCACCTTCACCCACTTCGGCGCGGCAGCGATCGAGACTTCTTTCCCGCGCCCGCGTTTCCGCGTCGCGATCGGCGCGCCGCGCCGCCATGCACCATTCGAAATGGGCGGCACGGCTCGGCTGCCAGCGCGAGCCCGAGAAACCGCAGCCGAGACGGCGCGATTCGCGGATCTGGCTCATCGTCAGCTGGGCATATTCGCCGCACGCTTCGGCGCGATCACCTTCGCTGTCGCCGGCACGGCAGCGCCGCAGTTCCTCGCCGCGAGCGCGTGACTCGGCCTCGCGCTCGCCACGCCTGGCGCTCATGCACCAGTTGTAATGGACATTGTAGCCGCCCTGCCAGCGTGGGCCAGAGAAGCGGCAATCGCGCCGGCGGGCCTCGGCGATCTGGGCGACCGCCTCCTCGGCATAGTCGCGGCAGGCTTCGCTGCGGTCGCCGCCATCCGATCCGCCGCGGCAAGAGCGCAGATCGGCGGCGCGCGCCGTGCGCTCGGCCTGGACCTGTGTGCGCGTGGCGCCAATGCACCAGTTGAAATGCTCGGCATAGCGCGACGACCACCGGTTGCCGGTGAAGCTGCAGCCGAGATCGCGGTTCTCCCGCGCCTGCGCGATCGCTTCCTCGGCATAGTCACGGCATTCGTCTTCGCGTCCGCCACCGCCACCGTCACCGCCGCCACTGGACCGGCATTCGGCAAGCTTGTTGACGCGATTGCGGTCTTCGCGTTCGCGATCGGCGCGGCTCGCCGTCATGCACCAGTCGAAATGCGCATTGCGATTCGATTGCCAGGAGGAGCCGGTGAAATTGCAACGCAGCCGCATGTTCTCGTCATTCTGCTGCACGGCACGCACCGCATAGTCGCGGCAGACGTCCTCGCGGTCAGACGTGTCACGGGCCTTCTCGCCCGAAACGCAGCAGGCGTTGGCGACGCGCGCCGGGACCGGTGACTTGAGGTAGCAGCGCGCCTGCGGGCCCTGAACGCCCGGATTCACATAGGTCCAGGCGCGACAGGACGCATTGCCGTCGCAGGCCTGGCGGCAGAGATTATAGTCGGGGGCTCTGAGGTCGAAATCGCGGATATCGTTGCCGGGGCGGTCGGTATTCCACTCCTGCGCCTGGGCGGCGAAGGCAGCGGCACAGACGAGGCCGATGGCGACGATGATACGGCTCAGCATGGCAATCACGACTATCCCCCTTGCAGCACTCCCGCCTGGATCGACGATCCGCGCGGACAGAGACGCGACTCGCCTGCGAGCCTATCACAGGCGCGTGATCGTCAATCAAGAGGGTAGGATTGTTACAGTTTGCTGAGGGGGGGTACCTCGGCTGGAACTCGCCCTGATGCGCCGCGTGGCGTCAGGTCAGATGGAGAAGCTTGTACCGCAGCCGCAGGACATGGTCGCCTGCGGATTGTTGATCCTGAAGCTCTGGCCGATAAGATCATCGACGAAGTCGATCTCGGAGCCGCCCATATAGACGAGCGAGACGGAATCGATCAGAACGGTCGCACCGTCCCGCTCGATGACGAGATCGTCGTCGGCGCGCTGGGAGTCGATCTTGAAATCATACTGGAAACCGGAGCAGCCCCCACCTTCGACCGCTACGCGCAGGGCGGTCGCGCCGGGCTGGGCGGCCACGATGTCCTTGATCCGGGTTGCCGCGCGGGGCGTGATGGAAACCGTATCCGTCATGGTCACATATGTCGTGCGCCGGACAGCCATTGTCAACCGGGGAGCGTGACCATGCGGGCCCCCTATGCGTCAGACCCGGGGAAGAGCCGTGGCCGGCTGACGCCCGAGCCCGAAGCGCCGCCGCGCACGCCCTTCGAGCGCGACCGCGACCGCATCATCCATTCCACCGCGTTCCGCCGCCTTGAATACA
>CAZICN010000467.1:0-2606 GCA_964537655.1 uncultured Aestuariivirga sp.
CGGCATAGTCCTTGCCGGTGATCCAGTGCACCGGCGCATCGAAATGCGTGCCGGAATGCTCGCCGAGCTTGAGCCAGTTCCACGACCAGAAGGGGCCGTTCTGGTCATAGTTGGAGATGTTGTGGACTTCGACCTTGGGCGTGTTCTTGCCGATCTCGGGCGGCAGCTTGATCAGGGGCGTATCCGGTCCGAGCGGTGCGGAGAGATCGATGACCTCGACTGCGCCCGACAGGAGAGCTTCGGCCAATGAACTGAGATCTGCTTTCTGCGCCATGTGACGTCCTCCGTTATTTTTCTGCCGCGCATCCTATGCTCAATGCATGCAATTGCAAGTAAGATTTGGTCTGTTTCGCCTTCACATCGGAATCTCATGGACAGATTATATGCATATGCCAGTATATCTGTCCGAAGAGGATCCGGCATGAGTTATGACGCCATCATCGTGGGCAGCGGCCATAACGGCCTCGCTTGCGCCGTGCATCTGGCGAAGCAGGGCTGGAAGGTCGGCGTCTTCGAACGCAATAAGGTGGCGGGCGGCGCGGTGCAGACGCGCGAAGTGACGCTTGAAGGTTTCCGCCACGATCTCTTCGCCATGAATCTGGGATTGTTCGCGGGCTCGCCCTTCATGCGCCTGCATGGCGAAGCGCTGATGCGGCACGGCCTCGCCTTCGCCGGCGCCAGCGATTGTTTCGCGACACCGTTTCCGGATGGAAGCTGGTTCGGCATCTCGCAGGACATGAAAAAGAACATCGCGCGCGCCGCGGCATTCTCGAGCGCCGATGCCGTGACCTGGCGCCGGATGAGCGAAGCCTTTGGCCGCGATGCGCCGCACATCTTCGCGCTTCTCGCCAGCCCGATGCCGTCGCGCGACCTGCTGTCGATTGGCTGGAAGGCCTGGCGCGCGCGAGGTGCCGCCTGGATCGTCGATACGCTGCGGCTTCTGGTGTCATCGCCACGCGCCTTCCTCGATCAGAGCTTCGAGTCCGACAGGATCAAGGCGACGCTCGCCGCCTGGGGACTGCATCTCGATTTCTCGCCCGATATCGCGGGTGGAGCGCTCTTCCCCTATCTCGAGGCCATGGCCGATCAGAGTTTCGGCATGGCGCTGGGCAAAGGGGGCGCCGATGTGATGATCAAGGCGCTGACCGGCTACCTGAAGGAGCTGGGCGGCGAGCTTCATCTCGAGGCCGAGGTCACGCGCATCGACCGCAGCGGCGGCGGCGCCAGCGGCGTGACCCTCAGGGACGGCAGGCAGTTCGCGGCGAAGCGCGCCGTGATTGCCAATGCGCTGCCGCAGACCGTTTTCGGCAAGCTGCTCCCTGGCGGCAGCGGCAATGACGAGGCCGACCGGCGATTGAGAGCCGTCAGGCCCGGTCCCGGCACGATGATGATCCATATCGCCTGCGACGACCTCCCGGACTGGAAGGCAGGCAGCGAGCTCAGCAGCTTCGCCTATCTTCACCTCGCCCCGGATCTCGACATGATGAGCCGCACCTACAACGAGGCGCTGGCGGGATTGCTGCCGGAAGAACCGGTGATCGTGGTCGGCCAGCCGACCGCCATCGACCGCAGCCGCGCCCCCGAAGGCAAGCACATATTGTGGATCCAGGTGCGCGTCCTTCCCGCCGTCATCCGGGGCGATGCCGCCGGCAGGATCGCGGACAAGGACTGGGCCAAGGTCAAGGAACCCTATGCCGACCGGGTGATGGCGATCATCGAGCGTTATGCGCCGGGTTTTACCGGCAAGGTCCTCGGCCGCGCCGTCTTCTCGCCGCTCGATCTCGAAGCCGAGAATCCCAATCTGCTCGGCGGCGACAATCTCGGCGGCAGCCATCATCTCAGCCAGAATTTCCTGTTCCGGCCGGTGGCCGGCTGGTCGCGCTACCGGACGCCGGTCGACCGTCTCTACCTCGTCGGCGCCTCGACCTGGCCGGGCGCCGGCGTCGGCGCTGGGTCGGGCTTCATGCTGGCGAAGATGCTGGCGCGATCTTGAGTGCGTGAAAGCCCCGCAGGACATGCTCTTGCGGGGCGTTTATTTTAGACCTAAAGTATCTTGCAACAGGCGAATGCCCGGCAAAACAGGGCGACAGGGAGTGGAACATGACGACATCCAGACGTGATCTGTTGAAATTCGGCGTGCTCGGCGGTGCGGCGCTCATGACCGGATTGCCCGGCGCAAGCGTGTCGGCGCAGGGCTCCGAGCTCACCATCGCCTACAATGTGAACCTGCCCTCCTGGGATCCGACCGTCGGTCCCTCGGCCGTCAACCCGACGATCCAGGCGATCTACCAGTCGGTCTTCGACATGTATATCGCGCAGAACCCCGATCTCTCCTTCGCGCCGGGTCTCGTCACCAAATGGGGATGGAACGACGACAAGACCCAGATCATGATGGAAGTGCGGGACGGCGTCACCTGGCATGACGGCTCGCCTTTCACCGCCGAGGATGTCGCCTGGTCTCTCGAGCGCGCCGGCAAGCCCGAAACCGGCAACCCGATCCAGTTCGTGTGGAGCAAGATCGGCAACTTCAAGGTCGACGGCAACAAGATCACCGCCGATGTGAAGGAATTCGAGCCGGTCCTGTTCAAGTGGATGTCATTCCTCAC
>CAZICN010000468.1:0-2600 GCA_964537655.1 uncultured Aestuariivirga sp.
CCCAGCCAAAGAACATCTGCAGCAGGTTGTCGGAGGTCACCAGCATGAGCATCGCGAAGGTGAACAGCGACAGATAGGCGAAGAAGCGCGGCTGGTGCGGATCGTGGCTCATATAGCCGATCGAATAGATATGGACGAGCGATGAGACGGTGTTGACCACCACCAGCATCACCGCCGTCAGCGCATCGATCCGCAAGGCCCAGTTGGCGTTGAGGGCGCCCGAATTCACCCAGCGCAGGATATCGACCTTGAACGGCTCGGCCTCATGCATGAACTGCCAGAAGGCCACCCAGGAAAGGATGGCCGAGACCACGAGGAAACCCGATGTCAGATAGGCGGCCCAGGGGGTGGGATAGGCATGATGGGCATGGTCGTCGTGGCCATGGTCGTCATGGTGGTCGCCGGAATGCGCCGCATGGCCGTGGGCGTCGCCATGGCCGTGACCGGCGTCGATCGTCGAGCCCATCATGCGGAACGTCTTGGTTCCGAGCAGGCCCGCCAGAATTGCGCCGATGAGAGGGAGGAATACGATGAGCTGATACATGATGCGGCGTCAGCCCTTCATGAGATTGATGTCTTCAACCGCGATGGAGCCGCGGTTGCGGAAATAGACGACGAGGATGGCAAGCCCGATCGCGGCCTCGGCGGCGGCGACGGTGAGCACGAAAAGCGCGAAGACCTGCCCCATCAGGTCGCCCAGATAGGCGGAAAAGGCGACGAAGTTGACGTTGACCGCGAGCAGCATCAGCTCGACCGACATCAGGATGATGATGACGTTCTTGCGGTTGAGGAAGATGCCGAACACGCCAATGGTGAAGAGGATGGCGGCGACGGTGAGGAAATGTCCGAGCGTGATGGTCATGTCAGATCCCCTGCCCCGGCTTGACCTGGCGGATTTCGATGGCGGTCGCGGGATTGCGCGCCACCTGGTCGGCGATGTTCTGGCGCTTGACGCCCTGCTTGTGGCGCAGTGTCAGCACGATGGCGCCAATCATGGCAACGAGAAGCACGAGGCCGGCAACCTGGAAGTAGAAGAAGTTCTTCGTATAGAGGATGAGGCCGAGCGCCTCGGTATTGGTGGTTCCGCTGCCCGGAATGATCGGCTCGGAGACCGCGCCCGCGCCCGAGGAGAGCTTCCAGGAGCCCAGCACCAGCAGCAGCTCGACCAGCAGAATCATGCCGACGGCGCCGCCGATCGGCAGGTAGCTCAGCATGCCGCGGCGCAATTCGGTGAAGTCCACATCGAGCATCATGACGACGAAGAGGAACAGCACCGCCACCGCGCCGACATAGACGACGACCAGGATCATCGCCAGGAATTCGGCGCCGGCCAGGATGAAGAGGCCGGCCGCGTTGAAGAAGGTCAGGATCAGGAACAGCACCGAGTGGACGGGGTTGCGCGATGAAATGACCATCACCGCGGCGGCGCAGGCCACCACGGAGAACAGATAAAAGAACAAGCTCGCGACCGTCATAGTCCCCTCAATCCTCGTTCACGCCCTTAGCGATAGGGCGCGTCGAGCGCAATATTCCTGGCGATCTCACGCTCCCAGCGATCGCCATTGGCCAAGAGCTTGTCCTTGTTGAACAAGAGCTCTTCGCGCGTTTCCGTGGCAAACTCGAAATTCGGGCCTTCGACGATGGCATCGACCGGGCAGGCTTCCTGGCAGAATCCGCAATAGATGCACTTGACCATGTCGATGTCGTAGCGCGTGGTGCGGCGGGTGCCGTCGTTGCGGCGCGGCCCCGCCTCGATGGTGATCGCCTGGGCCGGACAGATCGCCTCGCACAATTTGCAGGCGATGCAGCGCTCCTCGCCATTGGGATAGCGGCGCAGCGCATGCTCGCCGCGGAAGCGCGGCGAAACCGGGCCCTTCTCGAAGGGATAGTTCAGCGTCGCCTTGGGTGCGAAGAAATAGCGCAGCGCCATCCATGTAGCGGAAAGGAATTCGCGCAGGAACAGCGCGCGGCCAGCCTGAGCCAGTCTCATGACATCACCAATCGAATATGAGCCCGCCGAGCAGGAAACCCAGGAGCGGAAGCGCCACAAGGCCCAGCAAGTAGACGAGCCGGGTAAGCTCGGCCGGATTGCGCCCCTGCGTCGCGGTCGCCTTCGCTCTTTCGTAGCGGGCGCTCAGCACGGGATAGATGAAGCGGCGGAACAAGGCGAGGCAGGCAACGCCGAGAACCAGGAAGACCAGCCCGCCGACCAGATTGTTGAAGGTAAAGACCATGACCGAGGTTCCTCATGGCAGCCATCCGAATGTCACGAGCACGCCGGCGGTGAGCGCCACCCAGAACAGCGAGATCGGCAGGAAAACCTTCCAGCCCAGCCGCATGAGCTGATCGTAGCGGTAGCGCGGCACGATCGCCTTCACCATGGCGAACATGAAGAAGACGAAACACAGCTTGATCAGGAACCAGATGACGCCCGGCACCAGATTGAGCGGCCAGATGTCGATCGGCGGCAGCCAGCCGCCGAGGAACAGGATGGTCGTCATCGCGCACATCAGGATGATGGCGATGTACTCGCCCAGCATGAAGAGCAGATAGGGCGTCGAGGAATACTCGACCATGAAGCCGGCGACGAGCTCCGATTC
>CAZICN010000469.1:0-2596 GCA_964537655.1 uncultured Aestuariivirga sp.
ATGGGAGAAGAACCGCTTCATGGGGGTGGAGCTCTTCAACAAGACGCTGGGCGTCGTCGGTTGCGGCAATATCGGCGCCATCGTCGCCGACCGCGCCCTCGGCCTCAAGATGAAAGTGATCGCCTATGATCCCTTCCTGTCGCCGGAGCGGGCGATCGAGATCGGGGTCGAGAAGGTCGAGCTCGACGACGTGCTGCGCCGCGCGGATTTCATCACGCTCCACACGCCATTGACCGACAAGACGCGCGGCATCATCGATGCGGCGGCGATCGCCCGAATGAAGAAAGGGGTCAGGATCATCAACTGCGCCAGAGGCGGCCTCGTCGTCGAGGACGCGCTGCATGATGCGTTACGATCGGGCCACGTGGCGGGAGCGGCGCTCGACGTGTTCGAGACCGAGCCCGCGAGCCAGCACTAGCTCTTCGGCCTCGAAAACGTCGTCGCCACGCCGCATCTCGGCGCCTCGACGTCGGAAGCGCAGGAGAATGTCGCGATCCAGATCGCCGAGCAGATGGCGGACTATCTCATCACCGGGGCGGTCTCCAACGCCCTCAACATGCCCTCGATCTCGGCCGACGAGGCGCCGCGGCTCAGGCCGTTCATCGCGGTCGCCGAAAGGCTGGGCTCGTTCGCCGGCCAGCTCACCGACGAGCCGATTACCGGCATCGTCATCGAATATGCCGGTGAGGTCGGCGACATGAACACGCGCGCCCTCACCTCGGCGGCGCTGGCGGGCGTGCTCAAGCCGATGCTGGGCGATGTCAACATGGTGTCGGCCCCGGTGGTGGCGAAGGAGCGCGGCATCAAGGTCGATGAAGTGCGCCAGACCCAGCGCGGCGCCTATGAGACCTATATCCGCCTCACCATCAGGACGGAGAAGATGGAGCGCTCGGTCGCCGGAACGGTGTTCTCGGACGGCAAGCCGCGCATCATCCAGATCAAGGGCATCGAGCTCGAATCGGAATTCGGCCCGCACATGCTCTATGTCACCAACATGGACAAGCCGGGCTTCATCGGGGCGCTCGGCATGCTGCTCGGCAATGCCGGGGTCAATATCGCGACCTTCCATCTGGGCCGGCAGGCGCAGGGCCAGGACGCCATCTGCCTCGTCCAGATCGACGAGCCGGTGCCCGATTCGGTGCTCGCCGCCGTCGAGAAGCTGCCGCAGGTCAAGCAGGCGAAGCGGCTGGCGTTTTAGCACGCCCCACCCGGCCCCCGGCTCAAGGCCGGGGTCGCCACCCTCCCCGCGCTGACGCGCGAGGAGGGAGGACTGAAGCCGTTGCGCATCCGCCCCAGGCCTGACGCGATCCGGCCCCGAATTTGCCGCGACGCCCACCTCTTATGGTTCCGGGTAGGGGAACCACGGAGCACGTCCATGCGTACAGCCACTGTTGCGCTCTTTCTCGCCACCACATCGCTGACACCGGCCTTCGCCGCCGACATCACCGCCCTGTCGCGCATCGACAAGGTGACGGTCTTCCCGCAAGGCGCCGAGGTGACCCGCATCGCCGAAGCCCGCATCGCCCAGGGCGAGCATACGCTGATCTTCGAGGGCCTGCCGGCCGAACTCGCCCCCGAGACGCTGCGCATCGAGGGCGCGGGAGATGCCCGCATCGAAATCGGATCGGTCGATTCCCGGATCGTCTACCAGTCGGCCGGCAATCTCGACCAGGAGCGCCGGCGGATCGAGAAGGATATCGAGGCCTTGAGCGATGAACGCTCGAGCCTCGATCAGGCGGTGGCCGACGCCGAATACCAGAAGGGGCTGATGCAGCAGCTGGCGGCGGCGACGTTGACCCAGAAGCCCAAGGAAGGCGAGACGCGCATCCTCGACGCGCAGGGTCTTTCCGGCGTGCTCGATCTCGTCGGCGCCAAACTCGCGAGTCTCGGCAAGACCGTCCTCGACGCGCGCACGCGGCAGCGCGAGATCGACCGCCTGATCGGGGACCTCAACCAGAAGCTCGCCAGCCTGGCGCCCAGCGACGACCAGCGCATGCGCGTCGCCGTGCATCTGACGGCGCCCGCCGAAACCGAAGGCACGTTCAGGCTGAGCTACCGCGTGCACAGCGCCGGCTGGCAGCCGATCTATGACGCGCGCCTCGGCGAGATCGGCAAGGACGGCAAGGCCAGGATCGAACTGGTGCGCCGCGCCGATGTCACGCAGTCAACGGCGGAAAGCTGGGACAATGTGGCCCTCACCCTTTCGACGGCCCGACCGCTCGGCGCTACCTCGGCGCCCGACCTCAACCCGATGGCCATCAATGGCTTCATCGAAGGCCGGGCCGAGAATTACACATCGCGCGGCGTTGGCAATGTCGGCGAAGAGCCGGCACTGCTTGCCAGGAAGTCGGTAGACAGGCTCGGCGGCGGCAATTTCATCGATTATAACGAACCGCAGCAGGCTGTGGTCCCTGAGCTGCTCCAGAAGCAGGCGAGCGTCGAGATCGCCGGCTTCCAGGCGCTCTATGGCATCACCGATCGGGTGAGCGTCGACAATACCGGAACCGCCAAGAAGGTGCGCATCGCCACCGACGAGATCGAGGCCAAGCTGTCGGCGCTGGCGGCCCCCAAGCTCGATCCCAATGCCTCTCTGACG
>CAZICN010000470.1:0-2590 GCA_964537655.1 uncultured Aestuariivirga sp.
TCGAAGCTGATTTGGGAATCCCCTTTCGATTCCAACAGACCGTCCAACGCTCTAGAGCGCTTCCCGCCAAAGGCCTGCCCCGGACCCGATCCGGGGTTGCTCGACTTTGGCGATAAGGAAGCGCTCCAAGATATATGTTTACGAGCCTTTCTACCCGTTGATCGAACCGGAATGATTCGATCAAAACGGGAAAGGCACTATGTTGGATGACCGTCCAAAAAATGAGACCCGTCCATCCTCACGGGACGGACGGGTCCTTGGCACACGCAAGCTCGGGACGGCGACAGGAGCCGCGCGCGCCAACTCGTTCACGACGAAGGATCACAAACAGGAAGCCCCCGCTTCCCTCGGCACATAAAGTCCCTAATGATCCCCCGCTGGATCGACAGGCAGACTGATCTCCGTTCGTGGTCACTTCTGGGTGAGACTGTGGCAAACATCGGGCATATTCACGACAGGACAAAGGACATTTGGTTGAATGTTCAACTAAAAGCATCCGTAGCGTTAACGAGCGCCGCGGCAAGTCCAGGCTCCGTTCCAGTATGTCCCGCATCGTCAACAATGTCGAGACGCGCCGTGGGCCAGGCTTTGTGCAGCGCCCAGGCACTGTGCAGCGGCGTCACCACATCGTAGCGCCCCTGCACGATGACGCCCGGAATGTCCTTGAGGCGGAAAGCATCCTTGAGCAGTTGCCCGTCCTCGCGGAAGAAACCGCGATTGGCGAAATAGTGGCATTCGATGCGCGCAAAGGCATAGGCGAAGCGATCATCGGCCGATTGCGCGACGCGTTCGGGATTGGGCAGCAGCGAGAGGCAGGTGCTCTCCCACACGCTCCAGGCGCGCGCGCAGGTTCTCAGCACCGCTTCATCGCGGCCGGTGAGTCTCTTGTGATAGGCCGCGATCATGTCGTGGCGTTCCATTTCGGGAATTGGGGCCACATAGGCCTCCCAGGCATCGGGGAAAATCCAGCTGGCGCCCGACTGATAGAACCATAAGAGCTCCTCCCGGCGCAGCAGGAAGACGCTGCGCAGGATGAGCTCCGTCACCCGGTGAGGATGCGTTTGCGCATAGGCGAGGGCCAGCGTCGAGCCCCATGAGCCGCCGAGCACCTGCCAGCGCTCGACACCAAGAAGCTCGCGCAGGCGCTCCATGTCGGCCACCAGATCGGCCGTGGTGTTCTCGCGCAATTCGCCGAACGGCGTCGACTTTCCGCAGCCGCGCTGATCGAACAGGATGATGCGGTGGGCCTTGGGATTGTGGAAGCGACGCAGGAACGGCGCGATGCCGCCGCCCGGCCCGCCATGCAGCAGGACGACCGGCTTGCCGCCCGCCGATCCGCATTCCTCGAAATAGATCTCGTGCAGGTCGGAGACCTTGAGGCGCCCGGTCCGGTAGGGCTCGATTTCGGGATAAAGCGGTCTTGGGGCGTTCATGCGGGCGAGCCTTGGCCTTTCGGGAGTGAAGCGATAGATTGCGGGAAACAAGAAGATGCCAGCCTGATCTGGCGAATAAAAGGGAGGAGTGATGCCAGCCTACCGGGTCATCATTGTCGATGATCATCCTTTGTTTCGCGCCGCCCTGAAGCAGGCCCTGAGCGGCGCCTTCAAGGGCATCAAGCTCGATGAGGCCGGCACGCTCGATGCCGTGACGGAGCGCCTCGACCGCGACAGCGATGTCGATCTCGTGCTGCTCGACCTCAAGATGCCGGGCGTGCAGGGCCTGTCCGGCCTCATGTTCCTGCGCGCCCAGTATCCGGCGGTGTCGATCGCCGTGGTTTCTGCCAGCGACGAGCCGCATATCATCCGCCGCGCCCTCGATCTCGGCGCCTCGGGCTTCATCCCGAAGTCGCTTGCCGTCGAGGACATGCGCCGGGCGATCGGCGCCATTCTTCAAGGTGGCGTCTGGGCGCCCGAGGGATTGGCGGGCGGCAGCGCCGACAGTGACGGCGATGCCCTGGCGCAACGCATCGCCACGCTGACGCCGCAGCAGATGCGCGTTCTCATGATGCTGAAGGAAGGCCTGCTCAACAAGCAGATCGCCTTCCAGCTCGGTGTCTCCGAAGCTACCGTCAAGGCCCATGTCTCGGCCATCCTGCAGAAGCTCGATGTCGGCAGTCGCACCCAGGCGGTCATTGCCGCGAGCCGCATCGACGGCGAGAGTCATGTGACGACGCAATAGCCTTGCCGAGTCACGGATAGGTTCTTGCAGCTCTATTCCGCCGCCTGCGCCAGGGCGGCGAATTGCGCCAGAGCGGCCCGCAGGGCCGCCGGGCGAACCGGCTTGCGCAGATACTGGATCTGGCGCTCCGCGGCGCGCTCCTGCACCAGCCGGGACCGGTCCGCGGTGACGAGGATCGCCGGCACCGGCCGGCCCGCCCTGGCGCGCAGGCGTTCGATGAGATCGAGCCCGTCATCGCGATGCAGGTGATAGTCGGCAAGGATGACATCGATCGCATCCTTGTCCTTTTCGAAGAGGGCAAGCGCTTCCGCGGCGCCGCGCGCCGTGATGACGCGCGCCTCCCAGCCGCCTATCAGGGCCTGCATTGCCTCGAGTATCTGAGGCTCATTGTCGATGACGAGGATGGTGAGTC
>CAZICN010000471.1:0-2582 GCA_964537655.1 uncultured Aestuariivirga sp.
CCGATGAAGTCATCCAGATGATCACCGGCGAGGCGGTGCTCGGCCGCGTCGGCGAAACGAGGGCGCAGGCATGATGCGGCCGACGCACAGCTCACCAACCCTCCGCTTCTCCCGCTTGCGGGAGAAGGGGGAACTTGTTGCGGGAGGGAGAAGAAAGCATTGACTGTAGGTGAAATAAAACAAGGAGGAAGTCCCATGAAACGCCTGTTGAGTGCCTTACTCGGCGCCTTCGCCATCGCTGCGATCGCGTTCGCCTCACCCGCCTTCGCGCAGTCGAAGGGCAAGATCTACTACATGGTCCCGACACTCCTCGATGAGTTCCAGACCGAATCGGTCAAGGCCATCGAGAAGTTCCTGAAGGATGTCGGCTATGAGACCGTCACCCTCAATGCCGACAACAAGACCGACATCCAGCAGAGCCAGATGAACGACGTCATCAACCTGAAGCCGTCGGCGATCATCCTGGCCGCCGTCGATTTCAACGCGCTCGTCCCCTCGATGGAGAAGGCGCGTGCCGCCGGCATCCCGGTGATGATCTTCGACCGCCAGATCACCTCATCGCCGTCCGACTTCACCTCGGTCGCCGGCACGGTCGAGATCGGCTATGTCGCCGCGGGCGAGATCCAGCGCCTGCTCAAGGAGAAGAACGGCGACGTGAAGGGCAAGGTCCTGCAGGTGCTGGGCGATCCGGCCGATCCCTATACGCTCGACATCCAGAAGGGCTTCGAGGAGAAGATGAAGGAATTCGCAGGCGTGCAGATCATCTCGCTGCCCGCGATGCAGTGGGAAGCGTCCAATGCCGGCACGATCGTCGCCGACCAGCTGGTCGCCAATCCCGATATCGACCTGATCTTCGTCCATGCCGCCCATCTCGCGGTCGCCGCCGTCGCCTCGCTCGAGGCCAAGGGCAAGAAGCCGGGCGATGTCATGCTCGTCTCGTCGAACGGCGCGCCGGTCGGCCTCGATCTCATCCGCAAGGGCTGGGAGAATGTCGAGGTCGAGCAGCCGCTCTATGCGCAGGCCGCGGCGATCGCGATGTTCGCCGACAAGGTGGTGAACAAGCAGGAAATCAAGGCCGGCTCCTACAAGGTGCTGGGCCTCGATTCGACGCTCACCATCGAGAAATGGGGTCCCAATCTCAAGATCCCGGGTGCGGCCATCACCAAGGACAATATCGATGAGGCGCGCTTCTGGGGCAACATGAAGGCCCCGACCGACCCGGTGAAGCCGGTCGAGTAGTCCAGCCCTCGCAACAAGAACTCCCCTTCTCCCGTGCGCAGCATGGGAGAAGGTGGCCGAAGGCCGGATGAGGGCTCTTTGTGCATGATCTCAATGAGTACCCTATCGAGATCAAGATCCCTCACCCGCCCTATCGGGCACCCTCTCTCCCATCCTTCGGACGGGCGAGGGGGAAGTCTCACTCTCACGGAGTAGTTTGATGATCTCTCCCCGGCAGAGGGCCCTCATCGAGTTCGTGCTCGACAATCTCGTCTGGTTCATTCTCGCCATCGTTCTCGTCATCTTCTCGCTGTCGATCCCCAATTTCTTCCAGACCGGGATCTTCGTGAACATCATCGAGCAGTCGACTTTCGTCGGCGTCATGGCCATCGGCCTCGCCATCGTCGTCATCGCAGGCCACATGGACCTGTCGGTCGAATCGGTCGCCGGCCTCACCGCGATGATCACCGGCATCCTGTTCTGCGCGCGCGGCATCGGCCTGGGCATAACATTCACCCCCGAATGGCTGATCATTCCCGTCTCGCTTTTCATCGCGCTCTCCGTCGGCTCGGTCATTGGCGGCATCAATGGCTGGCTGGTGGTGAAGCTGCGCATGAACGCCTTCATCGTCACGCTCGCCTCCTTTATCTATGTGCGCGGCATGGTCGACGCCATTTCGGGCGGCCGCTCCGCCCAGGATCTTGCGCCGGCGCTGCGCGTCATCGGCATCGAGACACTTCTCAGTATCCCCTTGGTTGAATGGATCGCTCCGGCATTCCAAATGATAGGTCTCGATACTATCCTCCGCATTCCGCTGATCGCCTGGATCGCCATCGTCTGTTTCACCGTCTTCACCTTCATCATGGCGAGGACGCCCTTCGGCCGGCATGTGACGATGATCGGCGGCAATTCCACCGCCACCTTCCGCGCCGGCATCAAGGTCGACCGGCTGGTCATCATCGCCTTCATCTTGGCCGGCGCCATTGCCGGGATCGCCGGCTGGCTGCTCGCCATCCGCACCTCGGGCGCCACCGCCAATCTCGGCATCGGCATGTTGTTCCGCGCCTTCGCCGCGGTCGTCATCGGCGGCGTCAGCCTGAAAGGCGGCATCGGGCAGCTGCCCGGCGTCTATGCCGGCGTGCTGCTGCTCTCCTCCATCCAGACCGCGATGAATGTCATGGCGCTGCCGGTGCATTACACGCAGATGATCCTCGGCGGCATGGTGCTCGCCGCCGTGCTGCTCGACACCGTCAAGCTGCAGATCCGGCAGAAGCTCGCATGAAGGAAGTGCATCTGTCGTGTCCGCGCACACTGGTTACTTCCCCTTCTCCCGCCTGCGGGAGAAGGTGGCGCGAAGCGCCGGA
>CAZICN010000472.1:0-2572 GCA_964537655.1 uncultured Aestuariivirga sp.
GGACACTAGAAAATCCAAGATTCTAGTGTGGTCTTGGTTCAGAAATTCCCTCAAATCCTGACCGCAATACTGGAGGGAATTTCTGAACCACCACACTTATCCCCTGCTTGCCCTGCGCTCATGCCCGGTCCGGGCCACTGTGTATGTGGAGATAGGTCGAATCGCCGACAAGCTCGCCCATCACGTCATCGACGGAGGCGACCAGCAGATCGCAGCGCTTGCGCAATTCGGATTCGGGCCGCTCGCCCATGGCGCAGGCGATGGAGAGATTGCGCACGATGGCGAGGCATTGCACGTAATGCTGGCGGTCGGAAAAGCTGAAGGGACGGCTCATGGTGGCGCTCCGCATCTCTTGGGTCTGGGGGAAGCGCCATTCTAGAACAAAACAGAAACATAGTTCAATCTTTTTCGACGACTCTCGTCGAAAATCAGGCCGATCCCCAGCGCTCCTTGACGTAAGTCTCGACGATCGACTTGAACTGGCTGGCGATGTCGGCGCCACGCAAGGTGGCGACTTTCTTCCCGTCGACATAGACGGGTGCCGAGGGCACCTCACCGGTTCCCGGCAGCGAGATGCCGATATCGGCATGCTTCGATTCGCCAGGCCCGTTGACGATGCAGCCCATGACCGCGAGCTGGAGCGTCTCGAAGCCCGGATAGTCGCGCCGCCAGTCGCCCAGGCGGTCGCGCACATAGGTCTGGATGTCCTGCGCCAGTTCCTGGAACACGGTGGACGTGGTGCGCCCGCAGCCGGGGCACGCAATGACCATCGGCGCGAAGGACCGCAAGCCCATGGTCTGCAGGATCTCCTGCGCGACGATCACTTCGCGCGTGCGATCGCCTTGGGGTTCCGGCGTCAATGAAATGCGGATCGTGTCGCCGATGCCCTCCTGGAGCAGCACCGAAAGGGCCGCGGTCGAGGCGACGATCCCCTTGGAGCCCATGCCGGCTTCGGTGAGGCCCAGATGCAGCGCGTAATCGCAGCGCTTCGCCAGGAGCCGGTAGACGGCGATCAGATCCTGCACTTCCGAGCATTTGGCCGAGATGATGATCCTGTCGGCGCCGAGGCCGAGCTCGCGCGCCCGTTCCGCCGAGAGCACGCCCGACTGCACCACCGCTTCATGCATCACCGCGCGCGCGTCGATCGGGGCTGCCGATCCGGCATTCCGGTCCATGAGTTCGGTCAAGAGCGCCTGATCGAGCGAGCCCCAGTTGACGCCGATGCGGATGGGCTTGTCGAAACGCAATGCCGTCTCGATCATCATGCCGAAATTGCGGTCCTTCTTCTCCTTGAAGCCGACATTGCCGGGATTGATGCGGTACTTGGCGAGCGCCTCGGCGCAGGCCGGGTACTGGCTGAGCAGCATGTGGCCGTTATAGTGGAAGTCGCCGACGATCGGCACATCGAGCCCCAGGGCCAGGACGCGGTCGCGGATATGGGGAACCGCGGCCGCCGCTTCCTCGCGATCGACGGTGATGCGCACGATTTCGGAGCCGGCGCGATTGAGCGCCGCGATCTGCAGCGCGGTGCCCTCGATATCGGCCGTGTCGGTATTGGTCATCGACTGGACGACGATCGGCGCGCCGCCGCCGATCTGGACGGAACCGGTCTTGACGCCAATGGAGGATCTGCGCGGGAGAAGCATGGGCGGTTAATTGGTCTTCGGCAGCGCCAAGGTCAAGACAAACAGGGCCGCCGCCATGAGCACGATCGAGGGGCCGGAAGGCGAATCGAGACTTGCCGAGAGCACGAGCCCCGCCACCACCGCCACCATGCCGATCAGGCTCGCCACGAGCGCCATGGCTTCGGGCGAGCGCACCATGCGCCGTGCCGCCGCAGCCGGGATGATCAGCAAGGCGGTGATCAGCAGGATGCCGACGATCTTCATGGCGACGGCGATCAGGAAGGCGATGAGGAGCACGAAGCCCACTTCCACCCTTCGCGCCTTGACGCCTTCGGCGGCGGCGAGTTCCTCATGCACCGTCAGCGCCAGGAGATCGCGCCACAGATAGGCGACGCCCGCCATCACCGCGACACCGCCGAGCCACACCCAGAGAATGTCCTTGGTCGAGACGGTGAGGATGTCGCCGAACAGCAGGCTCATCAGGTCGAAGCGCACCCAGGTGAGGAGGCTCGCCACGACGATGCCGGCGGCGAGCGCCCCATGCGAGAGAATGCCGAGCAGCGTGTCGGTGGCGAGCTCGCGCTGCGAGCGCAGCGCCAGCAGCGCCACGGCGACGGCGACCGTCGCCGCGACGACGCCGAGCGTCAGGTCGATGCCGAGGAGAAGCCCGAGGCCGACACCGAGAAGCGAGGCATGGGCGAGCGTCTCGCCGAAATAGGCCATGCGCCGCCAGACGATGAAGCAGCCGATCGGGCCCGCGATGGCGGCAACGCCGAGCCCCGCCATGAGGGCGCGCAGGAAGAAGGGTTCAGTGAGGATGGTCATGTGAGTGAGGGGGCCTCCGGTGAACCCCTTCTCCCGCTTGCGGCAGGGCAATCGCATATGAAATTCGCTGACGGATGGCTGCACCTTCCACCACTTCCCCTTCTCCCGTTGCGGAGCAATGG
>CAZICN010000473.1:0-2057 GCA_964537655.1 uncultured Aestuariivirga sp.
ACGGTTCGCGCCGCTCCGGCATTTTCGTTGGCGGCGGCAAGGCCTTCGGCCCGCGCTCGCGCAGCCACGAGACGGATCTGCCGAAGAAGGTGAGGGCCCTCGGCCTGCGCCACGCGCTCTCGGCCAAGGTCAAATCCTCCGAGCTCGTCATCCTCGACAAGGCGGAGCTCACCGATGCCAAGACCAAGGCTCTCAAGTCGGCCTTCGTCAAGCTCGGCCTCGACAATGCGCTGATCATCGACGGCGCCGAAGTGAACAAGGGCTTTGCCGCCGCGGCGCGCAACATCCCGCATATCGACGTGCTGCCGGTGCAGGGCCTCAATGTCTATGACGTGCTGCGCCACAAGAAACTGGTGCTGACCAAGGCGGCGGTTGAAGCGCTGGAGGCGCGGTTCAAATGAGCAAGGAACATTTTTTCGACGTCATCCGGGGCCCGGCGATCACCGAAAAGGGCACGCTGGTTTCCGAGAAGAACCAGGTCGTCTTCAATGTCGCTTCGACGGCGACCAAGCCGCAGATCAAGGCCGCGGTTGAAGGCCTGTTCGGCGTCAAGGTCAAGGCCGTGAATACGCTGGTGCGCAAGGGCAAGCTCAAGAACTTCAAGGGCAAGGCCGCGCGTCTCAGCGATGTGAAGAAAGCCTTCGTGACACTGGCCGACGGCCAGAAGCTCGATGTGACGACGGGTCTCTAAGGTTCAAGGATTGCTGAAACATGGCACTCAAAACATTTAACCCGACAAGCGCCGGCCAGCGCCACAAGGTAATGGTCGATCGCAGCCACCTGTGGAAGGGCAAGCCGGTCAAGACCCTGACCGAAGGCCTGACCAAGAGCGGCGGCCGCGGCAATTCGGGCCGCATCACGTCGCGCCGCAAGGGTGGCGGCCACAAGCAGGCCTATCGTCTGGTCGATTTCCAGCGCACCAAGGCCGACGTGGCGGCGACCGTCGAGCGTCTCGAATATGATCCGAACCGCACCGCCTATATCGCGCTGATCAAGTATTCCGATGGCGAGCAGGCCTACATCCTGGCGCCGCAGCGTCTCGCGATCGGCGATAAGGTGATGTCGGGCGCCTCGGTCGACGTGAAGCCTGGTAATGCCATGCCGCTCGGCGCGATGCCGGTCGGCACGATCATCCACAATATAGAAACCAAGCCCGGCAAGGGCGGGCAGCTCGCACGTGCCGCTGGCACCTATGCGATGCTCGCCGGCCGCGACCAGGGCTATGCGCTGCTCAAGCTCAAGTCGGGCGAGACCCGCATGGTGCGCGCCGAGTGCATGGCGACGGTCGGTGCCGTCTCCAATCCCGACCATGTCAACGAAATCGTCGGCAAGGCCGGCCGCGCGCGCTGGAAGGGCGAACGCCCGGTCTCGCGCGGCATCGCCCGCAACCCGGTCGATCACCCGAACGGCGGCCGCACCAATGGCGGCAAGCATTGGGCGACGCCGTGGGGCAAGCCGACCAAGGGCAAGAAGACCCGCAACAACAAGGCGACGCAGAAACTGATCCTGCGCAGCCGTCATGCCAAGAAAGCTTAAGAGGTAGTCCGGTGTCACGCTCGCTATGGAAAGGCCCGTTCGTCGACGGGTATCTCTTGAAGAAGGCGGAAGCGGCGCGTTCGAGCAGCCGCAACACTCCGGTCAAGACCTGGAGCCGCCGGTCGACCATTCTGCCGCAGTTCGTCGGCCTGACTTTCCAGGTCCACAACGGCAACAAGTTCGTGCCGGTTCTCGTGTCGGAAGACATGGTCGGGCACAAGCTTGGTGAATTCGCGCCGACCCGTAATTTCCACGGCCACAGCGTCGCCGACAAGAAAGCGGCGCCGTCGCCGGCAGCGAGGGATGCGAAGAAATGAGCAAGAAAGCCAGAAAGCGGTCTCTCGCCGAGAACGAGGCGCGCGCGGTCACCTGCTCGATTCGCGTCTCTCCGCGCAAGCTCAATGACGTTGCGGCCTCGATCCGCGGCATGAAGGTCGACAAGGCGTTGGCCGAGCTCACCTTCTCGCGCCGTCGTATCGCCGGCACGATCAAGAAAACGCTCGAATCGGCGATCGCCAATG
>CAZICN010000473.1:2067-2541 GCA_964537655.1 uncultured Aestuariivirga sp.
GCAGAAGCTCAACCTCGTGGCGCAGCTCATCCGCGGCAAGAAGGCCGACCAGGCCGTGCACCTGCTGCAATTCTCGCAGAAGCGCATCGCGCGCGACGTGAAGAAGGTGCTCGAATCGGCGATCGCCAACGCCGAGAACAATCATGATCTCGACATCAACCAGCTGGTGGTCGCCGAGGCGCATGTCGGCAAAAATCTGGTGATGAAGCGGTGGACGCCGCGCGCCCGTGGCCGCGTCGGCCATATACACAAATTCTTCAGCCAGCTGACGATAGTTGTGCGCGAAGTGAAGGAGGCCGCCTGATGGGTCAGAAAGTCAATCCGGTCGGCTTCCGGCTCGGTATCAACCGTACCTGGGATTCGCGCTGGTTCGCCAACCGTCGCGAATACGGCAAGCTTCTTCATGAGGACATGAAGATCCGCAACTACCTGAAGGAGCAGCTCAAGCAGGCGGGCGTCTCCAAGGTGCTGATC
>CAZICN010000474.1:0-2521 GCA_964537655.1 uncultured Aestuariivirga sp.
CGATCGACCGTGCAGCCATGGGACGCCTGGCCAAAGCCTTGGCCTTCATTTGCGGCGCGGATCATCCCACGACCACTGCCTTGAAAGTCGCCGCCGAGAGTGGTTCCGAGCGAGACATCAAGAAAGCCCGCGCGCTGTTTCTTCAGTTGAAGCCCGGAGACCGGAAAGCCGCATTGGCGATGATCGGCGATTGATCCCCAGGCGCCGTAGCCTCCTCAAAGTTCGTCGGCCCGGGCGCTTCGCATCAAAAGCATAATAGTGTCTCGGTTTTACCGGCTTGACGAGCCTGGCCGTGGGCCTGAAGCTCATGCAACAGGACGGCTTTGCGGAAGACCGGAGTTCCAATGCGCGGCGTAGGGAAATTACCATGAACAAACAGTGCTGTGGACCCGGCTATGCTTCACCCCTGGAGGCCATGCGGGCGCCGCGCGAGAAGCTGCTTTATACGATTGCCATCTATACCGGGACGGGCATCCAGAAGCCGGACTATTTGTGCACCATAGATGCCGATCCGGAGAGTGCGACCTACAGCCAGGTGATTTCACGCCTCGAGGTGCCCGGCATTGGCGATGAGCTTCACCATATGGGCTGGAATGCCTGTTCGTCCTGCCATGGCGATCCGGACATGGAGCGCAAATATCTGATCGTGCCGGGCGTGCGCTCGTCAAACCTGCATATCGTCGACTGCGGAACCGATCCGCGCAATCCGGCACTGTTCAAGGTCATCGAGGGTGCCGAGATCAAGGCCAAAACCAATCTGTCGGCGCCGCACACGGTGCATTGCCTCGGCTCGGACATCATCATTTCCATGCTCGGCGACGCTCAGGGAAAGGCGCCTGGTGGTTATCTGCGTCTCAACAAGAAATTCGAGATCGTCGGGCGCTGGGAAAACTCCATGGGCAAGCTGAAGTTCAGCTACGACTTCTGGTATCAGCCGCGCCACAATGTGATGGTCAGCTCCGAATGGGCCGCGCCCAATACCTTCATGCCGGGCTTCGACCTCGAAGAGGTGGGCCACCTCAAATATGGCCGGGAAATCCATTTCTGGGACTTTGAGAAGAAGGAACCAAAACAGACTTTCTATCTCGGCGAAGATGGCTTGATCCCGCTCGAGGTGCGCTTTCACCACAATCCCGACAGCAGCCACGGCTTCGTCGGAGCAGCCCTTTCGGCCAATATCATCCATTGGTGGAAGGATGCGGCGGGTGAATGGCAGTGGGAAAAAATCGTCGATGTCGAAAATGAGCCGCATCCGGAGTGGCCTATTCCGATACCCGGTGTGATCTCGGTCATCCTGCTCAGCATGGACGACAAGTATCTTTATTTCTGCAACTGGCTGCATGGCGATATCCGCCAATACGATATCTCCGACCCGCATAACGCCCGACTGACCGGACAGGTCTGGATGGGTGGGCTTCTCGGCCGGGCGCCCCAAGTCAATGGCGTGAAAGTCACCGGCGGACCGCAAATGATACAGCTCAGCCTCGACGGCAAGCGCCTCTACGTGACGACCTCGCTGTTCTCGACCTGGGACAACCAGTTCTATCCCGAGATCCGCACCAATGGCGGATGCATGCTGATGGTCAATTGCGACACGATCAACGGCGGGATGGAGATCGATCCGCACTTCGTCGTCGATTTCGGCAAGGAACCGAACGGACCAAGCCGCTGCCACGAAACCCGTTATCCCGGCGGCGATTGCACAAGCGATATCTGGCTTTGACCCTCTACACTGTCACTCTCGCCAATCGTGGCGGTGCGGCCTTCAAGGTCGATCGCCGCAAGCCGCTCTTGCTGAGCCTGCTCGACCAGGGCGTCGACCTGCCCTATGGCTGCAAGTATGGTGGCTGCATTACCTGTGCCGCCAAGCTGATCAGCGGCAAGGTCGATCAGAGGACGCAGGTGGCCCTGAACAACCGGCAGATCAACAATGGTTACGTCATTCTGTGCGTTGCCCGCCCGATGAGCGACTGCACGCTTGAGGTCGGCGTCGAGAGCCACGACAGGCTCTACCGCAATCCCTTCCTTGATCCGCTGGCCACGCATGAACTGAAGGCCGATATCGCGAGCCCGCTGGAAGAACCGGAATGACATACATGAATCATGACGAGCCCTATCCGGAAGCCTATCTGCAAGGCATTCTGAAATCGGTCAAAACCATCGCGATGGTGGGCGCCAGCCCCGACAAGACCAAATTCTCCTATGGTGTGCTCCGGGTGCTGCACGAAACCGGCTTTGACATGATCCCGGTCAACCCCTCTCCCGGCCTGGAGGAAATTCGCGGGCTCAAAGTGTATCCTTCGCTTGCGTCCATCGACCGGCCGGTAGACATGGTCGAGGTGTTCCGGCGCTCCGAGGATCTGATGGAAGTGGCTCAGGAGGCGATCGCCATAGGGGCGAAGGTCCTCTGGGGCCAGATCGGCGTGCGCGATGACGCGGCCGCCCGGCTGGCGGAGGACGCGGGATTGAAAGTGGTGATGAATCGCTGTCCCAAGATCGAATTGTTCCGTCCGTTCTGGAA
>CAZICN010000475.1:0-2520 GCA_964537655.1 uncultured Aestuariivirga sp.
GTGCTACCTGTGCACCGACTACTGCCCGCGCCACGCTCAGGGCCATGCCATCCATGGCAGTCCCTATACCAAGCGCCTCGGCACACGGGCCTCGCATGGCTGCGTGCGCCTGGCGCCGGCCAACGCCGCCACGCTCTTCGCTCTCGTGCAGAAGACCGGCATGCAGAACACCCGCGTCGTCGTCAAAGGCGGCTTCGACTTCGACTTCTTCGGCGACGAAATCGCCAGCGCCTTGCCGCCGAGGCCCAAATGGACCAAGCGGCGCAATCCCTTCGCCGATCTGTTCGACTGACGAGGATCACGGGCTGATCAGTTTCTCGCCGCCCGCTTTACCTTTCAGCGTGACGCGCGTGGACGTTGCCGTCGCCAGCATATGGATGCCGGGCTCGGTCGCGTCATTGAGAAGCACGAGTCCCGATCCGTCGGCGCCGGCGCCGAGTTTCGCCCGTATGTTGCCGGCCTGATCGGTCAGGCGGAACACAACTTCGCCGCTCGCCTCCACCTTGAGGAGAGCACGGACCGTCGCGTTCTGATCGACGAGTTCGAGCATGCCTGTCCGCACCACCGGCTCGACGGCTGGCGCCGCGGTCAGACGGCTCGAGGCGAGAAAGCCGAACAACAGACCCGAATTGACGAGGGTCAGGACAAGGCCGATGCGCTGCATGTTCCACATGGCTGATCTCCGTTCACGCGCTGGCCTTCGGGCCTCCGAAACCACACGTAAGGTGATGATGCGCGAAACCTGTCCTATATTCCCTTATGGCGGTCGAGGTCCTGCGCGATGCCTGAGATGTGATTCGAACTGCGCAGGAGCCTTTTCCGTTTTGACCGAATACCCGCCCGTTTGGACCCTGCGGCAAGATAAAGGGTGAGAATGGCCTGGCTGATCGCAGCAATCGTATTCCTCGTCCCGCTGGTATTTTTCCCGCGCGCCGCCGGTTATATCCTGCTTGGCGCCGCCCTTCTGCTGGGCGCCTGGTCGATTTTCGAGTGGCGGGACAACGCCCGGACCCTGGCGGAAGAGGAAAAAGTGACCATCACCGCCAGTTTCGATCCGGCCATTTGCGCCGCCGAGACCCCCATTCTGGCCCGGGCGGCCAATGGCAGCAGCCGCTCCGTCCGCTCCGTGCGCTTCGATATCGCCGTCAACCGGCGAGGATATGTCAATGAAATCGGTAGGTTATCTCGCCTTCTCGACGATCAGCCGATGCCGCCGGGGGTGCAATCGCAGCATTGCTACCCAGTGCCGGTGCTCATCCCGCCCGTCAACCCTGGGGAGCTGGAATTTACCGTGCCGGTCAAATTTGTAACTTTTCAATGAAATCTTTCTTCGGCTATGAGAAATATCCAAATAGTTTGAAACCTGGCGTGCTTGCTGTAAGTATCAACCAGGGGGTCGGCTGAGTGGGGAAGATGCTGAACTCTCGAAAGACAAGAACCTTGACCAAAAGCAAAGGCGCCCGCGTCGGGTCGCCCGTCACATTCGCCTGGGCCAACGTTGCCGCCGAACTGAAGTCGGCAAGGCTGTCTCGCCATTTGACCATACGTGATCTTGCCCGTGAGGTCGGCTGCGACCACACGGTCATATTCCGGCTCGAGCGTTCGACGCCGGTTGCCGTCGAGCATTTGCTGTCGCTGCTTCTGTGGCTGGGACGCGAACCCTTCCAGTTCACGTCGGTCGACCGCAAATTCAAGGCGCGGCTGGCCCCGAGCGTCTCGAAGAAGATCGCTGGTCACAGCGCCCGCAAGGCGGCGAAGACGGGGAAGACTGGACGACGCTAGATGGACGGGCCGCAATCCCATCCCTGCGTGATTGTCGGGTTGGGATATGAGGGCCGCGCCCAATATGTCGTTCGCCGCGTGAGCGTGGGCGATCTCGTCGACCTCAGGCTCGAGGCCGACAATCCCTACGACCCGCTGACCGTTGCCGCCTATCACAGGGGCCACCATATCGGCTATATCGCGCCGGGCTGGCGCTGGGTCGCGCATTCGCTCGAGCAGGGCGACCGGCACGAGGTCGTTGTCTCGGGCTTCGAATACGACCCCTATGACGCGCTTTCGGCGGTGGAAATCGAGATCACGGTGCTGAGCGAGCCGAATGTCGAGGCCGCCTCACCACCCGCACCCGGAGCCGCACCCTGGGCGCCGCGCATCGTCCATGCGCCCCGCCCGCGCTGGCCGGTCATCATTCCCTTGGCCCTCCTCGCCGCAGTCGCCGCCGGCACCTGGCTGCTGATGGAGCGCGGAGTCCTGCCGCATATCGGCCGGCTGGCCTTCGGGCCATAGGCGCACGATCACGCGATGCGGCCGAAGCGAAACGATACGAAGCTGATTATGAATGCATGAAAGCCCTTACCCGAGGGCAAGGGCTTTCGCGGGGTGCGGATCCGGGGGCAATGTCACCGTCCCCACCGTAACTATACGCCCATGAGTAACGCTTTGTAACGTGAATAAATTTGGCCCTAATTCGGCCCGAACTTTTCGCAAGCCGCAACCTATGGGTGCATTTCGGGAATGGCC
>CAZICN010000476.1:0-2481 GCA_964537655.1 uncultured Aestuariivirga sp.
GAGATCAACGAGGAGTGGATCTCCGACAAGACGCGCTTCGTGTGGGACGGCCTCAAGGTCCAGCGCCTCGACCGGCCCTATATCCGCGAGATCGGCAAGCTGCGCGCCGCCGCCTGGCCGGAAGCCTTCTCGCGCATCGCCCAGAAGCTGAAGGGCACCAGGCCCGAGCGTGTCGGCATCATCCTCGGCGATCTTGTCGGCGCGGAGGAAGCCTTCTCGATCAAGCAACTGGCGACGGCGCTGGGCATCGCCAGCATCGACTGCCGCCAGGACGGCTCGCCGCTCGGCGAGGCGGGCGGCCGTGCCGGGTATCTGTTCAATTCCACCATCACCGGCATCGAAGAGGCCGATGCGATCCTGCTCATCGGCACCAATCCGCGTCTCGAGGCGCCGGTGCTCAATGCCCGCATCCGCAAGCGCTGGCTCAAGGGCAATCTCGCGGTGGGCGTCATCGGCGAGAAGGCTGACCTCACTTATAGCTACAAGCATCTTGGCGCTGGCCCCGAAAGCCTCGCCCGCTTCGCCGATCAGGCGCTGGCCGGGAAGCAGAAGCCGATGATCATCATCGGACAGGGGGCGCTGGCGCGACCTGATGGGGCCGCCGTGCTGGCCGCCGCCGCGAAGGCGGCCGCGACGCTCGGCGTGGTCAAGGATGGCTGGAACGGGTTCAATATTCTGCACACCGCGGCGGGCCGCGTCGGCGCGCTCGATGCCGGCGCCTTGCCGGGCGAGGGTGGTCGCGCCACGCAGGACATCCTGGCCGCCGCCAAATCGGGTGAGCTCGACATGCTCTTCCTGCTCGGCGCCGATGAGGTCGATCTTCCGCCCCAGGGCACCTGCTTCGTCGTCTATCAGGGGAGCCACGGCGATCAGGGCGCACACCGCGCCGACGTCATTCTGCCGGGAGCCGCCTATACCGAGAAGTCGGTGACATATGTGAATACCGAAGGCCGTCCGCAAATGACGCGCCGCGCCACCTTCCCGCCGGGCGAGGCCCGCGAGGACTGGGCGATCCTGCGCGCGCTGTCGGAGGCGCTGGGCGCGACCCAGCCCTGGAACTCGCTCGCGGAACTGCGCCGGGCGATGTATGAGGCGGCGCCGCATCTGGCCCGGCTCGACCAGGTGACGAAGGCCGATGCCGCGGGTATCGCGGCACTCGCCGGACGGGGCGGCGAGATGATGGGCGGGGAAGCCTTCGCTTCTCCGGTCAAAGACTTCTATCTGACCAACCCGATCGCGCGCGCGTCGCGCATCATGGGCGAATGCTCGGCCCTGCGTAACGGGGCCAGGCTCGAGGCGGCGGAATGACATGAACGAAATCCTTTTCACCGTCGGTCTCATCGTGCTGCAGAGCGTCGCTCTGCTGGTGGCCCTTCTGATCGTGACCGCGTTCCTGCTCTATGCCGACCGCAAGGTGTGGGCGGCGGTGCAGATGCGCCGCGGCCCCAATGTCGTCGGCCCCTGGGGCTTGCTGCAGTCCTTCGCCGACCTGCTCAAATTCGTCTTCAAGGAAGTCATCATCCCGGACGGCGCCAACAAGGGCGTGTTCATCATAGCGCCCCTGGTCACGGCCGTTCTGTCGCTCGCCGCCTGGGCGGTCATCCCGCTCGATGAAGGCTGGGCGATCGCCGATCTCAATGTCGGCATCCTCTATCTTCTCGCCATCTCCTCGCTCGGCGTCTATGGCGTCATCATGGGCGGCTGGGCGTCGAACTCGAAATACGCCTTCCTCGGCGCGCTGCGCTCGGCGGCGCAGATGGTGTCCTACGAGGTCTCCATCGGCTTCGTGCTGATCACCGTCCTGCTCTGCGTCGGTTCGCTCAACCTCTCGCAGGTCGTGCTCGCCCAGTCCGGCTGGTTCTGGAACTGGTTCTGGCTGCCGCTGCTGCCGATGTTCGTGATCTTCTTCATCTCCGCACTCGCCGAGACGAACCGCACGCCGTTCGACCTGCCGATGTCGGAGGCCGAGCTGGTGGCGGGTTTCCATACCGAATACTCGGCCATGACCTTCGGCCTGTTCTTCCTCGGCGAATACGCCAACATGATCCTGCTCTCGGCGCTGGGCGCGGTCCTGTTCCTGGGCGGCTGGCATTCGCCGATCCCGTACGCGCCGTTCACCCTCGTCCCGGGTGTCGTCTGGTTCGCCCTCAAGATCGCCTTCCTGCTGTTCATCTTCAGCTGGACCAAGGGCACGCTGCCTCGCTACCGCTACGACCAGCTGATGCGGCTGGGCTGGAAGGTTTTCCTGCCCGTGTCCCTGGGCTGGGTCGTCCTCACCGCTGCCGTCCTGACGTTCGGCGGCTGGCTGCCGAAGCCCTAGGAGCAATCGCCAATGGCTTCCCTCGACCGTACCGCGCGCGCCTTCCTGCTGACAGAGCTGGTGGCGGGCTTCGCCCTCACCCTGAAGTACATGTTCAAGCCCAAGGTGACGGTGAACTATCCCTACGAGAAGGGCCCGCTCAGCCCGCGCTTCCGCGGCGA
>CAZICN010000477.1:0-2427 GCA_964537655.1 uncultured Aestuariivirga sp.
ATAGGCGTTGATCACCCGCGCCAGCTGACCGGCAGGCGCATGCACCACGCCCGCGATGCGGGTGGCCGGCGTCTGGATCATGCCGATGAGCTTTGCCCTGAGCTGGTCGAGCGAGGGCAGTTCCGCGAGAGCCTTGACCGCAGCGGCGTCCATGATGGTCTTGCCGAGCGCGCCGCCGAGAATGACGAATTTCTCATTCCCCTTGGCGAAATCGGCAGCAACCTTGGGCGCCGAAACCGGATCGGCGGCGAAAGCCACCATGGTCGGACCGGTGAACAGGTCCTTGATTCCGGCTGCGGGCGTGCCATCCAGAGCAAGCTTTGCGAGACGGTTCTTCGCAACCTTAACGGTTGCGCCCGCCTGGGCCATCTTGCCGCGCAGGTCATTGACCTGATTGACAGTGAGGCCCTTATTGTGGGCCACAACGACAACACCGGTGGTTTGGAACACCTTGTTGAGCGCTGTGACGAGCTCTTTCTTTTCAGCTCTTTCCACTTGCTCTCTCCTAAGTTGACGCCTCATCCGAAGATGAAGGCGCCGGTGGGCCAACCGCCAAAACCCGAACTGCGCGAGGCAGATGAGGCTCGGCGGCGCTCATATGCCTGTCCCCTCCTGGCCCCTGAGCGGGGCGGCGGAGGTAATAAGGTTCAAACCGACCTTGGTTCCCCTGTCGGGAACCTTGATCTCTTTGACCCATCTCATGCGGGCTTTCATGTTTAAGCGGGAGGACATCCCGCGCCAGCAATCTCGGACAGGTTCGCCGGAAACCGTAAGATTTCCGGCTAACCGGCTGAAAAGATTTCTCTTTCCAGCCGGAAACTTACGCACGTTTTCGTGTCTCCTCATCGCCAAAGTCGAACAACTCTGGCGGGAGACGCTCTAGGCCGTAGCCGTCAGGCTCGCAATATCGAGCTTGAGGCCGGGGCCCATAGTCGAAGAAATAGACACTTTCTTGACGAAGGTGCCCTTGGCGCCCTGCGGCTTCGCCTTGAGCACGGCATCGACAAAGGCCTTGACGTTGCCGGCGATCTGCTCTTCCGAGAAGCTCGCCTTGCCGATGCCCGCCTGGACGATGCCGGCCTTCTCGACGCGGAACTCGACCGCGCCGCCCTTGGCCGCCTTGACCGCCGCGGTCACGTCCATGGTAACCGTGCCGACCTTGGGGTTCGGCATCATGCCGCGCGGGCCCAGCACCTTACCGAGACGGCCGACAAGGCCCATCATGTCGGGAGTGGCGATGCAGCGGTCGAACTCGATCGTGCCCTTGTTGACGATCTCGAAAAGGTCGTCGGCGCCGACGATATCGGCACCCGCCTTCTTCGCTTCCTCGGCCTTGGGGCCTTTGGCGAAAACAGCGACGCGGACCTTGCGGCCCGAGCCGTTCGGCAGGTTGCACACGCCGCGGACCATCTGGTCGGCGTGGCGCGGATCGACGCCGAGATTCATCGCGACCTCGATCGTCTCGTCGAACTTGGCATTGGCGCGCGCCTTGACCAGCTTCACCGCCTCGCCGAGACCGTAGAACTTCTCGCGGCTCAGCCCGTCAGCGTTCTTCTTGATGCGCTTGGCAATCGTGACCATATCAATCCCCCACCACTTCGAGGCCCATCGAACGGGCGGAACCGGCAATCTCACGCGCCGCGGCATCGATCTCGCGCGCGTTCATGCCCTTGATCTTCTTCTCGGCGATCTCGCGGCACTGGGCCATGGTGACCCGGCCGACCGGAGCACCCTTGCCCGGCTCCTTGGAGCCGGCATTGATCTTCGCCGCCTTCTTGAGGAAGTAGGACGCCGGCGGCGCCTTCATCTCGAAGGTGAAGGACTTGTCCTGATACGCGGTGATGATCACCGGCACCGGCGAGCCCGGCTCCATGCCCTGCGAGGCCGCATTGAAGGCCTTGCAGAATTCCATGATGTTGAGGCCGCGCTGACCGAGCGCTGGACCGATCGGCGGAGACGGATTGGCCTGTCCCGCCGGCACTTGCAATTTTACGTACCCGACTACTTTCTTAGCCATTTGCTTTCCCTCGCCGTCCTGGGACGGCAGTTGAGGTTAGTGGTCCGGCTTTTAAGGCCTCCCACCGTTAACAGGCAGTCGATCCGATCAGCGGATCTTCTCGACCTGCCCGTATTCGAGCTCGACCGGCGTCGGCCGGCCGAAAATGGAAACCGCCACTTTGAGCCGTTCCCGCTGTTCGTCCACTTCCTCGACGAGACCGTTGAAGGAGGCGAACGGACCATCGGCGACGCGAACCTGCTCGCCGATCTCGAAACTGATCGATGTCTTCGGCCGCTCGATCCCCTCCTGAACCTGGTTCAGGATGCGGGCGGCCTCGGCATCGGTGATCGGGATCGGCTTGTTGTCCGACCCCAGGAACCCCGTCACCTTCGGGGTATTCTTGATCAAGTGGTAAGCCTGATCGGTGA
>CAZICN010000478.1:0-2409 GCA_964537655.1 uncultured Aestuariivirga sp.
GGCGCGCCTCGATCTCGGCAGGGAAGGGGGCCGCCTCGCCGGGACGCTCGCCTATGGCGAGCGCCGCCGCCTGGAGATCGCCCGCGCGCTCGCCTTGAAGCCGCGCTATCTCCTGCTCGATGAACCGGCCGCCGGCATGAACCCGGTCGAGACCGACGCGCTCAAATCCATGCTCGACCGCATCCGGCATGATTTCGACCTGGGCCTCCTGGTGATCGAGCACGACATGCATCTCATCATGCGGCTGTGCGACCATATCGTGGTGATCAACAAGGGCCAGAAGATCGCCGAAGGGGCGCCCGCCGCCATCCGCAGCGATCCCAAGGTCATCGAGGCCTATATCGGGGCCTCGCCCGAAACCCATCTCAAGCCAACTGCATCATCCATGGAGGGAGGACTAAAAAATGAGACTGCGTTTAGCTCTGCTTAGCCTGACGGCACTCGGCGCGCTCGCTTTCGCGGCCGAGGCCCAGGAACTCAAGATCGGTCTCGCCTCGGCGCAGACCGGCACGCTCGCCTTTGGCGACCAGCCCTCGCTCGCCGGCCTGCAACTCGCGGTCGACGAGATCAACGCGGCCGGCGGCTTCGGCGGCAAATTCAAGGCGGTGCTCGATGTCAAGGACACGCGCTCCGACACGGCGGCCACGGTCCAGGCCGCCCAGGAACTGGTCGCCTCCGGCATCAACATCCTGATCACGCCCTGCGACGCCGATCCCTCGATTGCCGCCGGCCAGATCAGCCAGCCGGCCAAGATCGTGACCTTCACCTTCTGCGGCACGACGCCCACCATCACCAGCGCCGTCGGCGATTTCATGTTCGGCACCTATCCGGCCGACAATGCCCAGGCGACGGTGCTGGCCGATTATGCCCATGAGAAGGGCTACAAGACCGCCTATATTCTGAAGTCGCCGGACTCGGCCTACACGCTGAAGCTGCCGGAATATTTCCAGGAGGTGTTCACCAAGAAGGGCGGCACCATCGCGGGTGAAGGCACTTATGCCATGGGCCAGCAGGATTTCGCCGCCGAGGTCACCAAGATCAAGAGCCTGAGCCCGCAGCCCGATGTCGTCATGACATCCGCCTATGAGCCGGACTTCCCGGCCTTCATCAAGCAGCTGCGCGCCGCCGGCGTGACCTCGCCGGTGCTGGGCTCGGACGGCATCGACACGCCGACGATCGTCGGCCTGGGCGACGTCGTCGATGGTGTCATCCACAGTTCGGCCGGCCTGCCCTCGCCCGGAACACCGCTCGAGGTCTTCGCCAAGAAGTTCACCGAGAAGACCGGCAAGCCCTTCGACACGGTCTATATCGCCAATGGCTATGAGATCGGCCTCGTCATCGACGCCGCGGTCAAGGCGGCGGGCTCGCTCGACGGCCAGGCGCTGCGCGATGCGGTCGCCAATCTCAAGGATGTGGAAGGCGTCACCGGCAAGATCACCTATGCCGGCACCGACCGCATGCCTTCGCGCGACATCGCCCTCGTCGAGATCAAGGGTGGCACGCGGTCGCTGGTCAAGACCGTGACCCCCAATCCCGCCGACGTCCCCGCACCCTAAGGCTCGGGGCCGTGCTCCAGGTCGAAGGGCTCAAGGTTCGCTATGGTCAGATCGAGGCCGTGAAAGGCCTCGATTTCACCGTGGCCGACGGCGAGATCGTGACGCTCCTCGGCGCCAACGGGGCCGGCAAGACATCGACCCTCGCGGCGATCGCGGGCCTCGCCCCCGCCGCGGGCGTCATCCGCTTCCAGGACAGGAACCTCATCGGCCTGAGGCCCGAGGATATTTCGAAGCTCGGCATCGCCTTGACGCCCGAGGGCCGACGGGTGTTCCCGAGCCTCACCGTCGCCGAGAACCTGCTGCTCGGCGGCGCCATGCATCATGATGGCAGCGGCCTCGCCGCGGCGCGCGAGGAGATGCTGGCGCTGTTCCCCATCCTGCGCGAGCGCTATCACCAGCGCTCGGGCCTCCTGTCGGGCGGCGAGCAGCAGATGCTGGCCATCGCCCGCTCCTTGATGTCGAAGCCGCGCCTGCTTCTGCTGGACGAGCCCTCGCTCGGCCTCGCGCCCAAGATCGTCGATGACGTGTTTCGCCTGATTGCCGGCCTGCGCGGCAAGGGGATCACCATTCTCCTGGTCGAGCAGAACGCGGTGCGCGCCCTCGATATCGCCGACCGCGGCTATGTTCTGGTCAATGGCCGGATCACGCTCAAGGGCAAGGGCAGCGAGCTGGCGCAATCGGATGAAGTTCGCGCCGCCTATCTGGCGGCGTGAGGGGTGAATATGAGATTCGCCACACTCTCCTGCTTTCCCCTTCTCCCGTTGCGAAGCAATGGGAGAAGGTGCCCGATAGGGCGGATGAGGACTCGTCCGAAACAGCGACAGGCCTCTCGCAAAGAGCCCTCACCCGGCCT
>CAZICN010000479.1:0-2398 GCA_964537655.1 uncultured Aestuariivirga sp.
GCCGGCATGGCCGCCGACCTGTTCGAGACCTATGCGGTGACCGCGGTCGCCACCATGGTGCTCTCGGCCATCGTGCTGCCGGAAGCCTACAAGCTCGCCGGCATGGTGCTGCCGCTCGCCATTGGCGGCGCCTGCGTCGTCACGTCGATCATCGGCACGTTCTTCGTGAAGCTCGGCGCCTCCAACAACATCATGGGTGCGCTCTACAAGGGCTTCATCGCCACCGCCGTCCTGTCGCTGATCGCCCTCTATCCGGTGATGAGCTATGTATTCGGCAGCATGAGCGTCGATCTCGGCGGCTTCACGCCGATGAGCCTGTTCTGGTGCGGCCTGATCGGCCTCGTCATCACCGGCCTCATTATCTGGATCACCGAATACTATACCGGCACCGGCCTTCGGCCGGTGAATTCGATCGCCGAGGCCTCGATCACCGGCCACGGCACGAATGTCATCCAGGGCCTGGCCGTGTCGCTTGAATCGACTGCCCTTCCGGCCCTCGTCATCATCGGCGGCATCATCGTCACCTTCAACCTGGCCGGCCTGTTCGGCATCGCGGTCGCGGTGACCACGATGCTGGCGCTGGCCGGCGTGGTGGTGGCGCTCGACGCCTTCGGTCCCGTCACCGACAATGCCGGCGGCATTGCCGAAATGGCGGGCCTGCCCAAGGAAGTGCGCCACAACACCGACGCGCTCGACGCCGTGGGCAATACGACGAAGGCCGTCACCAAGGGCTATGCCATCGGCTCAGCCGGTCTGGGCGCCCTGGTGCTGTTCGCCGCCTACACCCAGGACCTCAAGTTCTTCGCGGCCAATGCGACGCCGGGAAGCTTCTTCGAGGGCGTCAATGTCACCTTCGATCTGTCCAACCCCTATGTGGTGGTCGGCCTCATCTTCGGTGGCCTCTTGCCGTATCTGTTCGGCGGCATCTCGATGACGGCGGTCGGCCGCGCGGCGCAAGCCGTGGTGGTCGAGGTTCGCCGCCAGTTCAAGGAGAAGCCGGGCATCATGCAGGGCAAGGACAAGCCGGATTACGGCCGCGCCGTCGACATGCTGACCAAGGCCGCGATCAAGGAAATGATCGTTCCTTCGCTGCTGCCGGTCCTGTCGCCGGTCGTGGTCTTCCTCGCGATCTGGGCCATTGCCGGCAAGGATGCGGGCTTCGCCGCTCTGGGCGCCATGCTGATGGGTGTCATCGTCACCGGGCTTTTCGTTGCCATCTCGATGACCGCCGGCGGCGGCGCCTGGGACAATGCCAAGAAGTCCTTCGAGGACGGCTTCACCGACTCGAAGGGCCAGAAGCATTTCAAGGGCTCGGAAGCCCACAAGGCTTCGGTCACCGGCGACACTGTCGGCGATCCCTACAAGGACACCGCGGGTCCCGCGGTGAACCCGATGATCAAGATCACCAACATCGTGGCGCTGCTGCTGCTGGCAGTCCTCGCGCACTAAGAACAGCCGGAGCAAAGACGCCCGTCCGCAGCATTGCGGGCGGGCGTTTCGCGTCTACGGACCAGCCGTGTATCCGTGATCGGTGGGTAGCCAAATCATGGGCTCATCCATCTCGGGGCGGCGAATGCCCCCGAGTATCGCGCGGGCAAACCATCCTTCTTGGAATTCGAAGCTGGTGGCATAATTCAGCCGGCGGCCGGGCGCGGAGATTGTTTACGAGCTGAGTGCGAATTGCTCGCGCTTCACTTTCGGAAGCGGAATTGCCTGCGATCGTGAATGTTGCACGCTCAATGCCGTCGACCATCGATTGGCTGCAGATCGCGCCAGCCCTGATCACGGCATGATACGTCGTATGCATCACGATCGTGCTCGACATCGTCACATCAGCGACGACGCTGACGGAGCTGTCATCCTTCACTCTGTGTCGCAAGAGAGTATTGCAGCGCCTGCGCTCGTTATCCGGCCGGAGGCAGGCGACCAAACCCGCTTTTACGTTCTCCAGTCCGGTATCAAGTCCGGTCGCAGCGAGGAGCTGACAGGGCGCGCTGCAAGCCGCCAGGAGCAATGCTCCGGAAATCACACGAACGAGCGTGGACATCTGGTGAAACTAGCCTGGGCGTCCGCCCCCGGCTAAGCCTTTATCGGATGCAGGCACGTTCAGTTGTGTCCATCCGACGACAAGGATTAGTTGCTCTGCGTCGCCCCCGGCGCCTTGTTGAATCTGCCGATGTTGCCGAACACCTGCTCGATGAAGCCGAGCTCCTTGCCGCGGGTCTCGGTGATGCGCGCCACCGGCTCGATCAGCTTGCCGTCCTTGAGGCCCCAGCGCTTCACCGCGGTGACCGTGCCTTCCTTGTCGAACTCGACGGCCAGCACCCGCTGGTCCAGCGTCTTCGGCTCGTAGAAGGCGACCTGCTCGGTCTTCTTCTCGATGTAGTACCAGACATTC
>CAZICN010000480.1:0-2391 GCA_964537655.1 uncultured Aestuariivirga sp.
TCTGGGATCACAAGGATATGAACGGCGGCGCCGAAGGAATCACCGGACAGTGACCGTTAATTCCTTGGCCGTCTTGACTTGGCGTTATCCATCGCATGAGAATGCGCGGCGAGAGCGGCACCCTGTTGTGCGTAAAGTACCTGCGTCATCTGTCGAAAAACCGAATCCGAACACTTCTCCCAGGAGATCCCCTAATGAGGTCACGTGGTGCCGTTTTGATACTTCTCGCAGCCGGACTGATGATCCAGGGTTCATCGGCCGCGCTCGCGCAGGCAGAGGGATCAGAACCCGTAGTCGCGGTGAAGAACATGCCGGCTTACTGCCATAAGCTCGCCGTCGAAACCTTCGCGCTGAAGCCGAACAAGGTGAAAGTGAAGAAGGCCGTCGAGGAAGGCGGCACGTCGACGGTCTCCGGCACGGCGGATGGGCCGCAGGGCAAGAAGGCTTTCAACTGCACCTTCGACGCGGAAGGAAAATTCGCCGGCATGGCGGTCGAATCGACCGGCGGCGAATAGATCACGCGAGGATCGATCGATCCAAGCTCTTGAACGTGACCTGTTCGTTCATGTAGGCGCGGCGGGCGTCACCTGCTCGCGCAGGAGCTTGAAGACGATCGAATCCGACAGCGCCTGGAAGGACGCATCGACGATATTGGGCGACACGCCGACCGTGAACCAGCGGTTGCCCTTGCCGTCGCGGCTTTCGACCAGAACCCGGGTCGTGGCTCCCGTTCCGCCATTGAGGATACGCACCTTGTAGTCGGCGAGTTCGAGATCGCCGATGAGGCGCTGGTATTTGCCCAGATCCTTGCGCAAGGCGACGTCGAGCGCGTTCACCGGACCGTTGCCTTCACCGGCATTGATGAACACCTCGTCGTCGACCTTCATCTTGACCACCGCTTCCGACATGGTGACGAGTTCGCCCAGCGCATTGTGGCGGTGCTCGACGATGACGCGGAACGACAGGACCTCGAAATAGTCCGGCACGGTGCCGAGCATCCGGCGCGCCAGGAGTTCGAAGGAGGCGTCGGCGCCATCATAGGCATAGCCAATGGCTTCGCGCTCCTTCACCTCGCGCAGCAGGGCGTCGAGACGGCTGTCCGCCTTGTCGACGGCAAGCCCGATGCGCGCCAGCTCGGCCAGCAGGTTGGACTTGCCGGCCTGGTCGGAGACCAGCATCCGGCGGCGGTTGCCGACGCTGTCGGGCGGCACATGTTCGTAGGTTTCCGGCTCCTTGACGATGGCCGAGGCGTGGATGCCGGCCTTGGTGGCAAAGGCGCTCCGGCCCACATAGGGCGCCTGGCCGTTCGGACTGCGGTTCAGAAGCTCATCGAAGGCGCGCGAAACATGGGTGAGGGTCGCGAGCTTCGCCTCCGTCACGCCGGTCTCGAAGCGCCGTGCGAATTCCTTCTTGAGCACGAGCGTCGGGATGATCGAGACGAGGTTGGCATTGCCGCAGCGCTCGCCGATGCCGTTGAGCGTGCCCTGGATCTGGCGCACCCCCGCCAGCACGGCGGCGAGCGAATTGGCGACCGCCTGCTCGGTGTCGTTGTGCGCATGGATGCCGAGATGATCGCCCGGCACCACCTTGGTCACGGCGCCGACGATCTCGGAGACTTCCCGGGGCAGCGTCCCGCCATTGGTGTCGCACAGGACCACCCAGCGGGCACCGGCGTCATGAGCGGTCTTCGCCACCTTCAGCGCGTAATCGGGATTGGCCTTGTAGCCATCGAAGAAATGCTCGCAGTCGAGCAGCACCTCGCGGCCCAGTGCTCGCGCATTTTCTATTGATTCCCGGATGGTTAGAAGATTCTCCTCATTCGTGGTCTGAAGCGCCACGCGGACATGGTAGTCCCAGGATTTTGCAACGAAGCAGATGGCATTCGCCTTGGCGCGCAACAGGTCCTGGAGGCCCGGATCATTGGAGGCCGAGCGCCCCGGCCGCTTCACCATGCCGAAGGCGGTGAAGCTGGCGCGGGTCGGGCGCGCCTCGGCGAAGAGGGCGGTGTCGGTCGGGTTGGCGCCCGGATAGCCGCCCTCGATATAATCGAGGCCGAGCCCGTCCAGCATCTCCATCACGACCAGCTTGTCGTCGAGCGAGAAATCGACGCCCGGCGTCTGCTGGCCGTCGCGCAAGGTGGTGTCGAACAGATAGAGGCGCTCGCGTGTCACCGTTTCACCTCCCAGCTTGTCGTGCCATCCTTGTTGTCCATGACGACGACGCCCAGGGCGTCGAGCTCCTGGCGCAGGCGGTCGCTCTCCGCCCAGTTCTTGGTGCGGCGAGCCTCGAGCCTGGCGCCGATCAGGGCATTGACCTTGTGCTCGTTGACCTTCGCCGCCTTGTCCTCGACATGCCCGCCGGTGAAGCCGAGCGCGTTCAGCGTGGCGCCGA
>CAZICN010000481.1:0-2388 GCA_964537655.1 uncultured Aestuariivirga sp.
GGCCGCGTTCAGGCCTTCGACGGCCCGATCTATATCGCAGATGCCGCCCTCTATCTGATGAAGCACAAGCCCGATCTCGGCATCAAGGACCCCTACGAGCTGAACGAGGACCAGTACAAGGCGGCACTCGAACTACTGCGTGTCCAGCGCAAATTGGTCGGGCGCTACTGGCATGACGCCTTCATCCAGATCGACGACTTCAAGAATGAAGGTGTCGCCGCCTCATCTTCCTGGCCGTTCCAGGTGAACCTGCTGGTCGCCGACAAGCAGCCGATCGCCTCGACGGTACCGGAAGAAGGCGCCACCGGATGGGCCGACACCACAATGATGCATTCCGAGGCCAGCAACCCGAACTGCGCCTACAAATGGCTCGAGCATTCCATCAATCCGAAGCTCCAGGGCGATCTCGCCGCCTGGTTCGGCTCGGTGCCAGCGGTGCTCTCCGCCTGCACCGGCAACGCGCTGCTCACCGACGCGGGCTGCGAGACGAACGGCGCCGGCAATTTCGACAAGATCAGCTTCTGGCGCACGCCTGTCGCCAAATGTGCGAGCCAGAGCGCTGGTTGCGTGCCCTATTACCGCTGGGTCTCCGACTATATCGCCGTGCTCGGCGGGCGCTGATTCGACAGACACTCCCGCCGGTCCGCCGGCGGGAGTTCCTCTTATGACAACGGCTGTTTCCTTCCAGAACGTGTCGCGCCATTTCGGCCCCGTCCGCGCGGTCGACGAGGTGACGCTCGACATAGCGCCTGGCGAGTTCTTCGCCATGCTGGGTCCCTCAGGCTCAGGCAAGACCACGTGCTTGCGCCTCATCGCCGGCTTCGAGCAGCCGACCAGCGGACATATCGAGATCTTCGGCGAGACCGCCGAAGGACTGCCGCCCTATCGGCGTAACGTGAATACGGTGTTCCAGGACTACGCCCTGTTCCCGCACATGAACATCCTCGAGAATGTCGGCTACGGGCTGATGGTCAAGGGTGTGGCGCGCAAGGCGCGCGAAGCCAAGGCGCTCGACGCCCTCGATCTCGTCGAGCTCAAGGGCTTCGAGACCCGCAGACCCTCGCAGCTCTCCGGCGGCCAGCGTCAGCGTGTGGCGCTCGCCCGCGCGCTGGTGAACGAGCCGAAGGTGCTGCTGCTCGATGAACCTCTGGGGGCGCTCGACCTCAAGCTGCGCGAGCAGATGCAGGTCGAGCTCAAGACCCTGCAGCGCAATCTCGGCATCACGTTCGTCTTCGTCACGCATGACCAGGGCGAGGCCCTGTCGATGGCCGATCGTGTCGCCATCTTCAATCAGGGCAAGATCGTCCAGGTCGGCGTGCCACAGGACATCTATGAGCGCCCCCGCACCCGTTTCGTCGCCGATTTCGTCGGTTCGTCGAACGTGCTGCCGCCGGACTTCGCGCGAAGGACCGGCAGCCCCGCCAAGTGGATGTCGCTCAGGCCGGAGAAAATCGCCATTGCCATGGGTTCGGCGCCGGCAAACGCCCACGCCGTCGAGGCCAAGGTCACTTCGGTCCACTATCAGGGCGCGGTGACGCGGGTGAACACCGATGCCGAAGGCCAGGCGATCGCCGTCTCGGCGTCTTCCGCCCTGGCGGGTGTCGGCATCGGCGACAAGGTCACGCTCAGCTGGCCGGCGGGCGCCCTCCACGCGATGGAGGACGAGGCGTGACCGGGGCGGCGACCGGCGCCGCCGGCGAGCGCCGCGGCGGCATCCTGCGGCAGATCTCCGATACTTTGTTCAGAAGCCCGTTCCTGCTGCTGACCCTCTTGCTCGCCCCGCCTCTGCTCTGGCTCGGCATCGTCTATATGGGATCGCTCCTGGCGCTGCTCGCCCAGAGTTTCTTCTCGATCGATGAATTCTCCGGGATGGTGAAACGCGAATTCACCCTGTCGACCTATGCCGAGCTGCTCAATCTCGCCAATGTCGACGTCATCCTGCGCAGCCTGACGATGGCCGTCGCGGTCACCCTGGCCGCCGCCCTGATCGCCTTCCCCATCGCCTACTATGCAGCGCGCTATGCCAGAGGCCGCTGGAAGGCGTTCTTCTATCTGGCGGTGATGCTGCCCTTGTGGTCGAGCTATCTGGTGCGCGTCTATGCCTGGAAGCTCATCCTCGCCAAGGAAGGCATCCTCACCTGGCTTGCCGAGAAGACCTACACGACCTGGCTTCTCGATGCGATCCTCGCCATTCCGGTCATCGGCGGGCCCTCCCTCAGCATCAGCTATATCGGAACCTTCCTGGTCTTCCTTTATGTCTGGCTGCCCTACATGATCCTGCCGATGCAGGCCGCGCTCGAGCGCGTGCCCGCCAATCTGCTCGAAGCCTCGGCCGATCTCGGCGCCCATCCGCGCCAGACCTTTTCGACGGTGATCTTCCCGCTGGCG
>CAZICN010000482.1:0-2372 GCA_964537655.1 uncultured Aestuariivirga sp.
CTTATATGTTGGCGCGGGATTCTTGCGAAAAACCGGTATCCACTTTTTCGCATCCTGCGTTAATCCTCGGTCCTGACTCCGAGCCGCCCGGCCAGATCCTGCACGAACTGCCAGGCGACGCGGCCGGAGCGGCTGCCGCGTGTCGTCGCCCATTCGATGGCCTGGGCCCGCATCTCTTCCGGCTTGACCTTGAGCTTGAAATGGCGAGCGTAACCCTCGACCATGCTTAGGAATTCGTCTTGCGAGCAATTGTGGAAACCGAGCCACAGGCCAAACCGGTCGGAAAGCGACACCTTCTCCTGGACGGCCTCCGAGGGGTTGATTGCGGTCGAACGTTCGTTCTCCATCATGTCCCGGGGCAGGAGGTGCCGGCGGTTGGAGGTCGCATAGAAGATCATGTTCGGCGGCCGCCCCTCGATGCCGCCCTCGAGCGCCGCCTTCAGCGATTTGTAGGACGTGTCATGGGCGTCGAAGGAGAGGTCGTCGCAGAACACGATGAAGCGCATATCCGGGCTGGCACGGACCAGGGTCATGAGCTGCGGCAGGCTCTCGATGTCCTCGCGGTGGATCTCGACGAGCTTGAGTCTGCCGCCACTTTCGCCGTTCACCAGATGGTGCGAAGCCTTGACCAGCGAGCTCTTGCCCATGCCGCGGGCCCCCCAGAGCAGGGCGTTGTTGGCGGGGAGTCCCTTGGCGAACCGGCGGGTATTGTCGATCAGGATGTCGCGCGTCTGGTCGATGCCGCGCAGAAGATCGATATCGACCCGGTTGACCCTGGCCACTGGCTCCAGCCGGCGCAGGGATGCGTTCCAGATGAAGGCCGAGGCCGCGCCCAGGTCATGGGCAGGGGGTGGCGGCGGGGCCAGCCTGTCGAGCGCGGCGGCGATCCGGCGCAGAGTCTCGGCATATTCGTCGTTTGATGGGTCCTTCGGCATGGCGCCGGTCATTAGACCCGGCGAGCGCCAGGGGCAAGCCGGCCGCCATGCATGGAGGCCCGGCGAAAAGGTAGGGCCGTCCCGGTGTCCCGCTTCCGGTTGCAATGGCCGTTTTCGGCGCTATATACCGCTGAACCCAGAACCGGGCGGCCCTGTTTGCCCGCCTCAAGCCGCCCAGAGGAGACGTCCCCAAATGTTCATTACTCCCGCTTTTGCCCAGGCCACGGGAGCCCCGGGCACTGGTGATTTCATCGGCATGATTCTGCCACTTGTGGCGATCATGGTGGTTTTCTGGTTCCTGCTGATCCGCCCGCAGCAGAAGCGGCAGAAGGAACACCAGCAATTGATCAGCAAGGTCGCCCGCGGCGACACGGTGGTGACATCGGGCGGCCTCATCGGCCGGGTGTCGAAGGTGGTGGATGAGCGCGAACTCCTGGTCGAAGTCGGAGAGAACGTGAAGGTCCGGATTGTCCGCAGCGCGATCGCCGAAGTGAGGGCAAAGGGCGAACCCATCAAGGACGAAGCGGCCAAGAAGTAATCGGGGCCGCGTCGGCCCAGCTAGCCCAGGCAGAGGGACCAGAGTTTCAGATGCTTTATTTCACTCGCTGGAAGGTCATCGCGATCCTGCTTTCGGTGCTGGCCGGCATTACGTTTGCGCTCCCCAACGTGCTTCCCAAACCCTGGCAGGACACGTTGCGCGCGAGCACCGTGCTGCGCCCGTTGACGCTCGGCCTCGACCTCCAGGGCGGCTCGAACGTGCTCATGGAAGTCGACCGCAAGGAGCTGGTGAACACGCTCATCGTCCAGCAGATGGGCGACGTGCGCGCCGCCTTGCGCACCGCCCGTATCGCCTACAAGCTCAACCGCACGCCGAACGGCGTCACCGTCCAGATCACCGAGGCGGCCGATGTAGACAAGGCCAATGATGTCCTGAAGGGTCTGACCCAGCCGATCGATACCGGGATCTTCGGCACCGGCGTGGCGAGCCAGATATTCACTCTCGACCGTTCCGGCCAGCAATTCACCTTCGCTTTCTCCGAATCGGGCCTCGAGGCCCGGGTGAGCCGCGCCGTCGAACAGTCGCTGCGCATCATCGAGAACCGTGTCAACGGCTCGGGTATCGCCGAAGCTTCGATCCAGCGCCAGGGCAAGGACCGCATCGTCATCCAACTGCCGGGCGTCGGCGACCCCGACCAGGTCGTCAAGATGATCGGCCAGACGGCCAAGCTTACCTTCCAGCTCGTCTGCGAGAGCCAGCCCGCCGCCCAGACCGACAATCCGCCGCCCGACTGCGCTTCCTATCCGACGAAGGAGGCCCCGCAGCAGAACATGTGGGTGCAGACCTCGAGCGCCGCGACCGTGGACGGCGCCGATCTCAACGACGCGCAGTCCGGCTTCGATTCGCGCAACAACGAGCCGATCGTCAACTTCCGCTTC
>CAZICN010000483.1:0-2364 GCA_964537655.1 uncultured Aestuariivirga sp.
CCGGCAAAGCCGGGCCTCGAAGGGTCTGCTGCAACAAGCTCGCTCTATCCTGAGGGATGCTTCGAGGCTCCCCCGGCTCAAGGCCGGGGTCGCACCTCAGCATGAGGGTATTGAGAGACGATCCTGTCTGAACTCATCAAGCTCCGAAATTCCCTGTTCCACCTGTTAATTCGCGCGCGTCGGTCGCCAAGTCCTTGATATTGCTCGGGCGGCGGACTCGTTTTCGAATTTTCCCTGTAGTTCCCTGTAGTTCCCTGTAAATTCCCTGTTATCGGCCGGCTCAGAGACTTGCGACCGTCTTGAGCGCGCCATCGAGCGCCGCGCCGTCTTCGTCCTTCAGCGCCGCGTCGCGCAGGCGGCGCAGCCACTCTGCGCCATCGCCGCGCCGCTCGAGGGAAGGCACCGCCGACATCACCCGGTCATAGCGCGTGAGGCCGCGCGCATGGGTGTCGCTGTAGCCCTTGATGAGGCGGCGGCAGCGCAGGATTTCGACGCCGAGATCATAGTTGATCCGCGCCGCGCGCATCGCCTCGCCGAGCCAGCGGTCGAGATGGGCCTGCTCGACCGCGTGGCGCAGCAGCCGGCGGCGGAAGCGCCGCAAGCCGCCGAGCACATAGAGCATCGTGAACCACGAGATCCGGTCGGTGCGCACATGCCGGCCGCGATTGACGAAACGGTCCAGCGTCCTGAACAGGCCGGGCCTTGCTTCGATGAAGCGGCCGAGGCGCGTCGGCAGCATGCCGCAGACTTCCTCCATGCGCGGATGCATGAATTCGGTGACCTTCAGCACCTGCTCGTCCTCGACCCTGACCTCGTCGCGCACCCGGGCGAACCGGCTGCCTTGCGTCTTTATCCGGGCGACGCGGATGACATCGTCATAGGCCATCGCATTGGCGATGTATTTGGCGGCCTCGCGCGTCAGCGCCCGACCCTTGCCGTCGCCGCCCAGGTCGTGATCGAGGGCGGCGATCCTGACAAGCCGGCCAAGATATTCCTCGCCATAGGCGAGGTCCTGGAACTCGACGACCTTGGCGAGGCCGGCGCGCGCCATGTCGCGCATGTCGGCCGGCATCTCATCGTCGATCCGCGCCAGGAACGCGCGATAGCGCCGCACGAGTTTTTCGGGTCCATGGGGCACGGCGGCGGCGCTGACCGGCACCACCATTTCGGCGGCGGCAGGCATTGGCGCCAGCGCCGCATCGAAGGCCTCGTGGAAGGCCCTGAGGCTTGCGGTGATCCCCTTGCCGCCGCTCTTGATCGTCGCCTCGAAGCTCTCGCGGCTGAAGGGCAGCACCGCGGCGGCGGCCAGTGCCCCGAACAGGCTCGCCGATATGACGCTGCCATTGCGCACCGCGATGGCTTCGAGATCGGCGGTGACGAAGCGGCGCGACGCCTTGCGCGCCGTCTCGATGACCCGGGCGCCGTCGCCGATGCCGTTGCCGGGCGAGGATTTCTCCGACACCGCATAGGCGCGGTGCGAGGAGGCGATGAGGGTGGTGCGTTCCGGCGTGACGAGGCCGCGCATCATCGCGCGCCCGGCTTCCATGAGCTCGGCGGCGACGACGATATCGACATCGCCGGGCGACGGCATCAGCGCCAGGATGGGGGTTTTGCCGCGGTCCGGCACCATCTCGATATAATAGATGGTGGCGCCGGTGCGCTGGGCGACGCCCGGCACCGAGGTTGCCTGGGCATACCAGCCATTCTCCTCGGCCAGATGCACGATCCAATCCGAGACCACGCCGCCGCCCTGCCCGCCGACCGCGAGGATCGCGAGCTTGATGATCTGGTTCTGGCGTGCCGGCTGCATGTTCATCTGGCCGCTCCCGCTCTGGCGAAGATGAGCGACTTGCGGTCGCGCCGGCTTTGCAGGAAGCCGGTGACCCGCTGGCGGATGCGCGCGAGAAAGCGGTCGGCCTTGTTCGGATTGCTGATCACGTCGGCGCGATAGAAGGAGGGGCACAGGACCGCGGCATCCGCGACCTCGCCGCAATTGCCGCAGCCGACGCAGGACTGGTCGATCGAAGCCACCGGATCGTCGCGCAAAGGATCGTCCAGCTTCTTCAGCCCCAAGGAGTCGCCGTCCGTCCCGCGCTGACTTCGCCCGTCCACGTGTACGCAGCCGAAAGATTCATGACGTAACTCGTGGTCTTCGTGCGGCTCTGGCCGTGCACCACGATCACGCCGCGCTGCACGTCCGGGTGATCCTTGGGCGGCTCGCCGGTGTTGATCTGGTCACCGATGGCATTGGTCAGCGCCTCACGGCCCGCCTGGTCGAGCCCCGGGGCCTGCGCGTTGAAAGCGCGGATCGCCTGGATGATGCCGTCGATCATGTGCTCGCCGATGGCGGTGACCACCTTGCAG
>CAZICN010000484.1:0-2350 GCA_964537655.1 uncultured Aestuariivirga sp.
AACATCGTCAACTGGCTGTTGATGAACATTGCGCTGTTCACGCCCTTCATCCGCGAGGGGCTCGACAACCATAAAGAATGGGAAAAGCGCTTCTATGCCCAGGCTGAAGCGTTCAGGAACCGCCCGCAGAGCTAACGGCAATCCTCTCAACCGTCATCCCGGCGAAAGCCGGATCCATTAAATTTTATCCACGCGAGCAGCGTTTCCCAGGTTGCGCTTATTCAGGGGGGCCCGGCTTTCGCCGGGATGACGGAATTTTGTTTGCCGGAGCATCAGTCCGATCATGGCAAGTGCGGGAACTGTACCCATCAATTCCCGCAATGGCTTCCATCAAATAATTTGGCTGGACGGACTCTCGCCGGTCCGGTCATGGATGGGCATGACCGGCACCCATGCTTCGCCAATTGCTTCCGCACGCCACATCAGCCCCTGGCTCGTCGTGTGGCTGTGCTTCGCCGTGCTCTCCATCGTCATGTCGGCGCGCCAGATCGTCTCCATCATGACCGACGACTGGACCCGCACGCTCGGCTGGTCGAAGACCTTCATCGGCTCGGGCCAGTCGGTGGCGCTGATCATGGTCGCCATCGTGGCGCCGATCGCCGGCAATCTCGCCGACCGCTATGGCGCGCGGCTGATGCTGACGGCGGGGCTCCTCATCGTGGCGGCGGGCCTCCTGCTGTTCGCGGCCTTCCCGGTCGCCGCACTTTATATAGTAGGCTACGGCCTCGTCGGCGGCGTCGGCTTCGCCACCGCCAACATGCATCTGATCTCGACCGCCATCGCCAAGCTCTTCACCGAGCAACGCGGTCTTGCTACCGGCATCGCCAATTCGGGCGCCACGGCCGGGCAGTTCATCACCGTGCCGCTGGTGACGGCGGGGCTTGCCTATGTGAGCTGGCAGTGGAGCATCATCGCGGTGGCGATCGTCTGCGTCGTCATGGCGGCGATCGTCTGGATCGCGCTCAAGCCCGTGGCGGGCTCGGTCGCGGAAACCAGGGCGGCGCTCGCCGAACCCGGCGAGGCGTTGTGGACCCGGCTCAAATTCCTGCTCACCAACCGGACCTTCCACATTCTTTATTGGAGCTTCTTCATCTGCGGCGTGACGACGACCGGCGCCATCGAGACGCATTTCCTGCCCTATGCCGCCTTCTGTGGCTTTCCACCGGTGCCGGCATCGGGCGTCTATGGCGGCATCATGGCGATCAATCTCGCCGGCATGTTCCTGGCGGGCTGGCTCACCGACAAGGTCAACCGGCCGCTGCTCCTCGGCACCATCTATATCGTGCGCTCCTTCTCCTTCCTGGTCCTCATGAATGTCGGAGCGAGCTACGAGATGCTGTTCCTGTTCGCCGTGATCTACGGCATTTTCGATTATTCGACGGTGCCGCCGACCGCGAGCCTCGCCGCCTCGCATCTCGGCCTCAAGATCATGGGCCTCGCCATGGGATTGATCTCGGGTGGCCATGCGCTGGGCGGGGCGCTCGGCTCCTTCATGGGCGGCTATCTGTTCGATCTCTTCGCCCGCTACACGGAAATGTGGTGGGCCGCTTTCGCGACCGCGGTGATCGCCGGCCTCATGGTCTATCTGGTGAAGGAAGACCGGCCGACAAAAAGGCTGATCCTGGCGCCCGCTTGATCAAAGGGTTTCATGGCAAGCCGTGGCGATCCGCTTTTTTCTTGACGTGTTCGGCCATCGCGGTTTGGGGGGCTGGTCTGAGTTCAATGCCAAATCTCATGACACGTAACCGTGATGCGCGCCTGGGCCTCGCGCAGCGATTGAGATAGGAAATTAGACCCAAACGGGCTTGATTGACTTTCCGGTGTCCAGCCCCTAGAACACGCCCGAATTTCAAGACGCTTGAACGTCTCGAAGCCTCGTCACACATGGGTTTGACCCCGGGAGGTGATGCGGCCGGCACCCGGCAGCGCGTTGCGCCCCCGGGTGGTTTTTGCGTTTGGGCTAAAGGGATAACCGATGTTCGAAACACTGCAAGAGCGGCTTTCCGGCATTCTCGACAAGCTCACCGGGCGCGGTGCGCTGTCGGAGGCCGATGTCGATGCGGCGATGCGCGAAGTCAGGCGCGCGCTGCTCGAAGCCGATGTGGCGCTCGAAGTGGTGCGCGGCTTCATCGACAAGGTGAAGGCGAAGGCCGTCGGCGCCGAGGTCGTCAAATCGGTGACCCCCGGCCAGATGGTCGTGAAGATCGTCCATGACGAGCTGGTCCAGGTCCTGGGCGCGGAAGGTGCTGCGCTCAATCTCAGGGCCTCGCCGCCGGTGCCGATCCTGATGGTCGGCCTGCAGGGCTCCGGCAAGACGACGACCACCGCCAAGGTCGCCAAGCGCCTGCAG
>CAZICN010000485.1:0-2339 GCA_964537655.1 uncultured Aestuariivirga sp.
TCCCCGGTCCGGGGAGGGTGGCGAGCGAAGCGAGCCGGGTGGTGAGACCTTGCCTACAACTTGATCCCATTCAGCTGGCAGATCAGATTGACCAGCCGCGGCACATATTTGTCGCCATAGCCTTGCGCTGAGCCGAGCACCAGCGTCTGGTGGACGGCTTCCGCCACCGGGGACGCGAGCGGCATCGTCTCCGTCATATTGGTGTAATAGCGGACATCCTTGCGCGCATTGTCGATGGCGAATTTGGCGGCCGAGTCGTCATCGGCGAGCGGCACCTTGATGATGCGCTCGAACATCACCGACTTGGCGCCACCCGCCATCACGATGTCGTTGAGCGCCTTCATGTCGACTCCCGCCTTGAGGCCGGCCGCTATGCCTTCGGCGACCACCGAAGCCGTGCCGATGGCGATGAAGTTGTTGATGAGCTTGAGCGTGTGGCCGGCGCCGACCGGTCCCGCATGGATGATCGTGTCGGCGAAGCAGTCGAGGATGGGGTGGATGTCCTTGAGCACCTTCTCATCGCCGCCGGTCATGAGCCCGAGCTTGCCTTCCTCCGCTTCCTTGGGTGTGCGCACCATCGGCACGTCGACGAAATGACCGCCTTTGGCGTGAACGGCTTCGGCCACCTTCCTGGTCGAGGTCGGCTCCGCCGTCGAGCAATCGGCGATGATGAGGCCGGGCTTCATCCCGTCAAGGAGGCCGTCCTTGCGGAAGATGAGATCCTCGACCTGAGGCGAGCCGGTGACGCAGAGAAACACGACATCGCTCGCTTCCGCGATGGCGCGGGGCGTCTTGCCTTCCTTCGCTCCCCTGGCGATCAGATCATCGATCGGCGCCCGGTTGCGATGGCCGAGCACGGTGAGCTCATAGCCCTTGGTCACGATGTTCTTGCCGATGCCATGGCCCATGAGGCCCGCGCCGATCAGTCCGACCTTCATCTTTGCCATGGTCGTCTACTCCTCTATGACTGCGGTAAGGGAAAAATCCATGTTATCACGAGCGTTGCGACCGGTCGCCGCCGGCGATGGTGATGACGGCTATGATGATGACGCCCGTCATGATGAGGCGGATGCCGGCTGAGGCGCCGAAGATGTTGAGCATGGTGTCGAGCAGATAGATGAAGAGGGCGGCTCCCCACACGCCCGGCACATTGGCGCGCCCGCCCGCCACCGACGTGCCGCCGATGACGACGACGGCGATCGAGGCGAGCAGGAAACCCTCGCCCATATTGAGGGCCGCTCCGCCCGAGAAGCCGGAAAGGACGATGCCGCACAGCCCGGCCAGCATGGCGCTCAGCACATAGGTGGCGAAGCGCGTCAGATCGACATTCAGTCCGGCGAGGCGAGCCGCGCGGGGGTTTTGCCCGATCGCCAATACGGTGCGTCCATAGAAGGTGCGCTTGAGGATGATGGCGACGGCGATCGAGAGGAGGAGCACGAAGATCGCGACGATGGGCACGCCGAGGATCTTGGCGGTGGCGAAGTCGGCGAGCAATGGCGGCGGCTTGATGCGGATGCCGCGGCCATAGGAGATCGCCGTCGACAGGATGAGGAAGCTCGAGGACAAGGTCGCGATGATGGGCGGGATGCGCAACAGCCGGATCAGGCTGTAATTGAAGACGCCGACGAGGAAGCTCACCCCCAAGGCGGCGGCAATGCCGACGATGAGCCTGGCATTGTCGGTGTCCATGACCTTCATCGCGACCACGCCGGCGAGCGTGATCGTCGCCGGGATCGACAGATCGACATTGCCGGGCCCGGTGGTGATCACCATCATCTGGCCGAGGCCGATGATGATGGTGAAGGTGGCGAAGGAAAGGGCCGCGGTCAGGATATCGCCCGCGCCCTGGCCGCCGGTGAAGATAATGGTGGCGAGCCACACCGCGAGCATCGCCAAGAACGACCAGATCCATGGCTGCTGCCGGAGCTTCGACCAGGCCTGCGTCATCGCCGCGCCTCGCCGGTGTTGATGAGGGCCCTGAGCGCCAGGACGATGATGAGGATGGCGCCCTGCGCGCCGATCTGCCAGTCGGGCGAGATGCGCATGAAGATGAGGAAGGATCCGGCGAGCGCCAGCGTCAGGGCGCCGAGCACGGCGCCGAAGGGCGAGACGCGGCCGCCGACGAATTCGCCGCCCCCCAGTATCACGCCGGCAATGGCATAGAGCGTGTAGCGGTCGGCGATATGGGCGTCGGCCGAGGTGGTCAGGCCGATGAGAGAGAGGCCGGACAACACGCCGAAGAACCCCGCCAGCGCATACATCGCCATTTTGGTCTTGAGCTCCGACCAGCCGGCCCGCGCCATGGCGCGCGGATTGCCGCCGGTACCGCGCATGATGAC
>CAZICN010000486.1:0-2339 GCA_964537655.1 uncultured Aestuariivirga sp.
TCATCATCGAGGCCCTTCCCACCGAAGCCTGAAACCGGGATGTAATCTTTCCAACCGTTGAATCAGTCATATATGCGTACTATAGGCTGGAAAAAGGGCCGGTCCGGAACTTGGCATGGATACTGTGAAACATACGAAAGATCATAATATGGCGGCGGCGGCGCGCGAGCCTCGGAAGAAGTCGGAAGACGGCTTCTGGGATACGATCAAGGTCATCATCCAGGCCCTGTTGATCGCCTTCGCCGTCCGCATGTTCCTGTACCAGCCGTTCAATATCCCGTCGGGCTCCATGTATCCGACGCTCAAGGTGGGCGACTACCTGTTCGTCTCCAAATTGTCCTATGGCTACAGCAAATACTCCTTCAACTTCGGCTTGAATCTCTTCGGCAGCGAGCTGTTCAAGTTCGGACCGATCCCGGCGGAGGGGAGATTCATCTGGGCGGCCGAGCCCACGCGCGGCGACGTCGCCGTCTTCAAGCTGCCGCTCGACAACGAGACGGACTACATCAAGCGGGTGATCGGCCTGCCGGGCGACCGCGTCCAGATGCGTGACGGCGTGCTCTACATCAACGGCGAGGCGGTTCCGAAGCAGCGCATCGCCGATTATGTCGACCCGAATGGCGAGGGATCCGGACGGCCGATCCCGCAATATGTCGAGACCCTGCCGAACGGCGTCAGCTACAACGTCCTCGATCAGAGGCCCGACAACGCGGCCGACAACACCGAGGAGTATCTCGTGCCGGCCGGCCACTATTTCATGATGGGCGACAATCGCGACAATTCCCTCGACAGCCGTTACGCCGCGAATTCGTCGCAGCGCGGCGTGGGCTTCGTGCCTTACGAGAATTTCGTCGGCCGTGCCGACATCATCTTCTTCTCGATCGAGCCCGATGCCGCCTTCTGGCAGGTCTGGAAATGGCCCACCTCGATACGCTGGCTGCGTTTCTTCAATCTCGTGAACTGAGGCCGTGACGACCGACCGGACGCGCTTTACCGAACAGGAATATCAGGCGATAGCGGCGCTCCTCGGCTACACCTTCCGCAACCGCGACCTTTTGAAGGCGGCACTCACCCATGGCAGCAGCCGCAAGGGCAAGCTCGCCACGACCTATCAGCGCCTCGAATTCCTCGGCGACCGCGTGCTTGGCCTCGTCATCGCCGAGGAACTCTATGTGCGCAACCCGCGCAAGGCGGAAGGCCCGCTGGCGCAGAATTTCAGCCTGCTGGTGCGCGCCGAGGCTTGCGCCGATGCGGCGCGCGATCTCGGCATTTCCGAGCATATCCGTGTCGGCCAGAAGGAAAAGGCGCAAGGCATGACCACCCAGACGCTCATCCTCGGCGATGTGATGGAATCGATCCTGGGCGCCATGTATCTCGACAGCGGGCTCGAGCCCGCCCGCGCGCTGATCATGCGCCTGTGGGAGCGGCGACTGTCCAACCGCACCAAGCTGGTAAAGGATGCCAAGAGCTATCTGCAGGAATGGGCGCTGGCCCAGGCCAAGGCGATACCGGCCTATCGCATCGTATCGCGCGACGGGCCCGATCACTCGCCGCAATTCACCATTGCCGTGACCGTCGATGGCTTCCCCGAAGCGTTTGCCAGCGCCCAGTCCAAGCGCATCGGCGAGCAGCTTGCCGCCGAAGCCTTCCTGCGCCGGGAGAGCATCCGCAAATGACCGACACGCCGACACGCTGCGGCTTCTGCGCCATCATCGGGGCGCCGAACGCCGGCAAGTCGACGCTGGTCAATGCGCTCGCCGGCGTCAAGATCTCGATCGTGTCGCACAAGGTGCAGACGACGAGATCGCGGCTCAGGGCAATCGTGATCGCGGGCGCGAGTCAGATCATCTTCGTCGACACGCCGGGCATCTTCAAGCCGAAACGCCGGCTCGACGAGGCGATGGTCGAAGGCGCCTGGTCGGGCGCCAGCGAAGCGGATGCCGTCATCCTCATGGCCGATGTCCGTCGCGGCCTCAACGACGAGGTCGTGGCGATCATCGACGGGCTGAAGAAGAACGGCATTGCGGCGTTTCTCGCCCTCAACAAGATCGACCTCGTGAAGCCGGAAGACCTTCTCGAGCTTTCGCGGAAATTCAACGAGACTTTCGCCTTCCGCGAGACCTTCATGATCAGCGCCCTGAACGGCAGCGGCGTCGAACGCCTGCGCGCCAAGGTCGCTGCCCTGATGCCGGAAGGGCCGTGGCTTTATGCCGAAGACCAGATCGCCGATGTGCCACTGCGCTTCCTCGCCGCCGAGACGACGCGCGAGAAGCTCTATGAAAGGCTGCATGAGGAACTGCCCTATGCCTCGACCGTCGAGACCGAGAAGTGGGAAGAGC
>CAZICN010000487.1:0-2327 GCA_964537655.1 uncultured Aestuariivirga sp.
CGGCGGGCTTGCTCTCCGACCGCTATGACCGGCGCAGCATCATCATGATCCTGAGCGCCGTCGCCGCGGCGATCGCGCTCGTCAGCATCCCCGCCGCCGGCATATCCTCGACGGTTCTCATCGGCCTGTTCACCGTCTTCGGCGCCATCGCCCTGCCGATCTATTCGCTGGTCATCGCCCATGCCAATGATCACATGGCCAAGGAGCAGATGCTGGGAGCGAGCAGCAAGCTGGTGCTCCTCTATGGCACCGGCGCCATGGCGGGGCCTTCGATCGCCGGCTTGTTCATGCAGTATCTGGGCTCGCCCGGCTTCATGACCTTCATGGCGGTCATCTATATCATCATGGCGGTCCATGCCTTATGGCGGCGCCAGCAGCGCCCGACCAGCGTCAAGGCCTCGGCCAGCGACATCATGAAAGCGGGCCCGATGACGACGCCGGTCGCCGCCCAGGCGCAGGCCGAGGAAGGCTCGTCGCGTCCGCAGCCCGCAAGCTAAACCACCGCAAATCCGCGACTTTCATGGTGAACCGTTTCTTAAGGGTTCCCTGACAATTTTAGCGGACGGATTTTGTGAGTAGGTTCTTCCATGACCGGCCAGCCTGGGCTCGATGTCAGCATCTTCGAAACGATCATCGAAACCGGAGACGCGCAAGCGCGGATCCAGCTCGCGGCCGAGCTCGCGCATCTCGTCGGCGACCCCGAGGCGCCGGAGAGCGAGCGCGAATGCGTGGTGCCTGCGCTGCTCAAGCTGGCGACGGATCCGGTGAAGGACGTCCGCCGCACCCTGGCGGAGAGCCTGAAAAACTGCGCCGGCCTCAACGGCGACATCCTGTTCAGCGTCATCGCCGATGAGGACGACATAGCGCTGCCGTTCCTCGCGGCAACGCCGGCGCTCGATCCGTGGAAGATGCGCTCGATCGCGCGCGTCGGCGACCCGCCGCGGCAAGTCACGCTGGCGGGCCGGCCCGATCTCGACGACGACGTCATCCAGGAGATCGTGACGCAAGCCGATCTGTCCGCCTGCCTGGCGCTGTTCGACAACGAACAGTGCACGCTCAGCGAACGCAACTGCCGCATCCTCTATGCGCGTTTCGGCCGGGTGCAGGAGATCATCGACCGACTGCTCGGCCTCGACGGGCTGCCGCTCGATATCCGCGTCATGCAGGCGAAGCGCGCCTCGAACCAGGTGCACCAGCTGATGGCGGAACGCGGCTGGGTGCCCGCCAATGACGCGGCAGACATGGTCGCCGACGCCGAGGAGCGCGCCATCCTGCAGATTCTCGACAGCGCCAATGAAGCAGAGCTTGCGCCGCTGATCCGCTTCATGACCAGCCGCAACATGCTCACCGCCTCGATCGTCACGCGCTCGGCCTGCGCCGGCAACATGCGGGTCGTCGAAGCGGCCATGGCGCATCTCGCCAATGCGACGCCGGCGCGGGTCGAGGAAGCGCTCTATGGCGGAGGCTCCGCCTTCGGCTCGCTCTATCGCAGCTCCGGCTTGCCGCAGACCTGCATCGGCCTCATCCGCGCGGCGGGGCAGGTCGAGCGCGAACTGCGCGACACCAGGCACTCGCTCACGCCCGAGAATTTCGGCCGTCGCCTGATCGAGCAGATCATGACCGGCGATGCCGCGATGCCGCAGGCGGAACGCGCCAAATGCCTCGATTTCATCGGGCGCTATTCGGGCGATCGCATCCGCACGATCGCCACGCGATTGCGCGAAGGCCTGGTCACGGCGGCGTAAAGCGTTCCAGAATCTTTGCCCTCACCCTGAGCCCGCCGCAGGCAGGCCTCGAAGGGTCTGCTTCAACGGACTCGCTCTATCCTGATGGATGCTTCGAGGGCCGCTTCGCGGCCACCTCAGCATGAGGGTATTGGTAAAGCTGATTTTGAAATGATTGCGCGGGCACTCTTGAGGGAGCGAACTCATCTCATTCAAAAAATGAAAGGTGCCGGAGCTTTTGAACTCCGGCACCTTCAGAACTCTGCTACGCAACTCACGACGAAAGTGAGTGTAGCCATCGCACCCTTAAGGCTTCCCTAAAAACGGAACTGTTCGGCGAGAACTCTTTCCGCGAGACTGTGGCCAGGATCGAAGAGCAGGCGGGCCGAGCGCTTGCGGTCCTCGGCGATCTCCACCTTGCGGATGTGGCGCACCTCGACATGATCGGCGACCGCCGCAACCGGGCGTTTGTCCCAGTCGAGACTCTCGATCGTCACGCGCGCCTGATGCGGGATGATGGCGCCGCGCCAGCGCCGCGGCCGGAACGGGCTGATCGGCGTCAGCGCGAGGAGCGGCGAGTTGATCGGCAGGATCGGCCCATAG
>CAZICN010000488.1:0-2323 GCA_964537655.1 uncultured Aestuariivirga sp.
TTTTCACGACATTGGATGCGATCTCTTGCGGAGACTGGCCGGCGACGCCGCAGAACTCGGCTCTCGCGGCGGTCGGTAATGCGATGCCTCCTGCAACGAGGAGCAGCAGGATCAGTTTTCTCCAATGCGTCAAGGCTGAAATCCTGCTCAAGGCGTCCCGGTCCGCGCCCGCTTCACCGCGCGGGGCCGCCAGACCCTGATCATCTCCCTTGATATCATGGGGCTTTCTGCTGCCATTGCACATCGTGAACTTTGAACTCGGCAAAGAATGCTCTGCAGGCATCCCGGCTGGCCTCGCATTTGATTGTGTGCGAAGCCTCCCAGTCAGACCTCCGTGTCACGCGACGGCAGGCGACAGCGGGGTGAGCTTTGTTGCCCGGCCTGGTAACGAGCAGTGTCAGCACGGATTTCTGGTTGAAGTAGGACACGAAGCGGGCATTGCCGCCATATCTCTTGAACTGCTTCGTTTTGACGACATTGGCGGCAATCTCCTGCGCGGAGCTGCCGGCAACGCCGCAGAAATTTGCCTGCGCCACGGATGGAAATGCAGAGACCGCTGCGCCGAGCGCCATCAACACCAACTTTCTTGAGCGTATCAAGCCTGCTCCTGAAGTGAAGACCGCCAAGCCCTGATTTGCTGTTCTACTCGATCTTCATCGACGGCGGAAAGAGCTCATTGAGTTCCGATGCGAATGTAAAATGAGCCATGATCCATCCGGATCCCGTCATCTTGTAGTTGAAGCGGAAGTATACGAATCCAATATCCTTGATATAGGCATAGTGGACTATCTGGCGCAGCGCACCGGCGAATTGCCTGTCGATCACCTTCTGGCGAAACTCCACATCCTTGTCCGCCATGAACTTCAGGGTGTTCTCGATCGTCGTCTTCTGCTCCGGGGCACCTATGATATCGGATATTTTTGTCGCGACATTTGCCAGGCGATTCTGCGCGAGATCGCTGACGATCTCTTCGCTGAACTTCTCTGGATCGGCGACGGGAAGAGGATTGCCCGCGAAAGCAGGCACGGCAAATAGCCAAAGAAGAAAGAACGTGAGAAGACGATTAAATCGCATCCTGGATCCCCTTCCAGCTGAAACTACGGCGTCACCGCCCCTGCCCGCTTCACCGCGCGCGGCCGGTTGATCTCGCGCCAGGTCGAATTGGCGACATGCACCGCCGGGAACGGGTCGCGGCGCACGAAATCGCCATCGCCCGCCTTGGCCCTGAGGTCGCCGTCCTTCCAGGCGATCCGCCCGCGTGACAGGACCGTCACCGGCAGGCCCGTGCACTGATAGCCCTCGAACACATTGTAGTCGATGCGGCTCACCTGCGTCTTGGCCGAGATCGACTTGCTCCTGTTCGGATCCCACAGGACGAGATCGGCGTCAGAGCCGGCATCGACGCGGCCCTTCTTCGGATACATGTTGAGGATGCGGGCGATATTGGCGGAGGTGACGGCGACGAATTCCTCTTTCGTCAGCCGGCCGCTGTTGACGCCCGCCGTCCACAGGACCGGCATACGGTCCTCGAGACCGCCGGTGCCGTTCGGGATCCTGGTGAAATCCTTGGCCCCCATGCGCTTCTGCTCGGTGGTGAAGGAGCAGTGATCCGTCGCTACCACTTGCAACGAGCCCGATTGCAGTCCGGCCCACAGCGAATCCTGGTGCTTCTTCGGCCGGAAGGGCGGCGACATCACCCGCCTGGCCGCATAGTCCCAGTCCTTGTTGCGGTATTCGTCCTCATCGAGAGTGAGATGCTGGATCAGAGGCTCGCCATAGACGCGCTTGCCCGCCTCACGCGCGCGCTTGATCGCCTCATGCGCGTCGCGGCAGGAAGTGTGGACGACATAGAGCGGGCAGCCCGCCATGTCGGCGATCATGATGGCGCGGTTGGTGGCCTCGCCTTCGACCTCGGGCGGACGGGAATAGGCATGGCCTTCCGGACCGGTGACGCCCTGCGCCAGGAGATCGGCCTGCATGCGGAAGACGACATCGCCATTCTCGGCATGCACCAGTGGCATGGCGCCGAGTCCGGCGCAGCGCGAGAAGGAATGATAGAGCTCATCGTCATTGACCATGAGCGCGCCCTTGTAGGCCATGAAATGCTTGAAGGTGTTGATGCCATAGGTCTTCACCACCGTTTCCATCTCGTCGAAGACCTGTTTGTCCCACCAGGTCACCGCCATATGGAAAGAATAGTCGGAGGCCGCCTTCTCGGCCTTGCGCCGCCAGTCCTGATAGGCGGCCAGCATCGACTGCTTGGGGGCGGGAATGCAGAAGTCGACGATCATCGTCGTGCCTCCGGACAGCGCCGCCTTTGTGC
>CAZICN010000489.1:0-2313 GCA_964537655.1 uncultured Aestuariivirga sp.
TGTACGCGACCTTCATGGCCAAGCCGCATGAGACCGAGCCGGGCTCGTCCATGCATATCCATCAGTCGGTGATGGATGTGAAGACCGGCAAGAATGTCTTCGCCGGCAAGGACGGCAAGCCGTCGAAACTGTTCCTGAGCCATATTGCCGGCCTGCAACGCTATCTCGCCGCGGCCCTGCCGCTGGCCGCACCCAATGTCAATTCCTACCGTCGGCTGGTGCCTGACTCCGATGCGCCGACCAATGTCCACTGGGCCATCGACAACCGTACCGTCTCGCTGCGCGTGCCGTCTTCCGATCCCGCTAATCTCAGGGTCGAGAACCGCGTGCCGGGGGCCGATGCCAATCCCTATCTCGCTTTCGCGGGCTCGCTGGCCTGCGGCTATCTGGGCATGATCGAGAAGCTCAAACCCTCCGATCCGGTGGAGGGCTCGGCCTACCGTTATGCGCATACCTTGCCGATCAGCCTCGATGAGGCGCTCGACAAGCTGAACTACACGAAGTCGTTCAAGCAGGTCCTGGGCGAGAAATTCGTCGAGGCCTTCCAGGACGTCAAGCATGAGGAGATGCAGCACTATCGCCGTGTCATCAGTTCGTGGGAGCGGGAATATCTGCTCCTGAATGTGTGATTGCCTGAGTTGCCAGGCGCGGTGATGCGGATGCTGGGGGCCCGGAAATGATCTTGTTGCGTCGTCGCCTCGACATTGCGGTCCTGCTGTTGGCCGTGACGGTGCTGCTGGTCGGCGCCTCACCGTCCAGGGCCGGCAAGGGCGATCGCTCGACGGGGCCGGCCTATGACGACATGGCCGCATCGATTGCGCTGGTGCTCGACAGTCCGCAGCGTCTCGAATTGCCGCTCGAGCGCATCCGGGCGGCGCTCAGGGCGCATTATATCGACAATGCCGGAACCATCTACTGGGTCGGCACCGGACGAATGACGCCCTTCATCCAGCGCCTGCTCGATGCCGAGGATGACGGGCTCAACCCCGCCGACTATCCGGTCGATACGCTGATCGATCTGCGCGATACGCTCGACGGCAGCGACCCGGTCGCCGCGGCGCGCGCCGAGCTCTATTTCTCGTCCTTCTTCGTCGCCTATGCGGCCGACCTCAAGACCGGCCGGGTCATTCCGCAGAAGGTCGACCCCAGGCTGTTCCGCAATCGCAAGACGGTCGATGTGCTGCGCATCCTGACCGACATGAACAGATACCGCGAGCCGACCCGGTACCTGAACGAGTTCGAGCCGAAGAATCCGCAATATCAGGCGCTGAAGAAGCTCCTGATCGACTATCGCGATCTGGCGGAAAAGGGCGGCTGGGGCACGGTGGATCCCGGGGTCAATCTGAAGCCCGGCATGAGCGATCCGCGTATCGCCCGGATCCGCGACCTGCTGGCCGCCACCGGCGACAACACGTGGCGCGCCGCCGGCGATCCCGGTCTCTATGACGAGCAACTCGCCATCGCGGTGAAGCGCTTCCAGTCGCGCCATGGGCTCGAGGCCAAGGGTCTCATCGGCAAGCAGACCATCATCGCCATGAATGTGCCGGTCGAGGAGCGGGTGCGCCAGATCATGCTCAATATGGAGCGCTGGCGCTGGATGCCGGAAAATCTCGGCGACTATCATTTCCTGGTCAATATCGCCTCGTTCGAACTGCAGCGCATCCAGGCCAACACCATCATCGACCGGATGGACACGGTGGTGGGCGCTCCGGCGACCCAGACGCCGGAATTTTCCGACGAGCTCGAATATGTCGAGTTCAACCCGACCTGGACGGTGCCCTATAGCATCGCCACCAAGGAGATGCTGCCGCGCCTGCGCAGCAACCCTTACGCCTATGCCGGCGATTTCGAGGTCTTCATCGGCGGCAAGCTCGCCTCCTGGGGCAGCATCGACTGGACCTCATATGGGCCGGGCAATTTCCCTTTCACTTTCCGCCAGAAGCCCGGGCCGAAGAACGCCCTGGGCAAGGTCAAGTTCATGATGCCCAACCGGCACAATATCTATCTTCACGACACGCCGGCGAAGGACAAGTTCCTGCAGACCGCACGCGCTTTCAGTCATGGCTGCATCAGGCTGTCGCGCCCGGTCGATCTCGCTTATGCGCTGGCGCCGGATCTCGGTGGCTGGTCGAAGGCCCGCATGGATGCCGCCTGGGCTAGCGGCAAGACGACCCGCGCCAGTTTCACCGATCACATCCCGGTGCATCTGATCTATGGCACGGCCTTCAGGGGCGATGCCGGCATGATCGAGTTCCGGCCCGATGTCTATGGCCGCGACCGCAAGCTCTACAACGCGCTCTTCGGCCGGCCGAC
>CAZICN010000490.1:0-2305 GCA_964537655.1 uncultured Aestuariivirga sp.
GCATCGTCGAGGAAGGCAGCGCGACGCAGGTGCTGCGCCAGCCGCGCCATCCCTATACCGAGGCGCTGGTCTCGGCCGTGCCGGGGGCGAAGGCGCGGGCCCGCATCGTGCTCGCCGGCGACCCGCCGTCGCCGGAAGCGGTGCCGGAAGGCTGCCGCTTCCATCCGCGCTGCCCCAAGGTCTTCGACATCTGTCATCGCGCCGCGCCGCCCTCGGCCGGCGGTCCGGGCGGAAGCCGGGTCGAATGCCATCTCTATGGCGAAGCCGGAATTCCCCTTCCGGAAAAAATGATCTAGGACTGTCTCATGATCTCCCGCCAAGCCAAGTATGCCCTGCGCGCTTTGATCGCGCTCGCCCGCATCAAGCCAGGAAGCGCCGCCCAGACCTCGGACATCGCCCAGGCCGAAAAGATCCCGAAGAAATTTCTGGAGCAGATCCTGCTGCGCCTTAAGAACCAGGGCATGGTGCAGAGCCGGCGCGGCAATCGCGGCGGCTATGCGCTGCTGAAGCCCGCTTCCGAGATCACCTTCGCCCAGGTGCTGCGCACCATCGACGGCCCGATCGCACCCTTGCCCTGCCTCAGCATCATCGCCTATGCGCGCTGCGAGGACTGCAAGGACGAACACACTTGCGAGATCCGCAAGGTCTTCGCCCGCGTCATCGAACCGACGCGCAAGGTGCTGGAACGCACCACGATCGCCGATGCGGCGGCCGGGCGCGCCATCGATATCGAGGCCCTGCCGGTCACCGGGCAAATGGCCTGATTCAGGCCAGCCCTCGCCTAATGCATTGATTTTTCTCTGTAAAAATAGTTAGCAGATTCTTGCTTGACTAATTCGATAATATAAGTAGAGATTATCGTGTTACAGTCGCTCAGGAGAAATCCGATGGCCTCTTTCAAGTCTATCCTGCCGTTCTGGCGGCAGCCGGTTCCGGGCGGCGACAACGCCGCCCCGCTCCCCGCCAAGCCCGATGATTTCGGCAAGGCGAGCAGCTACGAACTCCTCTTCGACCGCCTGATGGACGACCCCGTCGCCGCGAACGACACGCTCTTCTCGATGCGGAGCTGTCGTCACTGACGTCTCCCGGAGCGCGCTCCGGAACTTTTCCTTCCCCCCGAACGTTGCCGTTGAAGGCGCATTGCGATGTGCCGGACCGGCGAAGCTTTGACTGCACTCTCAACGGAGTAAGATCATGTTTCGACGCACATTCCTCACCCTTGCCGCTTTGTCGGCGCTGTTCTCCTCAGAGGCCCTGGCCGAGACCGAGCTGCTCAATGTCTCCTATGACCCCACCCGCGAGCTTTATCAGCAGCTGAACGATGTGTTCGCCAAGGAGTGGCAGGCCAAGACCGGCGAAGCCATCACCATCCAGCAGTCGCATGGCGGATCGGGCAAGCAGGCGCGCGCCGTCATCGACGGCCTCGAGGCCGATGTGGTGACGCTGGCGCTCGCCTATGACATCGACGCCATCGCCAAGAAGGGGCTGATCGCGGCCGACTGGCAGAAGCGGCTCGCCAACAACAGCGCGCCCTACACCTCGACCATCGTGTTCCTGGTGCGCAAGGGCAATCCCAAGGGCATCAAGGACTGGTCCGATCTGACCAAGCAGGGCGTGCAGGTGATCACGCCGAACCCCAAGACGTCGGGCGGGGCGCGCTGGAACTATCTCGCCGCCTGGGGCTATGCGCTGCACAAGAACAACAAGGCCGAGGCCGCGGCGCGCAACTTCGTCGCCGATCTCTACCGCAATGTGCCGGTGCTCGATACGGGGGCGCGCGGCTCGACCGTGACCTTCGTCGAACGCGGCATCGGCGATGTGCTGCTCGCCTGGGAGAACGAAGCCTTCCTGGCGCTCAAGGAGTTCGGCAACGACAAATTCGAGATCGTGGTGCCGAGCGAAAGCATCCTGGCGGAGCCGCCGGTGACGATCGTCGACAAGGTCGTCGACGCCAAGGGCACGCGCAAGCAGGCGGAAGCCTATCTCGCCTTCCTTTATTCGCCGGAAGCGCAGGAGATCGTCGCCAAGAACTCCTACCGTCCGCGCGACGCGGCGGTGGCGGAGAAATACAAGGGTGCCTTCCCGCAGATCACATTGTTCACCATCGATGACGAATTCGGCGGCTGGGCGAAAGCCCAGGAGACGCACTTCGCCGATGGCGGCGTGTTCGACCAGGTCTACAAGCCCAGCAATTGAGGCGGGTAGCCGTATGGTTCAATCAAAGAATAGCGAGACTCTAACCGCGCTTCCCCCTCTACCGTGCGTATGCATGGGTGAGGGTGGCCGAAGGCCGGGTGAGGGCTCT
>CAZICN010000491.1:0-2302 GCA_964537655.1 uncultured Aestuariivirga sp.
TCAACGCGCTGCTCAAGACGCTGGAAGAGCCGCCGCCGCATGTGAAGTTCATCTTCGCCACGACCGAGCTCCGCAAGGTTCCGGTCACCATCTTGTCGCGTTGCCAGCGCTTCGACCTCAGGCGTATGGACGGCGAGGTGCTGATGCAGCTCTTCGCCAAGGTGGCGAAGGCCGAGAAGGTCGCGATCGAGGACGAGGCCCTGCGCATGATCGCCAGGGCCGCCGAAGGCTCGGCGCGTGACGGCCTGTCGCTGCTCGACCAGGCGATCGCCTATGGCAGCGAGACGGTGAAGGCCGTCGAGGTCGGCGCCATGCTGGGCCTGATGGACCGGGCGCGCGTGATCGATCTTTTCGACGCCGTCATGGCGGGCGATGCGGCAGCCGCGATCAGGGAAATCGAGGCTCAGCACGAGGCGGGCGGCGACCCCCATACGATCCTGAGCGATCTCGCCGATTTCGTCCATTGGGTGACGCGCCTCAAGGTCGCGCCCAATGCCGCATCCGATGCCTCGCGCAGCGAAGCCGAGCGCCAGCGTGGCCGTGAGCATGCCGGGAAGATTTCCATGCCGCATCTGACCCGCGCCTGGCAGATGCTGCTGAAGGGCTTGAAGGAGATCGAGCTGCATTCCGATCAACTGATGGCCGCGGAGATGGTGCTGATCCGCCTGTGCTATGCGGCGAGCCTGCCCTCCGGCGAGGATCTGGTGAAGCTCGCGAGGCAGGCGGCGCCTGAGCCGCGCGAGCAGCGCCCGCAGCCCAAATTCGAGCGCGAGGCCGACGGCCCGCCGGTCGAGAACGGCCAGCTTGCGGTGGCGGCGGAGCCGGCCGAGCGCAAGCCTGCCGAACGGCCGGCGGAAACACGGCCCTTCGCCCATCTGCGCGACATCGCCGCCTATATCGGCGAGAAGCGCGACATCAGGCTCAAGAACCAGGTTGAGACGCTGATGCGGCCGATCCGCGTGAGCCCGGGCCAGATCGAGGTGGCGCTCGAAGCGTCCGCGCCGCCCGGCCTCGCCAATGAGCTGGGCCGCAAGCTCAATGAATGGACCGGCCTGCGCTGGATGGTGCTGGTGGCGCGCGATGGCGGCGAGAAGCCGCTCGCGCAGCAGGTCAAGGACCAGAAGGACACGATTTTCCGCGAGACGCGCGAGCATCCGGATGTCCAGGCGATCCTGAAGCGCTTTCCCGGCGCTGAGATCGTCGATGTGCGCGATTTCGATACCACCACCGCTCCGGCGGATGACATTCAAACCGAGAAGGACCTGGAAGATCGATGAAGAATCTTGGCGCCATGATGAAGCAGGTGCAGGAGATGCAGGGCCGCATGCAGGACATGCAGGCGAAGCTCGACCAGATGGCGGTGACCGGGCAGTCGGGTGGCGGCCTCGTCAAGGTGACGCTCAACGGCAAGGGCGTGCTGACGGCGACGGATATCGATCCGAGCCTGCTCAAGGTCGAGGAGAAGGAGATTCTCGAGGACCTTCTCGTCGCCGCTCATGCCGATGCCAAGGGCAAGCTCGAGCTTCTGGTCGCCGAGGAAATGAAGGCGGTCACTGGCGGCCTGCCTTTGCCCCCCGGATTCCAGCTTCCCTTCTAAGCCATGCGGCGCACCACCGGCCCCGAGATCGAACGGCTCATCCAGGTCCTGGCCAAGCTGCCGGGTCTCGGCCCTCGTTCGGCGCGCCGTGCCGCTCTGCATCTGATCAAGAACCGTGAAAAGCTCCTGGTGCCGCTCACCACCGCCATGGAGGATGCGCGGGACAAGGTGACGGTCTGCTCCGAATGCGGCAATGTCGACACCAGCGATCCGTGTACGCTCTGCCGTGATCCGCGCCGCGACCGCAGTGTCATCTGCGTCGTCGAGGAAGTGGGGGATCTGTGGGCGCTCGAACGGGCAGGGGCCTGGAATGGCCTCTATCACGTTCTGGGCGGCACCTTGTCGGCCGTTGAAGGCATCAGGCCCGAGGACCTTTCGATTGCGCGCCTCGTCGAGCGGTCGGGGCATGAGGGCGTCAAGGAAGTAGTGCTCGCCGTCAACGCGACGGTCGAGGGCCAGACGACGGCGCATTACATCATCGACCGGCTGAAGGATCTCAACGTCGCGACTTCGCGTCTTGCGCATGGCGTGCCGGTCGGCGGCGAGCTCGATTATCTCGACGAGGGCACGCTCACCCAGGCGATGCGGGCTAGGCGGCCGTTTTGAAAAAGCAACCAAGCCCACTATTTTCCCTTCTCCCGTCCAGAGGATGGGAGAAGGTGCCCGAAGGGCGGATGAGGGCTCTTCTTAGAAAGCATCTCTACT
>CAZICN010000492.1:0-2281 GCA_964537655.1 uncultured Aestuariivirga sp.
ACGGGAGAAGGGGAAAATACTCGAATGCCATGCCATCCTTTGACGGAATTCGTATGCAATAGCCCTGCCCCAAAGCGCGCCGTCGGCCTTGAGCCGGAGGAACCTCGAAGGGTGAAACAGGTCGCGCTTTCCAGTGCCATCACACCTGACTCACATTCTGCAGCATCTTGTGCAGCACCGAGATGAAGCTCTCATATTCGGCCTCGCTCACGCCATTGAAGACGTCGGAATAGCGCTTGTACATGGTGGGCCAGAACTCGGCGAAGAGCTGCCGGCCCTTTTCGGTGAGATAGACCTCGCGCACCCTGAGGTCGCCCTTGCGTGGCCGGCTCTTGACCAGCCCCTGCTCTTCCATCGCATCGAGTGTGCGGCTCATGGTCGACTGCTCGGTGATGGTGTGCAGCGCCAGGTCGTTCGCCGTCATGCCGGGCGTGATCGAAAGCACCGCCAGCGTGCGCATCTTGGCGGTGGTGAGGTCGAACGGCTTCAGCGCCTCCTGCATGTCGGCGTTCCAGCGCGCCGAGATGCGGTTGATCAGATAGGGCGCGAAATGATTGAGCCCGACCTCGCCGATCGAGGGGATGGCATCGGCATCGCCATTGGACGGTTTCAGCAGAGCAGTTCCGAAGCGCCCGACCATCTGATCACCTCAAGGCTTGCGCCAGCATGAAACCGGATCCGCCGCCGAGCCCGGCGCCCGGATGGGTTGATGCGCCAATATGATAGAGATTTGGGACGAAGGTGCGGTGATTGACCGACGATTTGAACGGCCGCCACAGGAACGACTGGTCGAGGCCGCAGAAGCCGCCATAGGGATCGCCGCCGACGAGATTGACGTTCATCGCTTCGAGATCGGCCGGCGAATAGGCCCGCCGCTCGAGCCTGATCTCGTCGAAATTGCCGATATGGCGCCGCAGGATCGTTTCGATGCGGTCGGCATAGGCCTCGCGCACCGTCTCGGTCCAGTGGCCGTCTGCCGGCACGGCGATCTCGCCCGCCGCGTCGCCTTTCAGATGCCGCGGCGCCTCGGGCAGCTGCAGCCACAATATCGCGGCACCTTCCGGACAGCGGCTCGGATCGAGGACCGAGGGCTGGCCGGCGCAGATCGTCGGAACTTCCGGCAGCATGCCGCGTTCGGCTTCGTTCGCCGCCTTCGACACGCCGTCGAGGCCTGGCGTCAGGTGCAGCAGCGCCACGCGCTCGAGGCCAGGGGTGAGCCATCGCGGCGGCGCCTTCAGCGCATAGTGCAGCTGAAAATTGCCTTTGCCATAGCGGTAGTTGCGCACCTCCCCGGCAAGATCGCCCGGCAAGGTGAAGCCTTTCAGCAGGCGGTCATAGAGCTGGGTCGGCGTGACCGAGCAGATGACGCCCGCCTTTGCCGCGATCTCCGTCCCGTCGGCGAGCTTCACGCCCCGCACGGTGCCGTCACCACTGGGCAGCAGGGCTGCTACATCGCTCTGGGTGCGGATCTCGCCGCCCCCTTCGCTTATCAGGCCTGAGAAGGCATCGAGCAGCTTCTGCCCGCCGCCCTTGACGATGGGAGCGCCCGCCGCTTCGAGCGCGAAGGCGATCACCTTCGCCATCTGGGCGGAATAGGCGCTTTCCGGCCCGAGCCCGGTATGCAGCACCCAGGGCGCCCACAGCGCGCGCGTGACCTCGGACTGGTAGTTCGCTTCGAGCCAGGCGCGCGCCGTGACCATGGCCTCGCCGAAGAACCGGGCGAGGGCGCGAGGCCCTCTCTTCCAGGCTTCGCGTGCCAGGAGCCTTGCCGTCGGCCAGCTCCACAATTGTCCGCCGAGCAGCGCGAAGAGCAACGGGGCGTTGCGCTCGATCCCGGCGACATCGGTAATATGCCGGGCACCGTCGCCGGGTGCGAGCCGATCGAGGGCGGCGCCGTTGCTGGCCCGCGTCATGGTGACGACGGCGGCGCGGCCATCCGGCAGGAGCACACCGGAAGGATGGTCCGTGTGGCAGAATTCGAGACCGTGCCGGCCGAGATCCGGGGCGAGTGCGGCATAGGCGGGCGATGTGATGAAGAGCACGAAAGTCGTCGCCATCACATCATGGATGAAGCCCGGCGCGGTGATCTCTTCGCTGCGGATGCAGCCGCCGATGCGTTCATTGCGCTCGAGGACGAGGACGCGTTTGCCTTTCCGGCCCAGCATCGCCGCCGCGACCAGAGCGTTGATGCCGCTGCCGACGATCACATAGTCAGGATCGGACATGTCCTCCTCCTGAATATTTCCCCTTCTCCCGCAAGCGGGAGAAGGGGAAAGCGGTT
>CAZICN010000493.1:0-2281 GCA_964537655.1 uncultured Aestuariivirga sp.
ATGGTGTCGTCGATCGGCTCCTATATTTCTGCCTTCTCGGTCCTGATCTTCCTCTATGGCGTGTATCAGGCCTATGCGAAGAAGCAGAGGGCGGGCGACAATCCGTGGGGCGAGGGGGCAACGACGCTCGAATGGACCTTGTCGTCGCCGCCGCCGTTCCACCAGTTCAACACACTGCCGGTCATCCGGTAAGCGACAGGCGAAGCCGCCTGGATCGGGCGGCCTCAGCCGATTGAAGGACAGGAATGAGCGACATTCACGCCGATATCTCCGATGCGCGCGCCGCCGCCCAGGGCGGCCAGGGCACGGTCGAGGACTATTGGACCCTGCTCAAGCCCCGGGTGATGTCGCTTGTCATCTTCACCGCCCTTGCCGGCCTCGTTGCCGCCTCGGGCGACATCCATCCCTGGCTCGCAGTGGTGGCGCTGCTGGCGCTCGCGCTCGGCGCCGGCGCCTCGGGCGCGCTCAACATGTGGTATGACGCCGACATCGACGCGGTGATGGCGCGCACCGCCAACCGGCCGGTGCCGCGGGGCGCCATTCTGCCCGGCGAGGCCCTGGGTTTCGGCCTGGCTCTCGCTGCGGGCTCCGTCCTCGTGCTCGGCCTCCTCGTCGATGTCGTGGCCGCCGCACTTCTCGCCTTCACCATCTTCTTCTATGCCGTCATCTACACGATGTGGCTCAAGCGCTCGACGCCGCAGAACATCGTCATAGGCGGCGCTGCCGGCGCATTCCCGCCGATGATCGGCTGGGCCGCGGCGACGGGATCGGTCACCTTCGCATCGATCGCGCTCTTCCTCATCATCTTCATGTGGACGCCGCCGCATTTCTGGGCGCTGGCGCTGTTCCGCGAGGGCGACTATGCCCGCGCCGGCGTGCCGATGATGCCCAATGTCGCCGGCGCCGACGAGACGAGGCGGCAGATACTGCTCTACAGCCTCATTCTCGTGCCGGTGACCTTCCTGCCGTCGCTCCTCGGCACCACGGGCTTGCTCTACACGGCCGCGACGGCACTCCTCGGCGCGGCTTTCCTGTGGCATGCGTTCGATGTCTATCGCTTGCGTGACGGTGATCCGGCGCGCCGCGCCTGCCGGCGGCTGTTCGGCTTCTCGATCCTCTATCTCTTTGCAATCTTCGCGCTCATCATCGCCGAACGCATGGTGGGCCTCGCACCCTTCGCCCCAGTGATCGGATGAGCCGCGCCATGGACCAGAAACCGTTTTCGCCCGAGGACATGAGCCGCCGCCGCAGACGTTCCATCGCCTTGGCGCTGGTGCTCGCCAGCCTCGTCGTGCTGTTCTTCGTGACCACCATCGTGCGCCTGGGCGGCGACGTGGCGCTGAGGAACTTCTGAGATGCAGCGCACTCCCGTGACCCCCAATTCGGCGAAGAACCGCAAGGTCGCCTTGCTGTCGGCGCTCGTCGTCGTCTCGATGGTTGGCCTCGCCTACGCTTCGGTGCCGCTCTACCGGCTTTTCTGCCAGGTCACGGGCTTTGGCGGCACGACCCAGCGCGCCGAAGCGGCGCCTGAGAAGACGGTCGACCGGCGCATGACGATCTTGTTCGACGCCAACAAGGCGCCGAGCCTGCCCTGGACTTTCGAGCCGATGCAGCGCTCGCTCGCGGTCAAGGTCGGCGAAGAGAATTTTGCCTATTACCGGGCCACCAACACATCCAATCGCACCATCACGGGCACGGCCGTGTTCAACGTGACGCCTGCTACGGCCGGCGCCTACTTCAACAAGATCGAGTGCTTCTGCTTCACCGAGCAGACGCTGAAGCCCGGCGAATCCGTCGAGATGCCTGTGTCCTTCTTCGTCGACCCGGCGATCGTCGACGACCGCGGCATGGACAAGGTGACGACCATCACGCTGTCATACACTTTCTATCCGGCCGGCGAGCCGAGCACGGTCTCGTCGACCGAGAAAAAACCTTCAACTGAAACCAATCTGAACTGACCGACCGAGGAGCAGGGGACATGGCCGACGCACACGCAAAGAACCACGACTACCATCTGGTAGACCCCAGCCCATGGCCGGTGATTGGCGCCGCGGCCGCCTTTATCCTTGCCGTCGGGGCGGTCATGTGGATGCATGGGTCGAACCCGGCGGTGGCACTTATTGGTCTCGCCGGCGTCCTCTACACCATGTTCATGTGGTGGCGCGATGTGGTGAAGGAGAGCCACAAGGGCGATCACACCGACGTCGTTTCGCTGCATCTGCGTTATGGCATGCTGCTGTTCATCGCGTCGGAAGTGATGTTCTTCGTGGCCTGGTTCTGG
>CAZICN010000494.1:0-2267 GCA_964537655.1 uncultured Aestuariivirga sp.
CAGGATCTGGGCGCGACGCCGTTCCAGACCTTCAGGCGGGTGATCCTGCCGCTCACCGCCCCCGGCATCGCAGGCGGCGCCGTCATCGTCTTCATCCCGGCTCTCGGCAATTTCATCGTGCCGGCCTTCCTCGGCGGCTCGAAGGTGCAGATGACCGGCAATGTCATCGAGCGCCAGTTCCTTCAGGCCCGCAACTGGCCCTTTGGCTCGACGCTCGCGATGATCGTGATGGCGAGCGTGCTGGTCCTGGTGCTGGCCTACACATTGTGGATGCGCCGCGCCGCCAACAGCGAGCGCCTCGCGGGGGCGGGTCATGTCTAGGCGGCGCCTATCGTCGGGCTGGACGGCGCTCCATGTCTATGGCGCGGCGTTCCTGATCTTCCTCTATGCGCCGCTCGCCCTCATCACCTTCTACTCGTTCAACGCCAATGCCCTCAACATGGCCGTATGGACCGGCTTCACGCTCGACTGGTATCGGACGCTCTTCGGCATGCAGCCGGCAGGAGCCGCCTTCGATGCCGCCTTCACCGAGAACCCCGATCGCATCTTCCACGTCCTGCGCAACAGCCTGATCGTGGCTTTGTCGGCGAGCGCCATCTCGACCGTCATCGGAACGGCGACCGCGCTCGCCACCGCACGCTATGATTTCATCGGCAAGCGCATCTATCAGGCTCTGCTGTTCCTGCCGATGATCATGCCCGACATCGTATTGGGCATTGCGCTTCTCATCTTCTTCGTCGGCGTCGGCTTCAAGCTGAGCCTCGCCACCATCATCATCGGCCACTGCACCTTCCTGTCGAGTTATGTCTATATCATCGTGGCGGCGCGGCTCGCCGGCATGGACAATACGCTCGAAGTGGCATCCGCCGATCTGGGCGCCGGGCCGGTGACGACCTTCCGGCGCGTGACGCTGCCCCTGATCATGCCGGGCGTGATCGGCGGCTTCCTGCTCGCCTTCATCATCTCGCTCGATGATGTCGTGATCACCTATTTCATCGCCGGTGTCGATACCCAAACCCTGCCGCTCTTCATTCTCGCTATGATCCGGCGCGGGATAAGGCCGCAGATCAATGCCCTGGCCGTGCTGCTGATCGTCTTCTCCTTCGTGGTGGCGAGCGCCGGCCTCTATTTCAGATCGCGTAGAAACTAGAAGGAAAGTGGAGGAAGTGATGAACTGGCTCAGGAAACTTGCATTATCGGGTGCCGCGCTTCTGTCGCTGGCGGCCATCTCGGCCGGTCCGGCGACAGCCGCCGGCGAGCTCCACCTCTATAACTGGGGTGATTACATCAATCCCGAGGTGATCGACAAATTCGCCAAGGAATTCGACGTCAAGGTGTCGCTCGATACCTATTCGACCAATGAGGAGATGCTGGCCAAGATCCAGGCCGGCGCCACTGGCTATGACCTGATCTGGCCCTCGGTGCACATGAACGACATCATGCTGCAGCTCGGCCTTCTCGAAGAGACCAAGATCAACCAGGTGAAGGGCTTCGAGAACATCGACCCCGGCGCGCTGCGCTCCAAGCAGGATCCCAAGGCCGACTACTGCCTGCCCTATGCCTGGGGCCCGGTCGGCATCTTCTACAACAAGACGGTTGCCGGCCAGGACTTCAAGTCGTGGAAGGATCTCTTCGACTATGCGGCCAAGAACCCGGGCCGCGTCACGCTTCTCGATGATCTGCGTGAGACGCTCGGCATCGGCCTGATCATGAACGGCAAGTCGGTGAACACGCGCGACCCGGCGGATATCAAGCTGGCGGAGGAGTTCATCCTCAAGCAGAAGCCCAATATCGCAGCCTTCCGCTATGACGTGATCCCGCTGATCGAATCGGGTGACATGGCGGCCTCGCATTATTATGTCGGCGGCGTGCTCTATGTGAACAAGCGGCCCACCGAGCTCGGCTTCGTGATCCCCGAGGAAGGCGCCACGATGTACCAGGAGAACATCTGCATGCTGAAGACGGCGCCCAACAAGGAGAACGCCCTGAAATTCATGGAATTCATGCTGCGGCCCGAGATCGCGGCGCAGAACTCCACCATGCTGACCAATGGCGTGGTGAACAAGGCGGCGATCGATCTCCTGCCGCCGGAGCTCAAAAACCATCCGGCCATCAATCCGCCGCCGGAGGTCCGGGCGAAGCTGCAGATATTCGATGACCTTGGCGCCGACCTGAAGCTCTATGACCGGGCCTGGTCTCGCATCAAGGCGAATTAGAGCATCGGACCGAAAAGTGTTGGTGTGGACGGCCCCCCGACGGCATCGATG
>CAZICN010000495.1:0-2261 GCA_964537655.1 uncultured Aestuariivirga sp.
CCTGGTCTTCATCCCCTCCCTCGGCGCCTATGTGACGCCCCGCGTTCTGGGCGGCGGCAAGAACATGATGCTCGGCAACCTGATCGAGCTGCAGTTCGGCCAGGGCCGCAACTGGCCGCTCGGCGCCGCCCTGTCGATCACCCTCATGGCCATCGTCATGGTCGCCCTCATGGTCTATGTCCGCTATGCCAGCCGCTCGGATGCCCGCCATGGCTAACGCAACGGACCGATCCGTTCATGACCGGGCCCGACCCGGCCATCGCATGGTCAGCAACTTCTCCATCAAGCGGCAAACCGGCTTCGGTGCCATCGCGCTATTCTGCTTCGTCCTGCTCTATGTCCCGATCGCGACGCTCGTCGTCTATTCCTTCAATGCCGGGTCCTCGATCGCCGTCTGGGAAGGGTTCTCCTGGCGCTGGTACGTCGCTGCCTGGAACAACGAGCAGATCGTCGAGACCTCGACCCGCTCCTTCATCATTGCGAGCATTGCCGCCGTCGTCTCGACCATCGCCGCTACCATGGCGGCGCTGGCGACGACCCGCACCCGGCCCTATCGCGGCCTCAACTTCATCTATGGCTTCATCAACCAGCCGCTGATGGTGCCGGAAATCGTCACCGGCATCGCGCTCCTGATCTTCTTCGCCATGGTCAAGGTGTGGACCGGCTATACCGGCCTTGGCTATCTGATCATCGCCCATACCGCGTTCTGCATTCCCTTTGCCTATCTGCCGATCCGCGCCCGGCTCGAGAACATGGACCTGACGCTGGAGCGCGCCGCCGCCGATCTCTATGCGACGCCGTGGATGACCTTTCGCAAGGTGACATTGCCGCTCATGTGGCCGGGCATCATCGCCGGCCTCATGCTCGCTTTCGTGGTGTCCCTCGATGACGTGGTGATCACCGAACTCGTGAAGTCCGGCGGCCAGGATACGCTGCCCACCTACATGCTGGGCCAGCTCCGCCGTGTCGTGACGCCGGAGATCAACGCCATATCGAGCGTGTTCCTGCTCATCTCGGTCGTCATCGTGACCTTGTTCTTCTTCTTGAACCGCAAGCGGAGTTGAAAAAATCACGACCCTCCGCCAGCCAGGGAAATTCGCCGGACCCTGTCCGTCCGATCCGCCTCTTTCGCGCATCTGGACGGACGTTATCAAATGAGCGCAGACTGATCCGGGGCTTGGCGCCGACCGGCGCCCGCACGGATATTTAGTGAACAAACGGAAAAAAGGGAGAGAACCGATGAGCATGAAACTGAGATACGCGGCGGCAGGCCTCGCGATGACGGCTTTCGCCGCGCCCGCTTTCGCCGAAGGCGAGCTCCATATCTACAATTGGGGCAACTACACCAATCCGGAGCTGATCAAGAAATTCGAGGAGGCCTACAAGGTCAAGGTCACGGTGACCGACTATGACTCGAACGATACGGCGCTGGCCAAGATCCGCGCCGGCGGTCATGGCTTCGACATTGTCGTCCCCTCGGCCAATTACATGCCGGTCTGGATCAAGGAAGGGCTCCTCGCCGAGACCCGCCCGGACCAGATGGAAAATTTCAAGAATGTCGAAGACCGCTGGGTGAATGTCGAATGGGATCCGGGCCGTCGTTATTCCGTGCCGTGGCAGTGGGGCTCGACCGGCATCATCGTCGACACTTCGCTCTACAAGGGCGACATCAACACTTACGGCATCATCTTCAACCCGCCGGACGAGCTCAAGGGCAAGATCAATGTTGCGCCTGAGATGAACGACGTCATGGCGGCGGTCATCTGGTATCTGGGCGGCCAGTGGTGCACCGCCGACAAGGAGCTTCTCAAGAAAGCACGCGACACGCTGGTCGAGGCCAAGAAGAGCTGGATCTCGATGGACTATGGCGTGATCGAGAAATTCGCCAGCCGCGATTTCGGAGCCGCCTATTACTGGAACGGCGCGGCGCTGCGTTCCAGGGAAAAGAACAAGGATGTCCGCTTCGGCTATCCCAAGGAAGGCTATCCGCTCTTCATGGACAGCGTCGCGGTGCTGAAGGATGCCAAGAATCTCGAAAACGCCAAGCTGTTCCAGAACTTCATCATGGATCCGCAGAATGCCGCTCTGATCTCGGCCTTCGCCAATTATGCGAATGGCATCAAGGGTTCGGAGCCGTATCTGCCGGAAATCATGAAGGGTGCGCCTGAAGTCGAAATCCCTGCCGATGCCCAGCCCAAGGGACAGTTCTTCAAGCTCTGCGAACCGGAAGTGACCGCACTCTACACGCAGGTCTGGACCGA
>CAZICN010000496.1:0-2233 GCA_964537655.1 uncultured Aestuariivirga sp.
ACCCAGATCGCGCCCTTTCGATAGCCCTGTGTGAGCATCGAAGGGATCGGGACGAACCGGATGTCGGAGCGCCCGGAAGTGATATCCTGGATTGTAAGCGTGCCGGCGGCATCATGAAAGACAGCGAGATGACCGCCGAGCGAAACCGCAGCCTTGATGCCGTCCTCTGGATTCAGCGGGAGCGCCCGTGAGGGTTGTGGCGCCAGACACCCAAACAAGATAGACAGCGCAACGATCAGATGAAATCGGATGTTATGGAATTGCTGCATTGGTGATCCGTTGATGACCGGCGAAGAGTCCAGTCAGGGCGATGTGGCAAGCGCCCCTCTCGTTTATCTCGTCGACGACGACGTGGATTTCCGCGAGGAAATGGTTTTTGGTCTGTCCAGATCGGGCTTGAACGCACATGGATTTCACGACGCCGCCGCCCTCTACCGAGCCTACGCCGCCAGGCCGTCCGACATAGTCATCCTCGACATTGGTTTGGAAGGCGAAGACGGCCTGTCCATTGCCAGCCATTTGCGCGCCTCGCGATCAGTGGGGATCGTCATGGCGACGGCCCGAGGTTCCGTAGATGACCGGATAAACAGTCTCAAGCGGGGCGCGGACGCTTATCTCGTCAAACCCATCGATGTTCGCGAGCTTGCTGCAACAGTGATGGCGCTCCACGAACGCCTGAAACGGCATGACACCCCTTCGCTGTCCCCAGCCCGACAATGGGCCCTGGTGGAAGGAGGCTGGGTGCTCACCGACGGCATGGGCCATCGCCTCCGCTTGACGGTTTCGGAACAGCGGCTTTTGGAGCGCTTGTTCAGCGAGCGCGGCAAGACCGTCGAACGGCGCGCGCTCGTCGAAGCCTTGGGCGCCGACGTCTATGACTTCAACTACGCTCACCTGGACACCATCGTGAGTCGTCTGCGTCGAAGAGCCGAAAAGTTGCACATGCTGATCCCCTTGCATGCAATTCGCGGGTTGGGTTTCACCTTCACCGACTAGAACGATCTTGTTGATCCCGTCCACGCAGTGACGCCGCTTTCGCAAATTTCGATCGCGTTGGAAAGATGATTCCTCAATCTCGATCAAGTGCAAGCAAGTGACATGATCTGATAGCTACTGAAGTTGTTCGCAATCGATCGCCTCGATTAGATTGCCCTTATTGGAACGGGAAAGGGCTTCGAGGGGTGTTGACGATGAGAACCAAAGTCAATTTTGCAGTCGTCGCGTCTGTCCTGGTGCTCGGTTCCGCCGGCGTCCAGGCTGCCGATTTGACTCAGGCGTCGGCGCCTGATGAAGCCTTCAACTGGAGCGGCTTCTATGTCGGCGTTCACGGCGGCTATGGCCACGGTAAGTCGGAATATTCCTATTCCGAGCGCCATGAATATTGGGACGACAACTACGATAACGTGTTTGTTCCGAGCGACCCGGGATATCGGACGGACCCTGACGCGATTGTCTTGTATGACGGCCAGACGGGCACTGGTGGTCATGTCTATGAGGATTTGTCGTATGTTCAAAGCGGCAAAGCCAAGTTCGATCTGGATGGGGCGTTCGGCGGCGCCCAAATTGGCTATAACTATCAGTATTCGAGTTTCGTCATCGGGGCCGTGGCCGACATTTCGATCGCCGACATCGAGAGCGGTAGGGGCAACTTTACCACTGGCGATGGTGGAGACTTTTCTGTCAGCAGCAAGGTCGACTGGTTCGGCACCATCCGTGGCCGCGCCGGCGTTGCCTGGGACAAGGTTCTCTTTTACGGCACCGGAGGCCTTGCCTATGGTCGTGTGAAGTCGTCGTACGACTATAGTGTCAATGGTGACGATTACAGCGGCTCGAACGCCGAGACGAAGCTGGGCTGGACCGCTGGTGGTGGCATCGAATACGCGCTGACCAGCAACATCACGCTGAGCACCGAATATCTCTATGTCGATCTCGGCAAGAGTGATGTAACCGATGGAGCCCAACAGGTCGGCTACGAGGACCACTATACAGGCGGAAACTGGTCCGGTTACACGGCGGACTATCTTTCCGTAAGCGGGAAGACGCAGCTCCACACCGTCAGGGCCGGGCTGAACTACAAGTTCTGATCCGGAAATTGCGGCAGGAGGCGCGCCCTTGCCGAGGACCGCCATGCCATGTCGCAATCGTCATGCGCGATCCGGCCGCAACAGCTGATCCCGGCGACGATATCGAAAATCATGGTCCGCCGAGCCAGCCGGCTCGGTGGATCGCGATA
>CAZICN010000497.1:0-2228 GCA_964537655.1 uncultured Aestuariivirga sp.
GGACTATTGGGACAAGCTCAGACGCGAGCGCGGAGAAGACTGACAGGACTTGATCTACCGTCAGTACTCCCGGGCCAGATTGCCGCTCGAATCCGGTTCACCAGGGAATGGCCTGGCCGTCGCGGAAGAAGCCGCCGGTTGGCCCGTCGGGCGGCAGCGTCGCCGCCCAGACGATGCCGGCGGCGCCGTCGGCCACGTCGCGCGTTGCGCCCGGCCCGCCCATGTTGGTCTTGACCCAGCCGGGGCAGACGGAATTCACCAGGATGCCGCGCGGGCGCATTTCATAGGCGAGGGTGCGGGTGAAGACGTTGATGCCGGCCTTGGAGGCGCGGTAGCCATAGTAGCCCGGCCCCATTTCGCCGAGCGAGGCCATGCTGGAGGAGACGTTGACGATGCGCGCGCCGCGGGCAAGATGCGGCGCCAGGGCCCGGGTGACATTCCAGGTGCCGATCATGTTGATGGCGATCGTGTCGGTGACGTTGCGTTCGGGGCTGCGCAGGACGCTGGCTGTCGAACCATGTTCGGTCAGGAGATCGGTGCCGTTGCCGGCCTCATACATGACGCCGGCGCAATTGATCAGCACGTCGATCGGCGCTTCCTTCTTCTTGACTTCGTCGACCAGCGATTGAATCGAGGCCGCATCCTGCATGTCGAAAGCATGCGCGCTGACGAGACAGCCATCGGCGCGCAGCGACCGGGCCGCACTCTCGAGGCGCTGGGTGGTCCGGCTGGCGATGAACAGCCTGTATCCCAGGCGTCCCAATTGGCGCGCCGTCTCATAGCCGAGACCCCGCGAACCGCCGGTGATCAGGGCGAGTGGCATGTTGGACATCTAAAACGACAACCCTCGGGGAGACGAATTATCCGGCCGCTGGTGTTCCCGGTCAGTCGGCCAATACTTGGAACATCGTTCTACGCAAGAAACCTCTGAAAAGTTGCAAATAGTTTCGAACAATTTTTTGCGATCCGGCGCAAGCGATCAAGAATTTAATCATATTTTATGAACGGAATCAACGAGGCGCAGCCCACAGAAAGAACATGTTCACCCCGGCAAATGCACCATGACGAGTTTGTGACGATCGGGGGATTGCCCATTCAGCCTGCAGGACCATGCGCCAGACTGGCGCCCGCCGAGCGCGATTGGGTGACGCGGGTACTGCTTATTCCCATCGGCGTTTTGTTGGCCGTGGTCATGCTGGCCGCGGCTGAGGCCTTCATCTGGTCGATGCCGGCTCTGCCCAACCAGGCGCCCGACATGGATTTCTATTCATATGCGCGCTCGATCCTGGCGGGGCTCCTGTCGCTTTGGGTCGTAGCGGTTGGTGCGCGCCATGCCGCTGCCGGGCAGGCAGACCTGTCCCTTCGTCAGTTGCTGATTGCCGGCGCCGCGTTGGCCGCGCTGCTCTGTGTGCTGATCCTTTTTCTTGTTTCGCCGGAAGTCTTTGGCCGGATCGGACTAGAGGACGGAGTAGTCGAATGGGCCTCCGCCATCCTGCCGGTCGCCGCGAGCGTCCTCCTGCTCTTGCGGTTCGCGCGGGCTCGGAAGCGCGATTGGACCGGCCCGGCACTCATCGTGTGCGCGGCGCTCCTGTTCACGCTCGGCATGGAAGAGATCTCGTGGATGCAGAGGGTCTTCGGCTTCGCCACGCCCGATGCCTTGAGCGGAAACATCCAGCGCGAATTCAATTTCCACAATCTCGCGACGAACCAGATCGGCGTCCTGCACAAGATCGCGGGCTTCGCCTTCCTTGTCTTCCTTCCCTTCGTCTTCCAGTCCGCGCCGCCACGGGTGAGGGCCTCACCGCTCGCCGCTCTGGTTCCCGGCCGTGGCGTCGCCCTGGCGAGCGCGCCACTGGCGGCGCTCAATTACAATGGCTGGGATTTCCTGCCGATGCAGATGACGACCTGGATCACCCTCGGCATTCTCTTCTGCTTCGCCCGGTGGGCCTGGCAGCGACAACAGGCGGCCGAGGCGGTCATTGCCTCGGCCATGATGGCGCTGATTGCCGGCGCGCAGGCGCTGTTTCTGGCTTTGGGCGACAGGTTCATCCGCATCTGGGATGTCACCGAATACAAGGAACTCTTCATCGCTTTCGGCCTGTTCATCTGGGCCGTGGAGATATTCAGGAAACGGGAGCCGCGCTAGTGGTCCGCTTCTAACATTCGCATTCCGTCTGTGGCGGGCACCTTTGCGAATGTTAGAAGCGAAGGACCACTAGCAAGTACAA
>CAZICN010000498.1:0-2224 GCA_964537655.1 uncultured Aestuariivirga sp.
GAATCTTCAGTTCGATCGGCTTCTTGGCGAAGCGCGTGCCGAGCACCACGTCGGTGCCGCATTTCTCGCGGTAGCCTTCCAGCGGATAGCGCGAAATCGAGGCGCCAAGGAAGAGCAGATCGTCGAAATGCGGCAGCTTGCGCTTGGCGCCGGCGCCGCGGATGTCATAGATGCCGGTGGTGGCGGCGCGGCGGATCTCCGACAGCGTATAGTCGTCGAAGGTCGCCGATTTGCGGGGCGTTGTACGCGGCGTGTTGGGATCCATTTGTGCCCTCAGTAAGCGTCGGCGTGATCGATGTTGAAGTTGTAGAGCTTGCGCGCCGAGCCGTAGCGCCGGAAGTCCTTCGGATTGGCCTTGATCTCGGCCTTGTCGAGGAGGCGCGCCAGCTTGGCGAGATGATGGTCGGTCATCTTTTTCTCGATGCAGTCGGCGCCGAGGCTGTCGACCTTGCCTCTGACATAAAGACGGGCCTCGTAGATGGAATCGCCCAGGGCCTCACCGGCATCACCCAGCACCACAAGATGGCCGCGTTGCGCCATGAAGGCCGACATATGCCCGACCGAACCGCCGACCACGATGTCGATGCCCTTCATCGAGATGCCGCAGCGCGACGCCGCATCGCCCTTGATGACGAGGAGCCCGCCATTGCCGGTGGCGCCCGCCGACTGGCTGGCATTGCCGTCGACGCGCACGATGCCCGACATCATGTTCTCGGCGACACCCGGGCCCGCATGGCCATGGACGAGGATCGCGGCCTGCTTGTACATGCCGCCGCAATAGAAGCCGGCATGGCCGCCGATCTCGACGGTGATCGGCGCGTCGAGGCCGCAGGCGATGGCATGCTGGCCCATCGGGTTCCTGATCAGCCAGTGCCGCTCATTGGTGTCCTTCGGCAATGCGTGAAGGCGTGAATTGACGCCGCGCACACCGTCCTTTTCGAGATCGACTTCGATCATGATTCTTGCATTCTCCCTCTGCCCGTCATCCCGGCGAAAGCCGGGATCCATTGAATAGGCGCAATGCGGGCAGTGCTCTTCGTTCGGAAACAATTTAGGAGATCCCGGCTTTCGCCGGGATGACGAATGGGAGTTGCCATTAGTGTCCACCCCAATTGTAGATCGTCTGTGGCGCCGGCTCCCAGATCTTCGCCTTGTCGGCGTCGGGCAGATGCGCGATGGCGCGGAACTCGGTCGCCATCGCCACCCAGTCGTCGGTCTCGGCGAGGATGGCATGTTTGCAGGCGATCGGATCGCGCACGACGGCGAAACCGTCATGCGTGCCGACGCAGAACGTATAGAAGCCGTCGAGGTCCTTGATGCCGTCTTCCAGCGTCTGCTTGAGCGAGGCGCCCTGGCGGAGCTTCCATGTCATATAGGCGGCGGCGACCTCGGTGTCGTTCTCGGTCTGGAATTCGAGGCCCTCGCGCTTCAGATTCTCGCGCAGGCGGTTGTGATTGGAGAGCGAGCCGTTGTGGACGAGGCAGAGATCGGCGCCGGTGGCGAAAGGATGCGAGCCCGCCGTGGTCACGGCGCTCTCGGTCGCCATGCGGGTGTGGCCGATGATGTGGCTGCCCTTGGCCTTGCCGAGATCGAACTTCTCATAGACCTTTTCCGGCAGGCCCGTTTCCTTGAAGATCTCGATCGCCTGCCCTGAGCCCACGACCCGCACTTCGGGACGGTGCTCCTTGAGCCACGCCGTCACCGCCTCTTCTTTGGCGTTGGTGGTGAGGATGGCGTGATTGCCGATCTGCTCGGCGCTCACTTGCTTCTTGGTATGGGCCTTGAGCGCCGCCGCCAGCTTCTTCCAGGCGAATTTCGGATCGTCATGGGCGAGCGAGAATTTGGTGAAGCCCTTCTTCGCCGGGTTGCGGTAGATGGCGACGCCGGCCGAATCAGGCCCGCGGCTCGTCATCTCGATGAGCATGGGCTTGAACAGCTGGCCGAGTTTCGGCTGCAATTTGGGGTTCTTGAGATAGAGGCCGACGATACCGCACATGGCAAAGTCTCCTGAGGAGTGAAGGTTCGGAAAACATGTAACAGCGGTCAGGAGAACTTGCAACTGGGGGGAATAATTTTTTCCCCAGAGGAATGAGTCAATCGACGGTCAAGGGCTTACCCGCATGCATTCAGGGCGCGCCCAGGCGGTCGGCAATCCGGGGGCCGTCGGCCTATTCGTCGCGGCGGTAGCAGATGACCGAGAGATAGCGGATGGGGAGCTTGCGCA
>CAZICN010000499.1:0-2209 GCA_964537655.1 uncultured Aestuariivirga sp.
TTCTAAGACGGAGTGCGTTATATCACTCTTCTAGGCCAGAAAGTGAATGCCTATCATTTCGACTTCGTCTAAGTCGATGTGTGGCCGCTGGCGCGCCTCATCACACATCTGTCACGCATCGATGGCATTGAACGGTTGCGTTTCACAACCTCGCACCCGCGGGACATGTCGGAAGATCTGATCGCCGCCCATGCCGAGAACCCGAAGCTGATGCCCTACCTGCATCTGCCCATCCAGGCCGGCAGCGACCGCATCCTGAAGGACATGAACCGCGGCCATCGCTCGGACGATTATCTAAGGCTGATCGCCCGCATCCGCAAAGCCAGGCCGGATATCGCCCTGTCGGGCGATTTTATCGTCGGCTTCCCGGGAGAGACCGAGGCCGAGTTCGAAGCGACTCTCGCCATCACCCGCGAGGTCCACTATGCCAGCGCCTTCTCCTTCAAATATTCGCCGCGCCCGGGGACGCCGGCGGCCGAGAGGGCGGATCAGGTGCCGGAAGAGGTCAAGTCCGAGCGGCTGATGCGGCTGCAGGCGCTTCTCGGCACGCAGCAGAAGGCGTTCAACCGCGCCTGCGTCGGCCGCGACATGCCCATCCTGCTCGAGAAGCCCGGCCGCCATCCGGGCCAACTCGTCGGCCGTTCACCCTATTTGCAAAGCGTACATCTTGACGCTAGGGAATATGCTATTGGGGACATGGTGAACGTGACCATCGATGCAGTTGGATCAAACAGCCTTTCGGCCCATATTCATCCCCGGATGCCACTGATTCTCCCATCCCATAGAGACACCGAAGGAGCTGCATCTCTTTGAGTTCGCGCGCTAATGCCCGTGACGTCGCCGGATCCAGGACCGGCTCCATGGCGGAAGATCGTGACATCACCACCCTGGTTTTCGACGACAACCGCTTGCTCGCCCCCTTGTTCGGCGAGCATGACGAGCATCTGGCGCTCATCGAGCATCGCCTCGGCGTCGCCGTCACGCCGCGCGGCAACCGCATATCGGTCAAGGGTCCGCAGGTCGCCCGCGACAATGCCCAGATGGTGCTGACGACGCTCTATGAGCGGGTGCGCCGTGGCCTCGAAGTCACCCGCGGAGATGTCGAGGGCGCCATCAGGATGAACCTGTCGTCGGGCGGCGACGCGGCTGCCGATGAATCGGCCGTGCGCACCAGGCGCAAGCTGGTGACGCCGAGAACGCCGATGCAGAAGGCCTATGTCACGGCCATCCGCAAGCATGAACTCGTCTTCGGCACCGGCCCGGCCGGCACCGGCAAGACCTATCTCGCGGTCGCCTGCGCCGCCGCCGCCCTGATGAATGGTGAGGTCGATCGAATCGTCCTGTCGCGCCCCGCGGTCGAAGCGGGCGAACGCCTGGGCTTCCTGCCCGGCGATATGAAAGAGAAGGTCGATCCCTATCTGCGCCCGCTCTATGACGCGCTCTATGACGTGATGCCGGCTCCTCTGGTGCAGAAGGGTCTGGCCGAGAACACGATCGAGATCGCGCCGCTCGCTTTCATGCGCGGCCGCACATTGGCGTCAGCCTTCATCATCCTCGACGAGGCGCAGAACACCACGCCGCAGCAGATGAAGATGTTCCTGACCCGTCTCGGCGAAGGCGGCCGCATGGTGGTGACGGGCGATCCCTCGCAGATCGACCTGCCGTCGGGCGTCAGCTCCGGCCTCGATGACGCGCTCGCCATCCTCAAGTCGGTCGAAGGCATATCCCACATCGCCTTCACCGCCGCCGACATCGTGCGCCATGCGCTGGTCGGACGCATCGTGACGGCTTACGACAGGCACAGCCAGAAGGCCTCGCGCAATCGCGCCGCAAAATGATTGCGGCGATCGACATCGCCGACGACGCATGGGCGCGCGTCGCGGATATCGAATCGCTCACCGAGCGCGCCATCGCCGCCGCGCTCGATCATGCGGGGGCTGACCGGAATGTCGAAATCGGCGTGCTCTTTGCCGGCGACCAGGAGGCGGCTAGACTGAATGCCGAATGGCGCCGCAAGGACTATGCTCCCAATATTCTGTCCTTTCCGGCGCATGGACTGGAGCACGTGCCGGACGGAGAGCCAAGGCCACTTGGCGATCTCATACTGGCATCAGGAACCGTAACCCGCGAAGCGGAGGAACAAGGAAAGCCTTTGACGTCCCATCTGACCCATCTCATCGTCCACGGAACCCTGCATCTCCTGGGGTTC
>CAZICN010000500.1:0-2206 GCA_964537655.1 uncultured Aestuariivirga sp.
TCGTGCCGTTGAGCTCGCCGCCCGCCACATGGCCCTTCTCGACGCGCATCACCGACAGCGCCTCGACGCCATAGGGCGTGATGCCGAATTCGTCACCCGCCTGCATCAGCGCTCGGGCGACGAGATTGCCGTAGTCGGCCGGCACCGACAGTTCATAGGCATGCTCGCCCGAAAAGGAGATGCGGAACAGGCGCGCCACGATGCCGCTTAGGATGCTGATCTCCTTGGCCGCGAGATAGGGGAAGGTCGTGTCGTCGAGCGTCACGGCGTCGACGATCTTCTGCAAAGTGGGCCTGGCCTTGGGGCCGGCAACCGCCATTTGCGCCCATTGCTCGGAGACCGAGACATATTGCACGTCGAGTTCGGGCCACAGCGCCTGGTGGCAGAATTCCATATGCGTCATGATCTTGGCGGCATTGGCGGTGGTCGTCGTCATGAAGAAATGATCCTGCGCCAGCCTCGAAGTGGTGCCGTCGTCCATGACGATGCCATCCTCGCGCAGCATGAGGCCATAGCGCGCCTTGCCCACCTCGAGCTGGGCGAAGCCGTTGCAGTAGAGGCGGTTGAGGAATTCGGCCGCATCGGGTCCCTGCACGTCGATCTTGCCAAGCGTCGACACGTCGCAGATGCCGACCTTTTCGCGCGCGGCATTCACTTCGCGAATGACCGGATCGAGCCAGCCTTCCTCATGCGGCAGCGGGAACCAGCTCGAGCGCAGCCACAGGCCGGTCTCGACGAAGACAGCGCCCTGCTCCTCGGCCCAGTCATGCAGGGGCGTCTTGCGCACCGGCATGAAGTGGTGGCCGGTAAAGGGCCCGACGAAGGCGGCGAAGGGAACCGGCGTATAGAAGGGCCGGAAAGTCGTGGTGCCGATCTCGGCGATCGACTTGCCCGCCGCCTCGGCGAGGATGGCGATCGCGTTGACATTGCCAAGCTTGCCCTGGTCCGTCGCCATGCCGGCGGTCGTATAACGCTTGGCGAGTTCGATCGAGCTGTAGCCTTCACGCGCCGCGAGCGGCAGGTCCTTCGGCGTCACGTCGTTCTGGTAGTCGACAAAGGCCTTGCCATGGCTTTCCTTCACCCACCACAAGGCTTGCGCGGCAAAGGCCTCGTCGCGGCATTTGGGCGGCGCCACGGCCTTCGCCTTGAAGCCGAGATCGCTCACTGCCCTCGCCGCCCTTTCAGCGCCCTCGCGCAGGGCTTCGGAGAGCAGCATGGCGCCATTGGCGGCGCCGGCGGCAACGAGATCGCTGCCGGTATCGGGCGGCAGGAAGGCCTGGAGCCCGTCGTTCCATTGCGGCCTGGCGCCCTTGTGGCACATGAGATTGACGACCGGGCTCCAGCCGCCCGACATCGCCACCGTGTCGCAGGCGATATGCGTGTGATCGGAAAGCTGGACGCCCGAGACGATCTTGCCGCCTTCGACATCGGTGACCGTCCGGCCTTTCAGCACCGGAATGCCGGCGGCATCGGCGGCGGCATCCTTCCTCGAATCGACGATCACTTCGACATGGACGCCCCTGGCCTTGAGGTCGCGCGCCGTGCGGTAGCCCGAGTCGTTGCTGGTGAAGACGACCGCCGATCTGCCGGATGCCGTCGCATAGCGGTTGGCGAAAGTCCGCATGGCCGAGGCGAGCATGACGCCCGGCACATCATTGCCGCCGAACACGATCGGCCGCTCCTCGGCCCCGGCCGCCAGCACCGCGCGTTTCGCCATGATCTTCCAATAGCGCTGACGCGGCTCATAGGGCGAGGGCTCGAGCACATGGTCGTTCACGCGCTCCAGCGCCCCGAAGATATTGCCGTCATAGGCGCCGAAGGCGGTGGTGCGCGGCATCAGCGTCACATGGGGAAGGGACGCCAGTTCGGCAATGACGCCTTGCGCCCAGTCATAGCCGCTCCGGCCGTCGATCTCCTCGTTCTCGCTGAGCAGCGATCCGCCGAGCCTCGAACCTTCATCGAGGAGGATCACCCGCGCTCCGCTTCTTCCCGCGGTCAGTGCCGCCGAGAGGCCGGCCGGGCCCGAGCCGATCACCAGGAGATCGCAATGTCCGTAGGATTTCTCGTACTTGTCGGGGTCGGCCTCGTGGGTGGCCGAACCGAGGCCGGCGGCGCGCCGGATCAAGGGCTCGTAGATCTTCTCCCAGAAGCTCTTCGGCCACATGAAGGTCTTGTAATAGAAGCCGGCGACGAAGACCGACGCCGC
>CAZICN010000501.1:0-2202 GCA_964537655.1 uncultured Aestuariivirga sp.
GACGAAGAGCTCGGTCGAGGGCTTGTGGCCGATGGCGATGAAGACGCCGTCCGCGGGCAGCGTCTGCACCGCACCTGTCTTTACGTTCCTGATCTTGGCGGCGGTGACGCCTTTCGGCGCGTCGGCGCCTTCGACTTCCTCGAGCACCGAATCCCAGATCACCTTGATCTTGGGGTGCGAGAAGAGGCGATTCTGCAGGATCTTCTCGGCGCGGAAATGATCGCGACGGTGCACGACCGTGACCTCGCTGGCGAAGTTGGTGAGGAAGAGGGCCTCCTCGACCGCCGTGTTGCCGCCGCCGACCACCACCACCTTTCGGTCGCGATAGAAGAAGCCGTCGCAGGTTGCGCAGGCCGAGACGCCAAAACCCTGGAAGCGCTGCTCGGAGGGCAGGCCAAGCCATCTCGCCTGGGCGCCGGTCGCGATGATCAGCGCGTCGCAGGTATAGACCTGACCCGAATCGCCCTTGAGCCAGAACGGACGCTGGTTGAGCCTGACCTCGACGATGTGGTCGGAAATGATCTCGGTGCCGACATGGCGGGCCTGGGCCTCCATCTGCTGCATCAGCCAGGGGCCCTGGATGACATCGGCGAAGCCCGGATAGTTCTCGACATCCGTGGTAATCGTCATCTGGCCGCCCGGCTGGATGCCCTGGATCATCAGCGGCTTCAGCATCGCGCGGGCGGCATAGATCGCAGCCGTATATCCGGCCGGTCCTGACCCGAGGATCAGGACGCGGGCATGACGGTCAGTCATGGCTCACTCCCAAAGAGCCCGCCGGTTCGGATCGGGGCTGATCGGCACCGGTCAATGGCTCGGTTAGACAGTTTGAGCGCTTCCCCCTTGCCAAGATCGAGCAACCTTGGCGGGTAGCGTCCAGTGGTATGACAATACAGCATAGCTTATTTGGGGGCTTTCTCAACCCTTTGACTAACAGTTGTGCATAGCCGAAGCGAAGTGCAATGCCCCTTGCGCAATCTTGAAATTTTATTGCTATAGTGGCCGATTATGACGGTCACGGGGCAGCTCGACGCCATCGACTGGAGGATTCTCAGGACCCTCCAGGACAATGGACGCATCACCAATGTGGAACTGGCTGAAAAGGTGGGGCTTTCGCCGCCACCATGCCTGCGCCGGGTGCGGGCGCTGGAGGCGGCGGGCTATATCGCCGGCTACCGGGCCATGCTCAATGCCGAAAAACTCGGCTTCGAGGTCATGGTGTTCGCCATGGTCGGGCTGAAGAGCCAGGCCGAAAGCGAACTCACCCAGTTCATCGCCAGGGTCAGGGGCTGGCCTCTGGTGCGCGAATGTTATGCGGTCTCGGGCGAGGCCGATTTCATGCTGAAATGCGTCGGCTCCAATCTCCACGCGATGCAGGATTTCATCATCAAGGATCTGACTGCCGCCGCCAATGTCGACAGCGTCAAGACGACCCTCATCCTGCGCCAGGAAAAATACGAACCCGGAATCCCCATCACATGAGCGACGTGACAGACGCCGGCCGCGGCACCTCCGCCAGAGGCTGGTTCAGCCTGACGTCATCGGCGCTCACCGCTATCGTCGTGGGCTTCGCCTCGACCATCCTCCTCATCATGGAGGCGGCCGACGCGGTGGGCGCGAGCCCGGCGGAGAAGGCCTCATGGGCCGCCGCCCTGTGCATCGGCATGGCGGTCACCACGCTGATCCTGAGCTGGCGCTACAAGATGCCGGTCATCACCGCCTGGTCGACCCCGGGTGCGGCGCTGATCGCCACCAGCGCCTCCGCCGGCATCGATTATCCGAGCGCCATCGGCGCCTTCATCGCCGCCGGTGTTCTCATGTGCCTGACCGCTCTGTTCAAGCCGGTGGCGCAGGCGATCGAAAGGATACCCGCCTCGATCGCCGCCGGCATGCTCGCCGGCGTCCTCTTGCGCTACACGATGGGCGTGCCCGGGGCCGCCATCGATCTGCCCTTCCTGGTGTTGCCGCTGATCGTCATCTTCTTCGGCTTGCGCGTCTGGCAGCCGCTCTTCGCCGTCCCCGTCGTGGTGGTGGTGGGCGTCGTGCTGGCGGCCTTTTCCGGGTCCTTCGGCCAAGGCTGCTGCAGCCTCGGCATCACGCAGCCGGTCTGGACCACGCCCAGCTTCAACTGGCCGGTCATCGTGGGTCTCGGCGTGCCGCTCTATCTCGTCACCATGGCGTCGCAGAACCTGCCCGGCTTCG
>CAZICN010000502.1:0-2200 GCA_964537655.1 uncultured Aestuariivirga sp.
TCCGAGCAGATCTCGCCAAAGTTGAAGACTATGGCGATAAAGATCTGCTCCCACATGTTATCTGGCGCGAATCCTTATCGGCGAATCGATTCCGCTTCGCCGGGAAGCGCGCCGGCATGACATACAAAAACGCAGCGAAAATCCGCTGCGCCGCGTTCGACCCGATGTGCGAGAGGCCTAGCTGTCCGAATAGAAGATGTGGCGGCCGATCTTGATCAGCTTGCGCATCTCTTTCGCCCATTTGGGGCGCACATAATCGGCATGGTAGTTGGTGGCCGCACCAATGACGCGAATGGTCTGGTCGCCGGCAATGGCCTTCTGGGCGATGCGCTTGGAGCGGTCCCAGGCGTCCTTGCTCTTCACTTCATCGGCGACGCCGTCGCAGGCGAAGGAGAACTGGCAGGAATTGCGGCGATCGGAACCTTGATAGACGACGCCGCAGATCGTCTTCGGATAGTTGGGATCCTTGACGCGGTTGAGCACGACCTTGGCCACCGCCAGCTGGCCCAGTTCCGATTCGGACCGCGCCTCGAAATAGACGGCCTTGGCGAGGCAGTTCTCCTCGGCCAGGCGAATGCGGCGCTGGGCGACGATCTTCTGCTTCTCGTTGCGCTTGAGCTTGAAGGTCGATTCGAGCTTCCAGACCGGCGGCGTCAGGGCGAGCCGATTCTCGATCTTCTCGGGTTCAGCGCGCACGGCGGCGACTTCCGTCACGTCGGGCTCGGGGCTGATGTAATCGCCCTTGCCGGTGGAAACGACTTCCTGCTCGCGGATGATCGGCAGGTTGATGAGGTCGAGGGTCGCATCGCTCGGCATGAGCGAGCCCTTCTGGATCAATGTCGATACCGGCGAGGCGACCGCCACCAGCGACTCTTCATCATCGGCAATGAGGCTGTGGGCATCGGCATTGCGGCCCATGTAGTGACCGGCGAAAGCAAAGCTCGCGACCAGCATGGCTCCGGCAACCGCATAGGGCACGTAGCTCAGCATGCCGGCCCGTTCGGGCTGCAGCGGCTCGTGAAAATCAGGCTCGAATTGCCTATGCGCTCGCTTCGCTGGTTTCACTTCCCCTCGCGCTACCGTCTCAACTCTTAAAGTTTCCCGAACAGGCGGTAGTATGACCCTCAGGCGTTTAGCATAGGTTAACCATGCCAGCAACACAAAGCGGCCTACAATCAGCCACTAAATGCTTCAAGGTTAACAAGGCTTTAGAGAGGTGTGCCGTCATAATTCAGCCACGTTTCGCGAGCGCCGCCTGTGCCGCCGCGAGTCTGGCGATCGGCACGCGGAACGGCGAGCAGGAAACATAATCGAGGCCCACTGTCTCGCAGAACTGGATCGAGGCCGGATCGCCGCCATGCTCGCCGCAGATGCCGAGCTTGATCCCCGGCCTCGCCGCCTTGCCGCGCTCGGTCGCGATCTGCACGAGCTCGCCCACACCTTCGGTGTCGAGTGACACGAAGGGATCGGTCTTGATGACGCCCTTGGCCGTGTATTCGCCGAGAAAGCGGGCGGAATCATCACGGCTGATGCCGAAGGTGGTCTGGGTCAGGTCATTGGTGCCGAAGGAGAAGAACTCGGCGGTCCGGGCGATGTCGCCGGCCCGCAATGCAGCGCGCGGCAGTTCGATCATGGTGCCGACGAGATAGTCGAGCTCGCCGCCCGTCTCCTTGCGCACCGCCTCGGCGGTGGCGACGATGCGATCGCGCACGATATCGAGCTCGGCCTTGGTGGCGACGAGCGGGACCATCACTTCCGGGATCGGCGGCGCGCCGGTCCGGCGCCCGACCTCGGCCGCCGCCTCGAAGATGGCGCGCGCCTGCATTTCGGCGATCTCGGGGTAGGACACGGCGAGGCGCACGCCGCGATGGCCCAGCATCGGGTTGAACTCATGCAGTTCCGCCACCCGGTTGCGCAGCGATTCGGGGGTGACGGAAAGCGACGCCGCCACTTCGGCGATCTCGGCCTCGCTATGCGGCAGGAACTCGTGCAGGGGCGGATCGAGCAGGCGGATGGTGACCGGCAGGCCCGCCATGATCTCGAACAGTTCGATGAAGTCCTTGCGCTGCATCGGCAGAATCTTGGCAAGGGCCGCCCGCCTGCCTTTCTCGCTCGAGGCCAGGATCATCTCGCGCATCGCGACGATGCGATCGGCCTCGAAGAACATGTGCTCGGTGCGGCACAGGCCGATGCCCTCGGC
>CAZICN010000503.1:0-2195 GCA_964537655.1 uncultured Aestuariivirga sp.
CACATTGCCATATTCGACGCGCTTCACCGCGCCATGCACGATCTCGCCGATGCGGTCCTTGTATTCGTCGTACAGGCGCTCGCGCTCGGCCTCGCGCACCTTCTGCACGATCACCTGCTTGGCGTTGGTGGCGGCGATGCGGCCGAACTCGATCGGCGGCAGGGGATCGGCGATCTGGTCGCCGATGGTCGCCGCCGGGTTGCGGCGCTGCGCCTCGTTGAGGCTGATCTCGGTCGCTTCGTTCTCGACCTTCTCGACGACGAGGAGCAACCGGTTGAGGCGGGTCTCGCCGGTCCTGGCGTCGATCTCGGCGTGGATGTTGTTTTCAGCGCCATAGCGCGACTTCGCGGCGCGCTGGATGGCCTCCGCCATGGCCGCGAGCACCACCGACTTGTCGATCGATTTCTCGCGCGCGACCGCATCGGCGATCTGTAGTAGTTCGAGCCTGTTGGCGCTTACTGCGGCTTCGGCCATGTCACTGTCTCCTGTCGTCCAAATCAGTTGTCTTGTCGTCGTCTTCGGTCCATTCGCTGCCGTCGGCCATCGCCTGGCCCGGCCGGCGCGTCTTCGCCGCCTCGATCAGGGCGTCGGTGAGGACGAGCTTGGCCTCCCCGATATCGGCGAAGGGAACGCCGATCAGAAGCTTCTCCGATCCGCCTTCCGGGTTGTCGATGAAGAGGCGCACCTCGCCATCGGCGACGCCTTCGAGGGCGCCGCGGAATCTTTTGCGCCCGGCCTGCGGCACCGCCATCTCGATCTTCGCCTCGTGCCCGGCCCAGCGCTCGAAATCCTCCTGGCGTACCAGCGGGCGGTCGATGCCGGGCGAGGACATTTCGAGGAAATAGCGGCTCGAAATGACGTCCTCGACATCGAGCATGGGCGAAATCGCCCGGCTCGCCTGCTCGCAGTCGTCGATGGTGAAGGAGCCGTCCGGCCGCTCCGCCATGATCTGCAGCGTCGATCCGCTCATCTTGACGCGCACCAGCCGGAAGCCGAGCCCGTCGAGGACGGGTTCGACGACCTTCGCCACCCGCAGAGCGGGCCCAGTTTCGCGCGTCAATCTTTGGTCGGTCATTTCAGGTAACAAAAATGGCGGGCCCCGGACTGGGACCCACCCTCATAACTCCAGCTATGTGAGTGAACCTAAGTTGGCTTCCATATAGGCTTGTGCCCGGGAAAAGGCAAGCCGCCCAAGACGAAGCTGGAAACCGGCCCCGGGGGCACCTAATTTAGGTGAACCAACAGGAGGACCGCATGCTCGTCACCACCACCAACGCCATCGAGGGCCGCCGGATCATCGAATATAAGGGCCTCGTCGCCGGTGAGGCGATCCTCGGCGCCAATATCTTCCGCGACCTCTTCGCCTCGATCCGCGATATCGTCGGCGGCCGTTCCGGCTCCTATGAGAAGGTGCTGAACGATGCGCGCCAGACCGCGATCGGCGAGCTGACCGACAAGGCGGCGGCGCTCGGCGCCAATGCCGTGATCGGCGTCGATCTCGATTATGAGACGATCGGCTCCAATGGCAGCATGCTGATGGTGACGGCGGCCGGCACCGCCGTCAGGATCGAATAACAAGCTTCCTGACGACGGCCTCCTCCCTCCGCGCCTTCGGCGGCGGAGGAAGATAAGCTGCATGATCGCGAAATCGCCGGCCGCCTTCTCCCTCCTTGCGCGAAGCGCGGGGAGGGTGGCGCGAAGCGCCGGGTGGGGTCGAGCCCTCGCTCTAGGCGAAAGGATTTTCTCCATGCAGGAACGCCCATATCGTGTCAGCGGCGGCATCGGGATCACGATTCACATCGGCATTCCATAGACGGGCGATCCGGTATCCTTTGGACCGGAAATGCGCATCGCGTTTCTCATCATGCGCCTTGCTGCGATCATGACCGTGCTGGCTGCCATCAACCTCGACGATCAGCCTGTAAGTCTTGCACACGAAATCGAGAACATAGCCGTCGACCGGCGCCTGCCTGCGAAAGTGGTAGCCCTTGCTGCGCCAGGCTTTCAGCCTGACCCAAAGCTTCACTTCCTCGGGCGTCATGGTCTTGCGAAGCGAGCGCGCGAAACCGATGCGGTCGTCCATGGATTGTCATCCCCGGCTACACCGCTCAGGCTAGCCAGGAAAGCGACATGTGCAAAGACCCCACCCGTCGCGCGTTCCGCGCGCCACCCTCCCCGCCTTCGGCGGCGGAGGG
>CAZICN010000504.1:0-2127 GCA_964537655.1 uncultured Aestuariivirga sp.
ATCTCGCCAATGTCCTTCTCGCCATTGGCGGAGATGGTGCCGACCTGGCTGACTTCCTCTGAGCCCTTGACCTTCTTCGAGCGCTTCTTGATGTCCTCGATGGCGGTGCGCACCGCGAGATCGACGCCGCGCTTCAGATCCATCGGGTTCATGCCGGCGGCAACCGCCTTGGCGCCTTCGCGCACGATCGCCTGGGCGAGCACGCAGGCCGTGGTGGTGCCGTCGCCCGCGACGTCATTCGTCTTGGAGGCGACTTCGCGCACCATCTGGGCGCCCATGTTCTCGAACTTGTCCTCGAGCTCGATTTCCTTGGCGACCGTCACACCGTCCTTGGTGGTGCGGGGAGCGCCGAACGACTTGTCGATCACGACGTTGCGGCCCTTGGGACCGAGCGTGACCTTGACCGCATTGGCGAGAATGTCGACGCCGCGGAGCATGCGCTCGCGGGCTTCGCCACCGAAGCGGACTTCTTTCGCTGCCATGTGTGTATTTCCTCTGAACTAAAGTGTTGCGCTACAGACGGATAGATCAGGCCGCCTTCTTCGAAGACGACTTGCCTTCGAGAACGCCCATGATGTCCGACTCTTTCATGATCAGATATTCGGTGCCGTCGATCTTGACTTCGGTGCCCGACCACTTGCCGAACAGCACGATATCGCCGGCCTTGACGTCGATCGGGATCAGCTTGCCCGCTTCGTCGCGCCCGCCGGGGCCGACAGCGATGATCTCGCCCTGCATGGGCTTTTCCTGGGCGGTTTCGGGGATGATGATGCCACCCTTGGTCTTGGTGTCTTCCTCAACTCGGCGCACAACCACGCGGTCGTGCAGAGGACGGAACTTCATGCGATGTCTCCTTCGTTGGTCGCATTGTTCGATTGAGCTGCCGGAGCCTGGAGAAGTGAAAGCGAGGCCTCCCAACCCCGTTTCCGGCACCTGCTAGCACTCACCGATCGGGAGTGCCAACAGCTGCCGGGTGAAATAGGCGGGGGAAGGGAAGGCGTCAAGAGGAAGCCCCGGAATTAATTGAGAAAGCCGGATCAGGCCGGATTTTTGGGACTTGCGGGGCGATCGGGACGCCGCCGGGTTGCAGGATATTTTTCATATAAATTGGGCGATTTCTTACGACAATGGTCCCATGCCGTTGCGGCAATCGGGCTTCCCGCTTGTGAAACGGGACCTCGCGAGTCATCGTGACCAGGAGGGCTTTCCGCCAAGTTTTGCGCGGCTTTGCGGCGGAAAGCGCTCCAAAAAGAACTGACAGCTGCTGGAGGAACCCGCTTGGCTCCGATTGTCGGCCTCATCGCCAATCCGGTATCGGCACGCGACATCCGCCGCGTGATCGCCAATGCGACCAGCCTGCAGATCACCGACCGCGCCAATATCGTGCTCAGGGTGCTCGCCTGCCTGAAGGCGTCCGGCGTCGGGCAAGTGGTCATGATGCCGGAAAACGGTGGGATCAGGCATCATGTGCGGCGCGGCGTCGAGCGTTCGCGCAATCTGGGCGAACACGAGTTCCCCGATCTCGCCTATCTCGACATGACGGTCACGGGCACGGTCGACGACACGGTGCGGGCGGCGGACCTCATGCGCCGGAAAAAGGTCGCGGCGATCGTCGTCCTCGGCGGCGACGGCACCCACCGCGCGGTCGTCTCGCGCTCGGGTGACATCCCGATCGCCGGCATCTCGACCGGCACCAACAATGCCTTCCCCGAGCATCGCGAGCCCACCATCACCGGGCTCGCCGTCGGCCTCGCGGTGACCGGACGCGTGCCGCCTTCCGTCGCCTATGCCCAGAACAAGAAGCTCACCGTGCGCATCAACGACCAGGCGGCCGAGATCGCGCTCGTCGACGTGGCGCTCGTCACCGAACGCGTGGTGGGCGCCAGGGCCCTGTGGAAGCCCGAGACCTTCCGCGAGCTGTTCGTCACCTTCGCCGATCCCGAAGTCATCGGCATGTCGGCCATTGCCGGGCTCCTCGATCCGGTGAAGCGCTCGGAGCCGGGCGGCCTGCATGTCCGCCTGGCGCCCGCCGGAGAGGCCGAACTCACGCTCAGCGTGCCGATCGCGCCCGGCTACATGCGCCCGATCGGCATTGCCGGCTGGCAGAGGCTCCAGGCCGGAAGATCC
>CAZICN010000505.1:0-2110 GCA_964537655.1 uncultured Aestuariivirga sp.
CAGCTCGTCGGCGCGCGACAGCAGGCGCTCGGATTCGCGCGCGATCAGCGGATGCGATTCCATGATGCCGGTGGGGCCGATGCCTTGCGCGCCGAGAAATAGTTTCGAGGCGAAGAAATCGGGCGGGCCGGAGGCTTGCGCATAGAGGATGCCGGGCTCGCGATAGAGCTCGCCACCGCCCAAGGTCAGATGGCAGGAACCATCCTCCCACAGCCTCGCGGCGAGCGGCATCGAATTGGTGTAGATGCGCACATTGCGGCGGGCCAATCTCAGCGCGAAGAGATAGCAGGTGGTGCCGCCATGAATGATGATGGCGTCGCCGTCGCGCACCAGCGCCTCCGCCTCGCGCGCAATGGCGCGCTTGGCGTCGACCGCCAGCATGCGGTTCTCCTCGAAGGGGCGGGCGGCCAGGCGTTCGGGCGAGACATCGTGCTCGGACGCGGCAATGCCGCCGAACACCTTGCGCACGGTGCCCGCCGCATGCAGCTTGGCGATGTCGCGCCGGATGGTGGCGGGCGAAACCTTGAGCACGTCGAGCAGATCCTTCACCGTCGCGAAGGGGCGTTCGGTCAGGACATCGAGGATGGCGCGATGGCGCTCGCTCTCATCCATGGCTGGGCCATGTAGATCTGAGGCGTGAGCCTTCACTCGCCATGCGTGCCCGCTCTCCCATCCTGCGGCCATCAGACTCATGGATACCGCGTGAGACGCGGGCCCCGCCCTCTTTCCGCTCGTGCGGGGCGAGGGGTTCGCACCGCCGGCGGTGATCAGCTTTGATCATCCGCGTGAGCGGACGCTCACGCGGTTTTGTCATATGATTGCGATTCATGGCTTGACCATAATTGCTCATCATTGTTCAATCTTAATCACGGAGAAGCCACAGCGCAATGGCGCGTCCAGCTTCTCACGCTGCCGCGGCCGATCCGGATTTCGCTGCGGAAAACCAAGAAAATCGCGGAATCCGGATGGGAGGAAAGTGCGGATGCCCGGCATCGGAGCCGTTTCTCGACAAAGTCGCGGTGAGCAGGCTCGTGCCCGCCGGTTTCCGGTCGCGGGCTCCCTCCTGATTATAAATGATCATCATGATTGCGGAGCGGGTCAGGACGAGGGGCGGCAATGACGGCCCTGGTGGCGCTCAAAGGCATCTCCAAGTCCTTCGTCGGCGTGCGCGTCCTCAACAGCGTCGATTTCGACGTCAGGCCCGGCGAGGTGCATGCGCTCCTCGGCGAGAACGGTGCGGGCAAGTCGACGCTGATCAAGATCATTGCCGGCGTGCATGCCCCCGATGCAGGCGAGATCCGCATCGGCGACCAGCCCGTGAAATTCGCCAATCCGGGCCAGGCGGTGAAGGCCGGCATCGCCATCGTCTATCAGGAGCTGCTGCTGTTCCCGGAGCTCAGCGTCGCCGAAAACATCTTCCTCAACCATGCGCCGAAGCGCGCCTGGGGCGGGCTCGACTGGGCGCAGATGCGCGACAAGTCCCGCGCGCTGCTCGACGATCTCGATTCGCACCATCTCGATGTCGACGCCAAGGTCGGATCGCTGTCGGTCGCCAACCGGCAACGCGTCGAGATCGCCAAGGCCCTGTCGCAGAATGCGCGCGTCGTCATCATGGACGAGCCGACCGCCTCGCTCGCCGAGGCCGATGTCCAGCAGTTGATGACGATCGTCAGGCGCCTGCGCGACCGCGGCGTCGGCATCGTCTATGTCAGCCACAAGCTGCCGGAGATCTTCGCGCTCGCCGACCGGGTGAGCGTGCTGCGCGACGGCCATCATGTCGGCACGAAGGATATCGGCGAGGTGAGCGAACGCTCGCTCGTCGCGATGATGGTCGGCCGCTCGATCGACCAGCTGTTCCCGAAGGAAGAAGCCAGGATCGGGGCGCCGCGGCTCGAGCTGCGCGGCGTGTCGCATGGCAAGGCGGTGCGCGACATCTCCTTCACGCTGCGCGCCGGCGAGATCCTGGGCATTGCCGGCCTCGTCGGTTCGGGGCGCACCGAGACGGCGCTCACCATCTTCGGCGTGACGCCGGCGACGGCGGGCGAGATGCTCATCGACGGAAAGCCGGTTCAGATCAGATCGCCGCAGCAGGCGCGCGATCTCGGCATCG
>CAZICN010000506.1:0-2104 GCA_964537655.1 uncultured Aestuariivirga sp.
CGGGGGCGAACTAAATGCAGCAGACCCGATTTGCCTGGTATCTGCTGGCGCCCGCCCTGCTCCTGCTCATCGTCCTCCTGGTGCTGCCGATCGTCATCATGGCGATCTACACCTTCTACGAATTCGTCACCGCCGGCGTCGAGCAACCCAACTACACGCTCGCCAACTGGACGGAGTTCTTCACCGACGGCTATTACCACCTGGTCCTGTGGAAGACGGCGCGGGTCGCCGCCATCACCGCCATCGCCTGCGCCATCATGGGCTATGTCCCGGCCTATTTCATCTGGATGACGTCGTTCCGGCACAAATGGCTGCTGCTTCTTCTGCTGATCGTGCCCTTCTGGATCTCCTTCACCATCCGCACCTTCTCGTGGATCCACATCCTCGGCGAGCAGGGCGCCATCAACGTGACGCTCATGGCGCTCGGCATCATCGATAGCCCGATCCAGATGCTCTATACCGAGGGCGCCGTCATCATGGGCATGATCCATTTCCTGCTGCCCTACATGATCCTCAATGTCTATGTGAGCCTCGAGGGCATCGACCGCGACCTGATCTCGGCGGCGCGCACCCTGGGCTGCACCAGCGCGCAAGCTTTCCGCGAGGTGACGCTGCCCTTGTCGCTGCCCGGCCTCTGCGCCGGCCTGCTGCTGTGCTTCGTGCTGGCGGCGGGAAGCTATGTCACGCCGCAGATCCTCGGCGGCAACCGCGACGCGCTGTTCGGCAATTTGATCTATGACACGATCATGGAGCAGCTCAACTGGCCGATGGGCTCGACACTCTCCATCGTGCTGTTCGTGCTGCTCGGCATCGTTTCGGCAATCTACAGCCGCTATATGGGCCTCTCCACCATCTTCAAGGGGCTCAGCCGATGATGAAAGTGCGGCAGGCCGAGGACGCCGGCGGCATCCTGGGATGGCATGCGGTGAAGATCGTCACCGTCCTCGTCTACATCTTCATGTTCGCGCCGATCCTCGTCACCATCATCCTGTCGTTCAACGCCTCGATGTTCGGCGGCTTCCCGATGACGGGCCTGTCGCTGCAGTGGTACGGCAAGCTGTTCCAGAACGAGGCGGTGCTGCGCGCGTTCAAGACCTCGATCTGGATAGCGCTCCTGACCGCCGCGGTCTGCACCGTCATCGGCGTCATGGCCGCCATCGCGCTGACGCGTTACGAGTTCCGCGGCAAGCAGTGGATGAACACGCTGGTCATCATGCCGGCTTTGGTGCCGGAGACCATTCTCGGCGTCGGCCTGCTGCTCTTGATGAAATGGGCGCACCAGCCGCGAAGTTATGTGCTCTTGCTGCTCGGCCATATCATGCTGGCGCTGCCCTTCGTGGTGCTGGTGGTGCAGGCGCGGCTCATCGGCGTCAAGCGCGTCTATGAGGAGGCCTCGCTCTCGCTCGGCGCCAGCCGCTTCGACACGTTTCGCGAGGTCACCCTGCCGCTGCTGATGCCGGCCATCATCGCCAGCGTGCTCCTGGTGTTCACCATTTCCTTCGACAACATCACCGCCAGCCTGTTCTGGCGCCCGCCCGGCGTCGAGACGATGCCGACCCAGATCCTCGCCATGCTCAAAATCTCGATCAGTCCTGAAATCAACGCGCTCGGCACCCTCATGGTGCTGATCACCATCGGCCTCCCCTTGGCAGGCGGCCTCATTGCGCGCATTCTGTTTGGAAATCGACAATAACAACTGGGAGAAACAGAAAATGAAGCTTACACAGACCAAGCGGCTGGAGCGCCTCATCGAGCGCTACCGGAATGGCGGCATGGACCGCCGCACCTTCCTCGGCCTCACCGCGGCGGCGGCGGCCTCGGCCGGCCTGATGACGCGCTGGAGCGGCCAGGCCCTTGCCGCGGTGAGCGAGGTGCGCTTCGACGGCTGGGGCGGCACGGTGCAGGAAGCGATCGATAAATTCGCCTTCCAGCCCTACACGGCCAAGACCAATCTCAAGGTGGTGCAGGGCACGTTCGGCGACGAGAACGAGATCATCACCAAGATCAAGACGGCCAATCCGGGCGACTTCCAGATCGTCCACTCCTCCGGCGTCGACTACTACAAGAAATACGAGAGCGTCGAGCCGGACTTCCAGGCGCTGGT
>CAZICN010000507.1:0-2096 GCA_964537655.1 uncultured Aestuariivirga sp.
GCATCTTTTCCATGACGCGCCACATCCAGCCAGTGCCTTCGCGGCATGGCGTGCACTGGCCGCAGCTCTCGTGCTTGTAGAACTGGCTGAGCCGGGCGATCGCCTTCACCACGTCGGTCGACTTGTCCATCACGATGACAGCCGCCGTGCCAAGACCCGACTTCTGGTCGCGCAGCGAATCGAAATCCATCAGCACGGTGTCGCAGATCGACTTGGGCAGCAGCGGCACCGACGCGCCGCCGGGGATCACCGCCAGCAGATTGTCCCAGCCGCCGCGGACACCGCCGCAATGCCGATCGATCAGCTCGCGCAGCGGGAGGCCCATTTCCTCTTCGACATTGCAGGGCTTGTTCACGTGCCCCGAGATGCAGAACAGCTTGGTGCCGACATTGTTGGGCCGGCCGATGCCGGAGAACCAGGCGGCACCCCTTCTCATGATGGTGCCGGCGACGGCGATCGATTCGACATTGTTGATCGTGGTGGGCGCGCCATAGAGGCCGACATTGGCCGGGAATGGCGGCTTCATGCGCGGCTGGCCCTTCTTGCCTTCGAGGCTTTCGAGAAGGGCCGTCTCCTCGCCGCAGATATAGGCGCCGGCCCCATGGTGGACATAGAGATCGAAGTCCCAGCCATGGATGTTGTTCTTGCCGATGAGACGGGCCTCATAGGCCTGGTCGATGGCGGCCTGCAGGCGCTCGCGCTCGCGGATGAATTCGCCGCGTATATAGATATAGCCGACATGGGCGGCCATCGCGGCGCCCGCGATGAGACAGCCCTCGACGAGGAGATGCGGATCGTGCCGCATGATCTCGCGGTCCTTGCAGGTGCCGGGCTCGGACTCGTCCGCATTGACGACGAGATAATGCGGGCGCTCGCCGACCTGCTTGGGCATGAATGACCATTTGAGGCCGGTTGGGAAGCCGGCGCCGCCGCGCCCCCTCAGCCCTGAGGCCTTCATCTCGTTGATCATCCAGTCGCGGCCCTTGTCGATGAACGATTTCACGTCCACCCAGCAGCCGCGCCTGCGTGCGCCATCGAGGCCCCAGTCATGGAGGCCATAGAGATTGGTGAAGATGCGGTCCTTATCTGCGAGCATTAGATGCAATCCTCATGCTGAGGTGCGAGCGCAGCGAGCCTCGAAGCACCCACCAGGATAGAGCGAGGCTGCCAATGCAAACCCTTCGAGGCACCGCCTGCGGCGGTGCACCTCAGGGTGAGGGTTGAGTATGTTGCGATCATTCCCCCCTCCTCACTTCGGTTTCTCGCCGGCGGCATTTTCGGGCCGCCAGCCCTTGGCGAGCTTCTTCGCCTGCTTGACCCATTCATCGCGCTCAGGCCGGCCCTTGAAGCCTTCGAGGCGCTCGTCGACCCACTTGATCTCGGTCTTGGTCCAGGACGCGACCTGGTCGAAATGCCAGACCCCCATGGTGTTGAGCATCTTCTCGAGCTTGGGTCCGACGCCCCAGATGAGCTTGAGATCATCGCCCTTGCCGGCTTTCGGCTTCTTGAAGAGTTCGGGCTTGCCGTCGGGCCTCGTCGCCTGAGCCTTGGCGGGTTTGTCGGCCGGCGCCTTCGCGGCAACGGGCTTTGCGGCCGGCGGCGCAGGCTCGGGCTTTTTCGCTGCTGCGACGTGCTCTGGCGCCTTTGCGGGCTTCGCCGCCACTTCGGCCCTGGCTTCGACCTTGGCCAGCGCCAGCGGCGCTTCGGCGGTCTTGACCGGCGACGGCGACTTCACCGCCGGGGCCGTTTCGGGTGCCGCGGTCTCGGGCTTTGCCGCATTGGACGGCGGAGCCACCGCTGCCGGCGCGGGAGCCTTGGGCGGGGCGGCGGGTGCGGCAGCCGCGGGCGGTGCCGCAGGTGCGGGCGGCGGCGGCGCCTCGATGCGCTTGAAGGTGCGATCCTTGCCGTAGAGCGCCTTGTCGGTGAGGCTCGTCAGTTCGCCCTCGGGGGCGGAGAACTGGCGGCCATTCTGCGGGCCGGGCTTGGGCGGCGCGCCCCTGGCATAGCCGTCGAGAACCTTCTCGAAGCTTTCCGGCGTCAGGTCCTCATAGGTATCGCTCCAGATCAGGACCATGGGCGCGTTCACGCAGGCACCG
>CAZICN010000508.1:0-2082 GCA_964537655.1 uncultured Aestuariivirga sp.
GAGCAGCCCCTTGCCTTGCACGGCCACACCGTCGAGGCGTCGTCCGACCTCGGCGGGCGGGCGATGACCACCTTCCGGCGGATCATCCTGCCGCTCGCCTTCCCGGGCATCGTCGCCGGCTCGATCTTCACCTTCTCGCTGACGCTCGGCGACTACATCATCCCGCAGATCGTCGGCACGTCGAGCTACTTCCTGGGCCAGGCCGTCTATACGCTGCAGGGCACCGCCGGCAACATCCCGCTCGCCGCCGCCTTCACGGTCGTTCCGATCGTGATCATGGGGCTCTATCTGGCGATCGCCAAGCGCATGGGAGCTTTCGATGCGCTCTGAGAAAGGCGGAAAGGCCCCGCGCGCGTTGAGCCTCGCCGCCATCGGGGGATTGCTCTTCCTGCATGTGCCGCTGCTCCTGATCTTCCTCTATGCCTTCACCACCGAGGAGAAGAGCTATCAGTTCCCACCGCCGGGATTGACGGTCAAATGGTTCGCCGCCGCCTGGGAACGCCAGGACATATGGAACGCGCTCTGGCTTTCGGTGAAGGTGGCGACGATCGCCACCGCCGTCGCTCTGGTGCTCGGCACCTGCGCGGCGGCTGCGGTTTCGCGTGCCCGCTTCTTCGGCCGCGACTACATTTCGCTGCTTTTCATCCTGCCGATCGCCCTTCCCGGCATCATCACCGGCATCGCTTTGCGCTCGGCCTTCAACATCATGGATTTCGACTTCTCCTTCTGGACCATCGTCCTCGGCCACGCGACCTTCTGCATCGTCGTCGTCTACAACAATGCGCTGGCCCGCTTCCGCCGCACCTCCGGCAGCCTGATCGAGGCGTCGATGGATCTCGGCGCCGACGGCTTCCAGACGTTCCGTTATGTGGTCCTGCCCAATATCGCGTCGGCGCTTCTGGCCGGCGGCATGCTGTCCTTCGCGCTCTCTTTCGACGAGGTGATCGTCACCACCTTCACCGCCGGCCAGCAATCGACACTTCCGATCTGGATGCTGACCGAACTCATTCGTCCGCGCCAGCGCCCGGTCACCAATGTGGTGGCGATATTCGTGATCGCCGTGACCTTCCTGCCGATCCTGTTCGCCTATTATCTGACGCGCGATGGCGAGCATACCGCCGGCGGCGGCAAGTGAATGACGATCCGGATCCTGATCCTCTGCGTCGCCATTCTCTGCGTCTCATGGCTGTTGCGGCTCGCCCGCCGCTTCGCGGCGGCGCCACCCTGGCTCAGGATCCTGCATCACGCCATCTTCTACGGCGCGCTCGCCTATGTCGCGGCTTTCGCGGCGATCTTCATCGCGCTGCATGTGTTCGGCTACCGGCTGTGAGCCGGCGAGGCGGGATCACCGCTTCTTCTTGGCGGCCTTCTTCTTCGCCGTCTTTTTTGCCGGCTTGGCGGCTTTTTTCGCGACCTTCTTGGCCACCTTCTTTGCAGGCTTCTTGATGGCCTTCTTCTTTGGTGCCTTGGCCTTGCGCGGCGCAGCGGGTGCCGCCTCCACCTTCATGCCCCCGACGATGCTGGCGAACTTCTCGAAGAACTGTGTCGCCATGGAGCGTGCCGTCGAATCGATGAGCCGCGAGCCCAGCATGGCGAGCTTGCCGCCGACCTGCGCGTCGACGTCGTAGGAGAGCCGGGTTCCGCCTTCGGCGTCCTCGAGCCTGACATCGGCCCCGCCGCTGGCAAATCCCGCCAGGCCGCCCTTGCCCTCACCCGATATCCGGTAGCTGTTCGGCGGGTCGAGGTCGCTCAAATTGACGATCCCGGTGAAGCCCGCCTTGACCGGCCCGACTTTGGCGACAACGCGCGCCTCCATCCGGGTATCGGAATGCTTGACGATCGATTCGCAGCCGGGGATGCACTGCTTGAGGATCTGCGGGTCGTTCAACGCCTTCCATACCGTCGCGCGCGCCGCCTGAATGATCTCTTCGCCGCTCATTTTCATCGGATGGTGCCTCCACGACTGACCTGGATCACGATGAGTTTGGATCGAAACGATCCAAACTCATAAACGTGATCGATTCCTATTGTTAGCGCGGGATTCTCGCGACAAACCGGTATCCACTTTTTCGCATCCCGCAC
>CAZICN010000509.1:0-2074 GCA_964537655.1 uncultured Aestuariivirga sp.
TTTCGGCGCCTCGATCTGACGCTGGCGCTCGACCATCTGGTAGAGGAAGGGCAGACCCGCCACGAAGCCGACCATCGAGACGAACCAGGGCGAGCCGGAATGCGCCTTGATGAAGCCGTCGGGGCCATCTAGATTGTTGATGCGCGCCGCATATTCGATGTCGGTGCTCTTGGGATCCTGATGGCGCTCGCGGAAGCGCATCAGCGTCTCATGCGTCCAGGGATCGTTGTAGTAGACGGGGATCTCGATGATGCGCGTCTTGATGACGGGCTCGGCCTTCTCGGCGACGGTCTCGAATTTCTTCAACTCGGCCAGCATGTCGGTGGGCTTGATCACATCGGGATCGAACTTGATCTGCATCGAGGCATTGGCCGGGCAGATCTCGGTGACGCCCTTGATCTTGGCATCGCGCACCGCATTGGTGATGAACAGGGCCTTGAAGAAGGCGTCGAGCGACATCTCCTCGTCCATCTCGACGAAGATATGCTCGTCGCCGCCATAGGAATATCGGGTCTTCATCGAAGCGCCACCTCCCACCTATTTCCGTCATTGCGACGAAAGCTAACCATTTTCCGTCATCCCGGCGAAAGCCGGGATCCCCTAAATTCTATCAGAACAAGTCGCGCCGCCCAGATTGCGTCTATTGAATGGATCCCGGCTTTCGCCGGGATGACGGATGGAGGTTTGATCATTGGCTGACCAATCGTGTGCCGTTGGCCTCGAGCCAGGGCTCGAGCCAACGGGTATGGAACTTACCTGCGCGCACGTCGGCGTCCTCGGCGAGGCGCAGGTGCAACGGCTTCGTCGTCTTGAGGCCGCCGATTTCGAGTTCGTTCAACGCCCGCCTGAGGCGCTCGATCGCCTGGCCTCGCGTCTCGTCCCACACGATGAGCTTGCCGAGGAGCGAATCATAGAAGGGCGGCACCTGGTAGCCGTCATAGAGCAGGGTATCGAAGCGGGTGCCGGGGCCGCCCGGCACGTTGAGGCCGGAAACCGTGCCGGGGAAGGGCATGAAGTTCTTCGCCGGATCCTCGGCATTGATGCGGACCTCGATGGCGTGGCCCTTGCGGACGATATCCTTCTGCTGGTGGCGCAGGCGCGCGCCGCCGGCGATGACGATCATCTCGCGCAGGAGATCGAGGCCGGTGATGAACTCGGTCACCGGGTGCTCGACCTGGATGCGGGTGTTCATCTCGATGAAATAGAATTCGTGGCTGGCATCGTCGTAGAGATATTCGATGGTGCCGGCGCCGCGATACTTCACCGCCTCGGTGAGCGCCACGGCCGAGGCGCAGAGCTTCTGGCGGACATCTTCCGGCAGGACCGGCGAAGGCGCTTCTTCCCACAGCTTCTGGCGGCGGCGCTGCAGCGAGCATTCGCGCTCGAAGCAGTGGATGGCGCGCTCGCCGTCGCCCAGCACCTGAACTTCGATGTGGCGGGCCTTGGTGATGACCTTCTCTAAATAGAGTCCGCCATCACCGAAGGCCGCCTGGGCCTCGGCCTGCGCCTGCGGAAGGAATTGCTCGAATTCCTCTCGCGTATTGGCGATGCGGATGCCGCGTCCGCCGCCCCCGGCCGCGGCCTTGATCATGACGGGAAAACCGATGCGCTGGGCGATCTTCGCCGCGTCGTTCAAGTCCTCGATGCGTCCGCCGCTGCCCGGCACCACCGGAACGCCGGCCTTCTCGGCGGCGATGCGGGCGGAAACCTTGTCGCCCATGGTGCGGATGGCCTCGCCGCTCGGGCCGACGAAGATCATGCCGGCGGCGTTGACGGCATCGGCAAAGGCGGCATTCTCGGCGAGGAAGCCATAGCCCGGATGGATGGCATCGGCGCCGGACTTCTTCGCGGCGTCGATGATCCCTGCGATATTGAGATAGGATTTCGCCGCATGCGGCGGGCCGATATTGACCGCCTCATCCGCCATCCTGACGGCGAGCGACTGCGCATCGGCGGCGCTGTGCGCCTGGATGGTGCGGATCCCCAGTTCGCGCGCCGCCCGGATGATGCGGACCGCGATCTCGCCGCGATTGGCGATGAAGAGGGATTTAATCATGTGAAGGGTTTCCCCTTC
>CAZICN010000510.1:0-2049 GCA_964537655.1 uncultured Aestuariivirga sp.
CCAATCCGGACAAGATGCGGGTTGAACTGGAGGACCCTTACCTTCTGATCCACGAGAAGAAGCTCGGCAGTCTCCAGTCTATGCTTCCACTGCTGGAAGCCGTCGTGCAGTCGGGCAAGCCGCTGCTCGTCATCGCAGAAGACATCGAAGGCGAAGCCCTGGCCGCACTCGTGGTCAACAAGCTGCGTGGCGGCCTCAAGGTGGCGGCGGTCAAGGCGCCGGGCTTCGGCGATCGCCGCAAGGCCATGCTCGAGGATATCGCCATCCTGACCGGCGGAACCGCCATCTCGGAAGATCTCGGCATCAAGCTCGAGAATGTCACAATCGAGATGCTCGGCCGGGCCAAGAAGGTGACGATCGAGAAAGAGAACACGACCATCGTCGATGGTGCCGGCGCGAAGCGCGATATTGACGCACGCATCAATCAGATCAAGGCTCAGATCGAGGAAACGACTTCTGACTATGATCGTGAGAAGCTTCAGGAGCGGTTGGCTAAGCTTGCTGGAGGCGTCGCAGTCATCCGGGTCGGCGGCTCGACCGAGGTCGAGGTCAAGGAGCGAAAGGACCGGGTTGACGACGCGATGCATGCGACACGCGCTGCTGTCGAAGAGGGTATCCTTCCTGGCGGCGGCGTGGCGCTGCTGCGAGCTGCCAGGGTTCTCGACAAGGTCACGACTGACAATGCCGACCAGAAGCATGGCGTGGAGATCGTTCGCCGAGCCATAGAGGCGCCGGCTCGCCTGATTGCAGAGAATGCTGGGGCCGAAGGCTCAATCATTGTCGGCAAGTTGCGCGAAAACAGCGCTTTCGGCTACGGCTGGAACGCGCAAACAGGCGAATTCGGCGATCTCTATGCGCAAGGGGTCATCGATCCGGTGAAGGTGGTACGCACCGCCTTGCAGGATGCGGCCTCGGTTGCCGGGCTGCTCGTGACCACTGAAGCGATGATCGCCGAGAAGCCGAAAAAGGAAACGGCACCGGTGATGCCGCCGGGCGGCGGCATGGACTACTAATCGCCATTGATCTTGCCCGCCCTCGGGAGCCGGGGGCGGGCTTTGCGACAATTTATGTTTAGCAACGACTGTCACGCGTCTGACGCGCCGGTTTGCGCGTCCCTCGTCGTGATTTGGTTTGGAGACGAAAATGAGGAGGACGATACAAACAATTGCAGGCGCAACACTGGCGCTCTTGCTGCTGGCACCGGCCGCGGCCCAGCAGGCTGCCAATCCGCAATCCGGGCTCACCGGGTTCTGGCTGACGACACCCTATCCAAAACTTGCGATTTCACCCGGTGAGACTGAATCCATCTCACTCACCCTTCGGAATGATAACCTACCGCCGCAGCGCGCGGATCTCGAAGTGACGGGTGTGCCGCGGGACTGGAAATGGACACTGAAGGGCGGCGGCAACCAAGTCTACGCCGCAATCGTGGGACCGGACTCGAGTGAACGACTGACGCTCGAGCTGACGCCTCCCGCCAAGGCGGCGATGGGAGAACGTCATGCTGTGGAAATCAAGGCGCGGACGGCCGAGAGTCTCATTAGTTTGCCACTCGGGGTTCAGGTCGCCCGTGAAGAGACTGCGTCCGCGGGATTGAAGCTCGAATCGGAGTTGCCGGCACTACGCGGAACGGCGCGCTCGACCTTTTCTTTCAAGATAAAGGTCACCAACGATGGCACCGAAGAAGGGCTCTTCAATCTCGCGGCGCAGCTGCCCGAGGGCTTTCGGGCACGGTTCAAGAAGGGCTATGGCTCGGAGGAAATCACGGGCCTGCCCATCGCTGCCGATGCGAGCGAAACGGTCACTCTTGAAGTCACGCCTTCGCGCGTTACCGCCGCCGGCCGCTATCCGGTGACTTTCCAAGTTTCCGGCGGCAATCAGACCGCCTCGACCGAGCTCAGTGTCGAGGTGACCGGCGAGCCGCAGCTGCAGATCATCGGCCCGCAGGAGCGACTTTCGGGCGAGGCGACAGCAGGCCGCGAATCAGTTTTTACCTTCACCTTGGTCAATAGCGGCAGCGCACCAGCTACCGATCTCGATCTTTCAGCG
>CAZICN010000511.1:0-2048 GCA_964537655.1 uncultured Aestuariivirga sp.
TGCGCAGCGGTTTTCGGACGATCCGATGCGCAAATCAAAGAGATAGAGCGTCGAGCCGATTCTATGAGAGCTTCCGACGCTCTAGCAGTGTGATCGGCTCACTTCGCCGACCGTCTCACAAATGAAGAATGACATGCCTATGCCTCAGCTTTTTTTGCAGAGCCGGTCAAGCGCACAGGCTTTACAGGCCATCCGCGGGCTGTATGACTGTCAGTTCCTCATTTTACGCCGTATCCATTCCAATTCTTGAGGACAGCAATGACAGCATTGGGTGGAACAGCCTAGCATGCCGTGTGTCTCGATGATCAATGATTTGGTGATCAAGAACGGCCGCGTGATCTCGGTCGCAGCATTTTGCCTTGTCCGAGGCGGGAAACCAGAAAATCGAATTTGACGCGCGACATGCGAGATCCGTGACCAAACGTTCTTTGTAGGAAAGGGCTGTCAATGAAGTCGATCGTTCGCAGTCGGGCCATGATCACGCGTGCCCTCGATCGCTATTCGGTCGAGGAGATTACCGATGGGGCGCTTCTTCAGGAAGACGGAGTCATCATTGCCATCGATCGGTACGACACGTTGAGGCATCAGCACCCGGACCTGCCGGTCATTGGCAGCGGCAAGGAGATCATGCTGCCGGGCTTCGTCAACGCTCATCACCATATTGGCCTGACACCCGTGCAACTGGGATCGGCAGATATGCCGTTGGAACTTTGGTGGGCCACCCGGATGGTGTTTCGCGGTCTCGATACTTACCTTGATACGCTCTACTCGGCCTTCGAAATGATCGCTTCGGGCATCACCACCGTGCAACACCTGCACGGCTGGCTTCCCGGTACAGCCGAGGCAGTCCTGTCGAAGTCCAGCGAAGTCATCCGCGCCTACAGTGACATTGGCATGCGGGTTTCTTACTCGCACACCGTGCAGGATCAGAATCAATTGATTTACCAGGGGGATGACGCATTCGTAGCTTCGCTCCCCGGCGGGATGCAAGAGGAGATGCGCGAATGGTTCGGCCGCATCAAGACGGATTTGAACGACATTATGGCTCTGTTCGCGCACCTGCACACGAGTCATCGCGCCAGCCGGCGCGTGAAGATACAGCTGGCGCCGGCCAATCTGCATTGGTGTTCGGACAAGGCGCTGACCACTTTCTCCGAGGTGTCGCGCAAGTTTGATGCCCCGCTTCATATGCATCTGGTGGAGAGCGCCTATCAAAAGGCTTACGCTAAGAAGCGGGGCGGTGGCACCGCGCTCGAATACTTGGAAAAATTCGACCTGTTGAACTCACGCCTTACACTCGGCCATGGCACATGGCTGTCCGAGGGCGATATTGATAAGGTCGCCGAGGCGGGAATCTGCATTTGCCACAACTGCTCGTCCAATCTGCGCCTTCGCTCGGGCATCGCGCCGCTCAATCATTTTGAGATGAAAGGCATCACCACGGGAATCGGCATCGACGAAGCCGGGATCAATGATGATCGCGATATGCTGCAGGAGATGCGCTTGGTTCTGTGCGCTCACCGGGTACCGGGCATGGTCGAAGCCGATGTTCCATCGACCACACAGGTTTTCCGCATGGCGACCGTAGGGAGCGCTCGCACCACTGCCTTCGGCGAGAGCATCGGCACGCTGGAAGTCGGGAAGGCTGCTGATCTTGTTTTGCTGGACTGGGAGCAGATCGCCTGGCCTTATCTCGATGAGGCGACCCCACTGATCGATGCGGTTATTCATCGCGCCAAGACAGAAGGCGTAAAACTTACGATGTGCGACGGCGAGGTACTCTTCCAGGACGGCGAGTTCACGCGTCTCGATCGCAAGGAGGTGCTGCGGCGATTGCACGAGGAATTGAAGAAGCCGCTGACCGAATCCGAATTGCGGCGTCGAAGGTTGTCGAAGGATATCCTGCCGCATGTTCGCGCTTTCTATGTCGACTATATCGACAAAAGCAGCTTCGAACCGTTTTACAGTATGAATTCGCGGGTTTGACGGCGTACTTTGCCGGTATTCCTCGAAGCTCTTCACGGATGTGCTGCGATCTGCGCCGCGGC
>CAZICN010000512.1:0-2048 GCA_964537655.1 uncultured Aestuariivirga sp.
TCGAACAATCCGCCTTCGCCGACATGCATGTTGGTGAGGATCCGCTCCTGGTTGAGGAGACGCCAGCTCAGAAGCTTCCGGGCATAACGAAGCTCGACGGCGCCGTGCTCCGGCCTTCCCGCCAGGTTCTCGAACTCATGCGGGTCGCGGGCGATGTCGAAGAGGAGCGGCGGCAAAGCCGCGAAATGCACATATTTGTACCGGGCGTCGCGGACCGCCGCATAGGAGCATTCATCCGACGCCAGCCCGAGCGCCTGCTCCACCTTCTGGCTCCTCACATTGCGGAAATCATGCTCGAAGAAGACCGCATCGCGCCATGCGCCGGGCGTCTCGCCGCGCAAAAAGGGCGTGAGCGAACGCCCGTCGCAGCTCCTCGGGATCTCGGCACCCAGCCAGTCGAGGATGGTCGGCATGATGTCGATCGCCTCGGTGAAGGCCGTGACCTCGCTGCCCCTGGCGCCTTTCGCCTCGGGGCGCGGGTCGCGGATGACCAGCGGCACATGGAAGGCGCCGTCGAAATAGATTTCCTTGCCCCACACATAGTGGTCGCCCAGCATCTCGGCATGGTCGCTGGTCACGATGATGAGCGTGTGGTCATATTGCCCGCTCGCCTTGAGATGGGCGATGACGCGGCCCAGATGATGGTCCATCTCCTCGATGAGGCCGTAATAGGTCGCCTTCATCTGGCGAATCTCGAGGTCGTCGGCGCGCACCAGGTCGAGCGGGTTGTGCTCGTCATAGGCATTGGGCCTTGCGACATTGCCGATCTCATGCGCGAGGAGAGGATGCTGCGCGCCTTCCGCTTCCGGGCTCGCCTGGCGCCTGGGGAATTCGACATCCTTCGGATGCACATTCGCATTATAGGGCTCGGGCGCGATGATCGGCGGATGCGGCCGGAAGAACACGAAATGCGCGAACCACGGCTTGTCCGGCCGCACCAGCAGCCATTTGATGAATTCATCGGTGAGGAAGGCCGTCTCGCTGTGCTCGGCCTTGTGCTGGGTCGGGATGAAACGGAAGCCGCGATCGGCCGGCTTGACGAAGTCCTTGCGCGGCCGGAACGCATCATCGCGCCCGTTGGGCAGATCGTAGCCGAGCGCGATCAGCTCCGACACCCACCGGCCCATATCCTCGGGCAGATGCAGGGGCGCGATGAAGCCCGGAATGATGCCTTCGTCATAGGCGGTGAGCGCCGGGTCGTTCGGATGCAGCGGGCGCGGATCAGGCGTCGTGTCGGTATAACCGAAAAGCGCCGGGTCATAACCCTGCTTGCGCGCCTCGAGCGCCAGGTTGGTGTGGCGCTGATCGAGCGGCGTGCCGTTGCGCCCCGAGCGGTGGTTCATCAGATACATGCCCGTGAGGAGGCTGGTGCGCGACGGGCCGCAGGGCGTGCACTGGCCGAAATGGTTGCGGAAGGTGACGGCGTCGCGCATCAGCGCGTCGAGATGCGGGGTGCGCGCATTCCTGTGCCCGAGGGCCGAAACGGAATCGCCCCGCCACTGGTCGGCGCAGATGAGGAGGATGTTGGGTTTCCGGGTCTTGCTGGGATTACTCATTCGGGGCCTCTGCTGACTTCGCGAAGAACACCCTCATCCGGCGCTTCGCGCCACCTTCTCCCGGAGAAGGGGAAACAGACGCTGGAGAGGGAAGAGACATGTGGGAGCGAGCGCTTCATCACTCACTCATCTCGGCGATGGCGCTCTGGGCGATAAAGATCCGGGCCTTGTCGCCGATGCGGAATGTCGGCGCGTCCGGCTTGTTCAGCATGTCGACCTTGATGGCGATGTCGCCCGCCCTGGTATAATGCCGCACCATGGCGCCCAGCACCTGCACCGCCATGATCGTGACCTCGGCGTCATAACCTTTCGCCGCGGCGGCACGCCTCGAGTCCAGGCCGGCGATATCGATCGCCTCCGGGCGGACCGCCCAGGCCTGCCCGGCCCTGGCGCCGAACAGCCGGGCCACCACGGCGGGCTCGAAAATGTTGAAGTCGCCGACGAAATTCGCCACCGCCAGATTGGCCGGGCGGTTGTAGATCTCGGCCGGCG
>CAZICN010000513.1:0-2047 GCA_964537655.1 uncultured Aestuariivirga sp.
GGAGGCGGGCATCGGCGGCCGCATGAACCTCATCCGGGACGCCGGCGCTCTCGCGACCCATGAGCAGGATGTCGCCCTCGCGGAAGTTGAAACCGGTATAGGCGACGGTAGCCCGGGTCGAGGCGAGGACGAGGCGCTGCCCCTGGGTCGCGGCGCGGAAGGCCGTCCATGAAGCATCGCGCACCACCAAAGCGTGGTCGAGATAGTCCATGCCGGCACGCTTCAGCGAAGAATCGGACCAGGTGAAACCCGCCGGCTCGATGATCCTGACCTTCAAGCCAAAGCAGGCGGCCATGCGCATGATGGTCGCCGCATTGGGCGGGATATCGGGCTGGTACAGGGCAATTTCGATCATGGATATCAGGTCTTTAGTCTCAAAGACGGGGAGGCGCCAAGTATCGTCTCACTGCGACACTTGATGGCTAGACATTCGGCAGACCCGATGCCAAAAACACACCAATTCGTGCGCCGACCCGTTTGCGCGGGCCTCTCGGCGTGCCTTTTGCGAGAGGAAACTGCCAGTGTCCACAGCCGAACATGCCGACCCGAACCGGCGCGACTTTCTCTACATAGCCACAGGCGCGGCCGGTGCGGTGGGCGCTGCCCTGGTGGCCTGGCCGTTCATCGACCAGATGAATCCCGACGCTTCGGTGCGCGCTTTGGCATCGATCGAGCTCGATATCGCGCCGATCGCCGAGGGCCAGAGCATCACGATCAAGTGGCGCGGCAACCCGGTTTTCGTGCGCCATCGCACCCAGAAGGAGATCGATGACGCCAAGTCGGTGCCGGTTTCCGACCTGCCCGATCCGGATGCCCGCAACGCCAATGTAAAGGAAGGCGATCCCGCCACCGACGAGAATCGCGTGGTCGGCGGCAAGGAGAAGCTCCTGGTCATGATGGGCGTTTGCACCCATCTCGGCTGCGTGCCGCTCGGCCAGCAGGGCGACTACGGCGGGTGGTTCTGCCCCTGCCACGGCTCGCATTACGATACGGCCGGGCGCATCCGCAAAGGCCCGGCGCCGGAGAACCTGCCGGTGCCGAAATACGAATATATCACCGATACCAAGATCCGTATCGGCTAACAGAGGGCACGCGATGGGCGGACATTCGAATTACCAACCCAAGGGCGCGGCAGAAAAGTGGCTGCATGAGCGCCTGCCGATCGTCGAGTTCGTGAAGAGCACGGCCTTGGATTTCCCGACGCCGAAGAACCTGAACTATTGGTGGACCTTCGGCGGCATCCTCGCCCTCATGCTGGTGGTGCAGATCATCACCGGTGTCGTTCTCGTCATGCACTACACGCCGCAAGCCGACCTCGCGTTCAATTCGGTCGAGCAGATCATGCGCGACGTGAATTACGGCTGGCTCATCCGCTACATGCATGCCAACGGCGCGTCGATGTTCTTCATCGCCGTCTATATCCACATCTTCCGCGGCATGTATTACGGCTCCTACAAGGCGCCGCGCGAGGTCCTGTGGATCATCGGCGTCCTCATCTATCTCGTGATGATGGCGACCGCTTTCATGGGCTATGTGCTGCCCTGGGGCCAGATGAGCTTCTGGGGCGCCAAGGTCATCACCAACCTGTTCTCGGCCATCCCGCTGGTCGGCGAGGGCATCACCACCTGGCTGTGGGGCGGCTTCGCGGTCGACAACCCGACGCTGAACCGCTTCTTCAGCCTGCACTATCTGCTGCCGTTCGTGATCGTCGGCATGGTCGTGCTGCACATCTGGTCATTCCACGCGGTGGGCAACGGCAACCCGCTCGGCATCGACGTCAAGAGCCCGAAGGACACGCTGCCCTTCCACCCCTACTACACGATGAAGGACGTCGCCTGCATCGGCCTGTTCCTGCTCGTGTGGGCGGCGTTCGTGTTCTTCGCGCCCAACTACATGGGCCACGCCGACAACTACATTCCCGCCGACCCGCTGAAGACGCCGGCGCACATCGTGCCGGAATGGTACTTCCTGCCGTTCTACGCGATCCTGCGCGCGACGCCGGACATCCTGTTCATCAACGCCAAGCTGGCGGGCGTGATCGCCATGT
>CAZICN010000514.1:0-2034 GCA_964537655.1 uncultured Aestuariivirga sp.
TGGCATATCGCAATTTTCCCCGGACAGCCCTGCGCAAGCGGGAGAAGGGAAAACTCAGAGTCACGACGCCTTGTTGAATTCCACCTTGGGCACCTGGCGCGCCGCCTGGTCGCCGATCTCGAAGAAGTCGGCCTTGGTGAACTGGAACATTCCGGAGATGAAGTTCGTCGGAAAGGATTCGATCATGGTGTTGAAGTTGCGCACCGCGCCATTGTAATAGCGCCGCGACAGCTGGATCTCGTCCTCGATGACGGAGAGCTTGTCCTGCAGGTCGCGGAAATTGGCATCCGCCTTGAGCTCGGGGTAGGCCTCGGCGATGGCGAACAGCCGGCCCAGCATGCCGGTCATCGCCTGGCTCACTTGCGATTGCTCGGTCACGGTGCCACCGGAGATGCTCCTGGCGCGCAGCTCGGCGATGTCGCGGAACAGCTTGTCCTCATGCGCCGCATAACCCTTCACCGTCTCGACCAGATTGGGGATGAGATCGGCCCGACGCCGGAGCTGCACATCGATGCCACTCCAGCCCTCGGCGACGAGATTCTTGTTCTTCACCAACGCGTTATACGCGTAGACGAGATAGGCACCGGCGGCAACAATGACGGCCAGAAGGATATAGCCCAGCGACATTGATTCCTCCCCTGTTATGCGGCGGGAGTATCGGCGGGGCCCGGGAACCGATCAAGGCAAATAAAAATGGCGGCCTCCCGATGAAGGGAAGCCGCCATCCGCGTCCTCAAAGGCGATCCTATGAGGGAAGCACAAAGAACCAGTTTGCAATCAAGACGACAATCAGTCCCGCCGCCAGAGTGAGGTAAGGCAGCATGCCCGCCTTGCGCTCACCCATATCGCCTTCCTTGAGGCCCAGGTCGGTCATTGCCTGAGCCGGGAAGCGTCCACCATCCTGCACATAGTGACGGAAGGCGAAGATCGGCAGGATGAGCGCAGCGAAGACCGCGCCGACCAACAGAATACTTCCGCCATATCCCCACACTTTCGCGCCGGCGCCGAGGAAGATCGCATTCACGAAGGCCAGCACAGTATTGAGGCCGATCAGCCAGGTCGGCGCTTTCCATGGGCGCGCGACATGAGCCGAATCCATACGATGTATCCAGCCGGCATTGAGGTTGAGGAAGTTGAAGATGATGTAGCCGACATTCGACACGGCCAGCACCCAGAAGTATCCACCAACGTCGGAAGCGATAGTAAGAAGGAACAGGTTGAAGACGAAATCTGTCCACATCGCCCGTGTCGGCGCACCATGCGAATTGACATGGCTCAAATAGCGCGGCAGCCAGCCATCCTTCGAGCCCTGATAAAGCGTGCGCGAGGATCCGGCCATCGCCGTCATGATGGCTAGGAACAGCGCCAGGATCATCAGGATCACCAGGATCTGCGTCACCACCTTGCCGCCGCCGACCAGGCCGGCAAGCGCTTCACCGATGCCGGTGCCGTCAACAATGCCGGGCGCCTGCATTCCCGTCGTCCCCAGGACACCCTGGAAGGTGAAGGGGATGAGGAAGAAGAACAGGATGCAGAGCAAACCCGAATAGAAGATCGCCTTGAACGTGTCCGTCTTCGGGTTCTTCAGTTCACGCGTGTAACAGACCGCCGTCTCGAAGCCGTAGGTCGACCAGGCGGCGATATAGAGACCGCCCAGGATCAAGGTCCAGCTGCCGATCGTCCAGGCGCCGGTGTCTGTTGCTGCTGGCGGCACCAGGGCGGTCACATTCATCATATCGACCTTGCCCATGAGGATGGGCAGCAGGCCGATGACGACAAGCGGCACGAGCACGATGATCGCCAGCCATTTCTGCGCGCCAGCGGTCGAGGCGATGCCGCGATGCTGGATGGCGAAGATGATCAGCATCAGGATCGCACCGATGAAGAAGGTGGCATTGAGGTGCGCCTGGGCCAGGTAGGGAATTTTGAATGAAAGAAGAGACCAGTTGCGGATCCCAGGCGTCAGCGCGGCGACCGCATCCTGGGTCAGGAGTGCGGTCATCGCATCCTGCGCCGTCTTGCCGGCATTAGCGG
>CAZICN010000515.1:0-2026 GCA_964537655.1 uncultured Aestuariivirga sp.
CTGGATTTTCTAGTGTCCTTTCGAATCCGAAGTTCGCTCGGAAGGCGCGGCGATACGATGCGAACTTCGGATTCGGGACACTAGCATCGCCGCAACAATGACAGGGGTGGGGGGAAGCTGAATCGTGGACAGTTGGAAGGGCAATCTCCGGGCCTTCTGGACTCTCGGCACGCCCGGCACCTTCTGGCTTCTGGTCTTCTTTCTCATACCCCTGGCCTGGATGTTCGGGCTCTCCTTCAGCGAGAAGACCTCTATCACCGAGACCGAGTTCACCGGTACGCTGGCGAACTATATTCGCTCCTTCGATACCGTCTATTTGCAGATCATCTGGAAATCGATCTGGATCAGCACGCTCGCGACCGTCTTCTGCTTGCTGCTCGCCTATCCGATCGCCTTCGGCATCTGCTTTGCGCCGGCGAAATGGAAGCCGCTGCTCCTGCTCCTGGTGATCCTGCCCTTCTGGATCAATCTTCTCATCCGCACCTATGCGCTGATCGCCGTCTTCCGCACCCAGGGCTATCTCAACCTGGTGCTGGGCTGGGTCGGGCTCGGGCCCTTCGAGATGCTCTATAATGACGGCGCCGTCATCATGGGGCTGGTCTATGTCTATATGCCTTTCATGGTCCTGCCGCTCTATGCCACGATCGAACGCCTCGACCGCTCGTTCCTCGAGGCGAGTCTCGATCTCGGCGGATCGCAGTTCCAGACCTTCTTCAAGGTGACCTTGCCCTTGACCATGCCCGGCATCATCACCGGCGTCATCCTGGTCTTCATTCCCTGTCTCGGCTCGTTCCTCACCCCGGACATGCTGGGCGGCGCCAACGCCATCATGATCGGCAATGTCATCGAGCGGCAGTTCAAGTCCGCCAATGACTGGCCCTTCGGGTCGGCTTTGTCCTTCCTCCTGATGTATGTGACATTCGGCGCTCTCGCCCTGCGCGCCTTCTTTGCCGCCCGCAGCAAGGGAGTGGATGTCTGATGGCCGAAACGCTCAGACCCGGGTCCGGTCCCCTCGACTATGGCAACCGCCTGTGGCTCAAGGTGCTGTTCGCTGCAATCTTCTTCGCCCTCTATGCGCCGATCTTCACGCTCGTCGCCTTTTCCTTCAACACCGACAAACGCGGCGTGGTCTGGCGCGGCTTCACCCTCGACAATTATGTGAAGGCCTGGAACAACTCCGATCTTCAGGAGGCCTTGCTCAATTCCCTCGCCATCGCCGTCATCTCGACCATCATCGCCACCATTCTCGGCGCCATGGTGGCGCTGTTCCTGTGGCGCTTCCGCTTTCCGTTCAAGGCGGGTTATGAAGGGTTGATGGCGCTGCCCATCGTCATCCCGGAAATCTGCATGGGCGTCTCGCTGCTGCTGTTCTTCGTCAACACCGGGATGATGGAGTGGTCGGTCGGCCTGATTTGGCCGTTCAACTTGATCAACATCATCATCGCCCATGTCGCCTTCTGCTTTCCTTTCGTGGCCGTGGTGGTGCGCTCGCGCCTCGTCGGCTTCAATCGCCAGCTCGAAGAGGCCTCCAAGGATCTCGGCGCCAGCGAATGGCAGACTTTCTGGAATGTCATCGTGCCTTTCATGATGCCGGGCCTGATTGCCGGTGCGCTGCTCGCCTTCACTCTCTCGCTCGACGATTTCGTCATCACCTTCTTCACTTCGGGCCCCGAGACCGTCACTTTCCCGGTCAAGGTCTATTCGCTGGTGCGCCGCGGCGTGTCACCGGAGATCAATGCCGCCTCGACCGCTCTCATCGTCATCACCGTCATCGCGACCGTACTCGCGATGAAATTTCAGGCGCCCCATAAAGCGGGCGAGGGATAGGACAAATGGCCGAAGCAATCGTATCTTTGCGCAATGTGACCAAGACTTTTCCCGGCGGCATCAAGGCCGTCGACAATGTCACCTTCGACATCGCCCAGAACGAGTTTTTCGCACTCCTCGGCCCCTCGGGCTGCGGAAAGACGACGCTGCTGCGCATGATCTCAGGGCTAGAGACGCCGACCTCCGGCCAGATCATCAT
>CAZICN010000516.1:0-1973 GCA_964537655.1 uncultured Aestuariivirga sp.
CTTGCAATCACGGACAGGATCGTGACAGCCTCGGTCGGTGCGGAATAGGAGGTTGCATCTGCGATGTGCGTAAAGTTTCCTAAGGTGGCGGCAGGGGGCTCACCTGTAAATCTACAGGGAATGCGTCCTGTTATTTTTATCTAAGCCATTGATATGATTGGAGCGGAGAATCATTTGCGAAAATTCCCTGTAGTTCCCTGTAAATCCCTGTATTTGGCCCGGCAAGTATATCAGGAGTATTATCCTCAGTCGTTGCGCCGATTGACCGGGCCCGAGGCCTCGGGCTAGGGGCTGGGCATGCGAACCCTCGTCATGATACCCGCACTCTGTTGCGATGCAGGCCTCTATGGCGAGGTGGCGGAGAGGCTCGCCGATCTCGTCCGCCTACGGATCATCATCCCCTGTGAGCCGAGCCTCGCCGGATGCGCCGGGAAGGTGCTGGGCGACGTCGAGGGCGACTTCATCGTCATGGGCACGTCCTTCGGCGGGCATGTGGCGCGCGAGGTGGCGCTCGCGGCGCCCGACCGGGTCAAGGGCCTGTGGATCATCGGCGCCGGTGCGGGGCCTATTGCCGACCGCAAGGCCGGGCTCGAGCGCAGCGCCCGGCTGCGCGACGGGCGGGCCGAGGAGGTCTATCGCCAGTTCCACGGGATGATCACCCACTTGCCGGGCGAGCGCGGGCCGGAGGCCGCCGAAGCGTTCCTCACGATGGCGCGGCGGGGCGATCCGCAAAAGATCGCCCTCCAGGCCGACGCCCTGGCGGACCGGCCGGACCGCTGGAGCGACCTTCCCCGGATCGCCTGTCCGACCCTGCTTCTGTGGGGCGCGCATGACCAGTTCGCGCCGGCGGCGGATGGCCTGCGCATGGCGGGCCTCATTCCCCATGCCCGCTATGTCGAGATCGCCGATTGCGGCCATTTGCCGACGCTCGAGGCGCCGGACGAGACCGTCGATGCCGCCCGCCACTGGCTTTCCGATCTGGGGGTTTGAAATCCCGCCATATTGTTATATTATAACAATATGAGCTTCCCCGATCCCCGCCACGACCATGACCACTGCACCGCCGACCTGGTGAAGCGCGCCGAGCGCATCTGCGAGCGGCGCGGCTCGCGGCTGACCTCCCAGCGCCGCGACGTGCTCGATTGCGTGGCGCAGAGCCATCAGGCTGCCGGCGCCTATGAGATCATCGAGCGCATGGCCGCCAACGGGCCAAGGCCCGCGCCGATCACCGTCTACCGTGCGCTCGATTTCCTGCTGGCGCATGGCCTCGTCCACAAGATCGAGAGCCGCAACGCCTTCATCGCCTGCTCGCACGCGCATGAGGGTGAGCCCGCCGCACTCCTCATCTGCGAAGGCTGCGGCATCGTCGCCGAGCTCGACAGCCCCGACACCTTCACGTCGCTTGCGCGGCAGGCGGCGGCGCAGGGCTTCAGGCCCGAGCGCACCGTCGTCGAGATCGCCGGCCGCTGCGGCCATTGCGCCGGGAGCGCCTGACCCATGGACGCATTGGTTCACGGCGAACCGCTGATCGCAGGTCGCGGCATCTCGCTCGCTTTCGGCAACCGCGTGATCCTCGATCATGTCGACATCGATGTGATGCCGGGCGAGATCGTCACCCTCATCGGTCCCAATGGCGCCGGCAAGTCGTCGCTGGTGCGGGTGCTGCTCGGGCTGCAGGCGGTCACCGGCGGGCGCATCGAGCGCAAGCGGAACTTGCGCATCGGCTATGTGCCGCAGCGCTTCCCGCTGACCTCCAATGTGCCGCTCGATGTCGCGCGGCTGCTGGCGCTCACCTTGCACCCGGCGCCGGCGGAGATCGACGCGGCGCTTGCCGAGACCGGGATCGCGCATCTGAAGAACGCTCCCGTGGCCTCGCTCTCGGGCGGTGAGTTGCAGCGCGCCCTCCTGGCGCGGGCGCTGCTGCGCAAGCCCGAACTGCTGGTGCTCGACGAGCCGGTGCAGGCGGTCGACGT
>CAZICN010000517.1:0-1972 GCA_964537655.1 uncultured Aestuariivirga sp.
GACGGCTGATGCACCATGATCCGGGAATTCGGTAGCGCAAACCGCATGCCCTTGTCTCCGGCACACAGCAGAAGCGAGCCCATGGAGGCCGCCTGTCCCATGACGGTCGTCGAGATGGCCGGGCGGATGAACTGCATCGTGTCGTAAATGGACAGGCCCGATGTCACCACGCCACCCGGCGAGTTGATATACATCGAGATTTCTTTCTTGGGATTCTCGGCTTCGAGAAACAGCAGCTGCATCGACACCGACGCCGCCACCGCATCGTCGATCGGCCCGGTGATGAAGATGATGCGCTCGCGCAGAAGCCTGGACGGCAGGTCGTAGACGCGCTCGCCGCGGGATTCCTGGACGATGACCTGGGGCCAGAAAGAGCTATAGGTTTCAATAGGATCGCGCATAAAAGTCCTGGAAATTGCGAATCGGGATGAGGTCGTGCCCCGCATAGATAGGTGATCGCCGGGCCAATCGGAAGAGGTGCAGCATATTCCGCGCCTCAGAGCAAGTCCCGGCTGGATTGCGGTCTTGGCAAGCCGGGGTCCCGGCCTCATTATCGCGGTATCATGCCTGTCCTGGACATCGTCGTCGTTCTCATCCTCATTTTCATCAACGGCCTTTTCGCGATGTCGGAGCTGGCTGTCGTCTCGGCCCGGCGCCCACGGCTGAAGACCATGGCCGAACGTGGCGTGAAGGGGGCTAGGCGTGCTTTGGCGCTCGCCGCCAATCCCGGACGCTTCCTGTCCGCGGTGCAGATCGGCATCACCCTCGTCGGCATCCTGGCCGGCGCCTATTCCGGCGCCTCGCTCGGCGACCACGTCTCGGCGTGGTTCCAGAGCCTCGGCGTGCCCCCCGGATGGGCCGAGCCCCTGGGCCTCGGCCTCGTGGTGGCGATCATCACCTATTTCTCCCTCATCGTCGGCGAACTGGTGCCGAAGCAGCTCGCCTTGCGCAATGCCGAGCGGATCGCCTGCATTGTCGCCCCGTTCATGACCGTGCTGTCGCGGGTGATGGGACCGATCGTGTCGCTGCTCGACGCATCGGGGCGATTCGTCCTCTTCCTCCTGCGCCGCAAGGCCTCGTCCGAATCGCAGGTGACGGAGGAAGAAATCCACATCCTCGTCGCCGAGGCGGAGACGGCGGGCGTCCTCGGGAGCGACGAACGCCAGATGATCTCGGGCGTCATGCAGCTGGGCAGCCGGCCGGTGCGCGCCGTGATGACGCCTCGGCATGATGTCGACGTCATTGATCTGACCGATTCCGCCGCCAAGATCCGCCGCACGATCACCCAGAGCGTCCATTCGCGCCTGCCGGTGTCGGACGGCGACCCGGAAGTCATCATCGGAATCATCCAGGCCAAGGACATGCTCAACGCCTATCTCAGCGGCCGCAAGCCCGATCCCCGGAAATTCGTGCGCCAGGCGCCGGTCGTTCCCGACACGATGGACGCGCTCGATGTGGTTGCGAAGCTCAAGGACAGTCCCGTGCATGTAGGCCTCGTTCACGACGAATTCGGCCATTTCGAAGGGGTCGTCACATCGGCCGACATCCTCGAAGCGATCGTCGGCAGCTTCCATACCGAGGAAGGGCCGCCCGAACCCCACGCGACCGAACGCGATGACGGCTCGTGGCTCCTCGCCGGCAGCATGCCGATCGATCAGCTGTTGGAGCTCCTCAGCATCCCGCTGCCGGAAAAGCGTGTCTATCACACGCTGGCCGGGCTGATGCTCGAGCGCTTCGGACGGCTGCCCAAGGCCGGCGAGCATGTCGAATTCGCCGGCTGGCGGTTCGAGATCGTCGATCTCGACCAGCGCCGCATCGACAAGGTGCTGGCGTCGCGCCCGCCCGTCATGAGACGGAAGGTGACGTAGTGTGGTGGTTCAGAAATTCCCCCCATTTTGCTGCGGACATGTGAGGAAATTTCTGAACCAAAACCACACCAGAATCATAAATTCTCTAGTACCCTTTCGAATCC
>CAZICN010000518.1:0-1965 GCA_964537655.1 uncultured Aestuariivirga sp.
CCGGAACAACGTCGTCTTGCCCGCCCCATTGGGCCCGAGCAGCCCGACCTTCTCGCCCTTCTGGATGCCCATCGACGCGTCGATGAACAGTATCTGGTGGCCGTGCTGCTTGCTGATGTTGTCGAGGCGAATCATGAGGTCCGTGCTGGCTGGAAGAGGCTGAAGGTGATCAGGTGAAACCGGCCGAGACGGCCGTCGTGCGGCACCTTGGATCACAGCCGGAATGACAATATTATGGCGGCTTCTTACGCTCACTCCCACTCGATCGTCCCAGGCGGCTTCGAGGTGATGTCATAAACCACCCGGTTGATGCCGCGCACCTCGTTGATGATGCGCGTCGCCGTGCGGGCCAGGAAATCATGGTCGAAATGATAATAATCCGCCGTCATGCCGTCGGTCGAGGTGACGGCCCTGAGCGCGCAGACGAAATCATAGGTGCGGCCATCACCCATCACGCCCACGGTCTGAACGGGGAGCAGCACCGCAAAAGCCTGCCAGATCGCGTCATAGAGGCCGGCCTTCCTGATCTCGTCGAGATAGACGACATCGGCCTTGCGCAAGATATCGAGCTTGTCGCGCGTGATCGCCCCCGGCACGCGGATGGCGAGCCCCGGCCCCGGGAAGGGATGGCGGCCGACGAAATGCTCAGGCAGTCCCAGCTCGCGGCCGAGTGCGCGCACCTCGTCCTTGAACAATTCGCGCAACGGCTCGATGAGCTTCATGTTCATGCGCTCAGGCAGGCCGCCGACATTGTGATGCGACTTGATCGTGACCGATGGCCCCCCGGTGAAGGAGACGCTTTCGATCACGTCGGGATAGAGCGTGCCCTGCGCCAGGAAGGCGGCACCCCCCACTTTCTTCGCCTCGGCCTCGAACACATCGATGAACAGCTTGCCGATGGTCTTGCGCTTCACTTCCGGATCGCTCACGCCCTCGAGCGCCGAGAGGAACATCTTGGACGCATCGACATGGACGAGCGGGATATTATAGGCCTTGCGGAACAGGCTCACCACCTCGTCCGCTTCGCCCGAGCGCATCAAGCCATGATCGACGAAGATGCAGGTGAGCTGCTCGCCGATCGCCTCGTGGATCAGCACCGCCGTCACCGCCGAATCGACGCCGCCCGACAGCCCGCAGATCACCCGCTCGAAGCCCACCTTCTTCTTGATGCGGTGGATGGCGTCGTCCTTGAAGGAGGCCATCGACCAGTCGCCGCGGCAGCCGCAGATGTCGATGACGAAATTGCGGTAGAGCCTGCCGCCGTCCGGCGTGTGCACCACTTCGGGGTGGAACTGCACCGCATAGAACTGGCGCTTCTCATCGGCGATCGCCGCATAGGGCGCCCCGTCGGAGGTGCCCACCACCCGGAAACCCGGCGGAATGGCGCTGACGCGGTCGCCATGGCTCATCCACACCTGGTGGCTCTCGCCCTCCTCCCACACGCCCTCGAACAGCGCGTTGTCGCTCTGCACTTTGAGGAAGGCGCGGCCGAATTCGCGGTGGTCGGAGGTCTCGACCTTGCCGCCGAGCTGCGCGCACATGGCCTGCTCGCCATAACAGATGCCGAGAACCGGCAGGCCGAGCTTGAACACCTTCTCGGGCGCCCTTGGGCTTTCGCCCTCGGTCACGCTGGCGGGCCCGCCGGAGAGGATGATGCCTTTGAGATCGGGCCAGGAAAGCGCCTTCTCGGCCGACTGGAAGGGAACGATTTCCGAATAGACGCCGGCCTCGCGCACCCGTCTGGCGATGAGCTGGGTGACCTGCGAGCCGAAATCGATGATGAGAATGCGGTCTGTCATGGCGAGCGCATAAAGGAGATGCCCCGAGTCCGCAAGGCTGTCGGCAGGAGGGTGATTCAGGGAGGGAAACGGCCGTGAGGAGAGCCCCACCCGGCGCGGGGGGGCGCCCCCCCCCCGCCGGGGGGGGGGAAGGGACCCACCGCGGGGGGGGGGGAGGAGAGGGGGG
>CAZICN010000519.1:0-1958 GCA_964537655.1 uncultured Aestuariivirga sp.
ATCGAGGCGGCGATCCTCGTCGTTTTCGTCGGCCTCATCTTCCTGCAGTCCTGGCGCACCGCGATCGTGCCGATCGTCGCCATCCCGGTGTCGCTCATCGGCACCTTCGCCGTGCTCTATGCCTTCGGCTTCTCGCTCAACATGCTCACCCTGTTCGGCCTGGTGCTGGCCATCGGCATCGTGGTCGACGACGCCATCGTCGTGGTCGAGAATGTCGAGCGCAATATCGGCCTCGGCTACGATCCGGCGACCGCCGCGCACCGCACCATGAACGAGGTGGGTGCGGCCGTCATCGCGATCTCGCTGGTGCTCATCGCCGTCTTCGTGCCGACCGCCTTCATTCCCGGCATCTCCGGCCAGTTCTACCTGCAGTTCGCCGTCACCATCGCGGTGGCGACGATCATCTCGGCGGTCAATTCGCTGACCCTGTCGCCGGCGCTGGCCGCGCTGCTGTTCCGGCCGCACAATCACGAGAAGCCGCGCTTCATCGTCACGCGCTGGATCAATGCGGCCGCCGCCGGCTTCAACCGCGGCTTCGACGCGGTGTCCGAATATTATGGCCGCGTGGTGCGGTTCCTGGTCGGGCGCTGGACGGCGCTCATCGGCATGCTGGCGGTGTTCGCGGGCCTTCTCGCCGCCACCGTCTTCGCCTTGCAGTCGACGCCCCGGGGCTTCATCCCGACCATGGACCAGGGCTATGCCATCGTGGTGGTCCAGTTGCCGGAAGGTGCGGCCCTGGCACGCACCGATCAGGTGATCCAGCGCGCCTCCAAGATCATCGCCTCGACGCCCGGCGTCACCGATGCGGTCGCCTTTGCCGGCTTCTCGGGCGCCACCTTCACCAACGCGTCCAATGCCGGCGTCGTCTTCGCGCGCTTCGATTCCTTCGAGAACCGGCTGAAGAAAGGCCACGACGCCAATGCCATCATCGGCCAGCTCTATGGCCGCCTGCAGGAAATCCAGGAGGCGTTCATCATCGCCATCCCGCCGCCGCCGATCCGCGGCGTCGGCAATTCCGGCGGCTTCAAGATCCAGCTGCAGGAACGCGACACGGCCGATGTGCGCCGCGTCCTCGGCGTCGCCTATGGCATGATGCAGCAGGCGAACCAGACGCAAGGCCTCACCGGCGTGTTCACCACCTTCTCGGCCTCGAGCCCGCAGCTCTTCCTCGAGATCGATCGCGACAAGGCGCGCATGCTGAACGTGCCGATCCCCAACATCTTCGACACGCTGTCGATCAATCTCGGCACCTCCTATGTCAACGACTTCAACGCCTTCGGCCGCGTCTATCAGGTGCGCGCCCAGGCCGACCAGGCGCACCGGGTCGAGCGCGACGACATCCTGCGCCTCAAGGTGCGCTCGGCCACCGGCGCCCTGGTGCCGATGGGGACGCTGGTCAATATCCGCGACGTGACCGGGCCGGCGCTCATCCAGCGCTACAACATGTATGTGTCGGTGCCGCTGCAGGGCAATGCGGCGCCCGGCGTCTCGACGACCACGGCGCTCGACCTGATGGAAGGGCTCGCCGCCCAGTCGCTGCCGCAGGGCACTTCCTTCGAATGGACGGAGCTCGCGCTGCAGGAGCGCCAGACCGGCAATACCGCCATCTTCATCTTCGCGCTCTCGGTGCTGTTCGTGTTCCTGGCGCTCGCGGCGCAGTATGAAAGCTGGGTGCTGCCCTTCGCCATCATCCTCATCGTGCCGCTCAGCATCCTCGCCGCCCTGATCGGCGTCAATCTGCGCGGGCTCGACAACAACATCCTGACCCAGGTCGGCCTCATCGTGCTCATCGGCCTCGCCGCCAAGAACGCCATCCTGATCGTCGAATTCGCCAGGCAGGCGGAAGAACGCGGGGCGAATGCGGTGGAAGCGGTGGTCGAGGCCTGCCGGCTCAGATTGCGGCCGATCCTGATGACGGCCTTCGCCTTCATCCTGGGCGTCGTGCCGCTGATGCTGGC
>CAZICN010000520.1:0-1955 GCA_964537655.1 uncultured Aestuariivirga sp.
GCCTTCCAGCGCGGCCTCGGCGCGATCCACGCGCTCTCGCATCCCTTCGGCGGGCTCTATGACGCGCATCACGGGCTGCTCAACGGCATCGTGATGCCCTATGTGCTCAAGGCCAACCGCAAGAAGATCGAGAAGGATATCGAGCGCGCCGCCGCCTATCTCGGCATCAAGGGCGGCTTCGACGGCTTCCTCAAATGGATCCTGGCCCTGCGCAAGGAGATCGGCATCCCGCACAAGCTCGCCGATATCGGCATCGACACCAAGCGTCTCGACGAGGTGGCGAAGATGGCGATCAGGGATCCCTCCGCCGGCGGCAACCCGATCCAGTTCAGCGAGAAGCAGTACAAGGCGCTGGCGAAGAAATGCGTGACGGGCGATCTCTGATAAGCGCGGGATGCGAAAAGGATCGTAACGATCCAAACTCATCGTGATCTAATGCCCTGATCCGTCCTCGACGATGACCTCGACGACGACCTCGCCGGCATTGAGGAAATCGAGTGTCATCTCGAAGCGGTCGCCGGCGGCGAGCGACTTCGTGAGCCCGATGAGGCGCAGATGGCGGGCGCCCTTGCGCATGGCGACCGGCTTGCCCGGCAGGAGTTCGATGGCCTCGAGGGCAGGGTCGTCATAGCGGTTGTTCTGACGCAGTTCGATCATCGAGCAAATGGGCGATCTCGCCGCTACGAGCTCATCGGCGTCCTGGCCGCGATTGGACATGGGCACGAAGACCTGAGTCTCGCTGGCCTGCGTCGGCAGGCCCCAGACATGGCCAATGGCGATCTGGCCGACCTTGAAGGAATGGGCAAGGGCGCGCGGCGCAAAGGCAGCCGAGGCCGCAAGGATCAGGAATGACCGGCGGTGGGGCATGGGTTCACATCATCGTGTTGGTGGTGAAAAGCGAGCCCCAGAAGAGCAGAACGCCGAGGGCCGCAATCATGAGGCCACCGCCGAACCGAAGCCCGAAGGCGGCATAGTCGAGCCAGGGCGAGTCCTGCCTGGCGAGGCTCAGCGCCAGCTTCTTCGAATAGACGGCAATGGCGGCAATGACCGAAACGGTAATGGCGGTGCCGAGCGCCATCACGAAGGTCGAGGTCACGCCCGCCCAATAGAGGCCGAGGGTGTTGGCGAAGATCAGGACGAGAAGGGCGCCGGAGCACGGCCTGATGCCGACGGCAAAGGCGAGCGAGAACACCTTGCCCAGCGACCAATCGCCCTGCACTTGCCGGGCTTGCGGCACATGGACATGGCCGCAGGCGCAGTCGGCCCCGTCCGGCGCGCGATCATGTGCGTGGCCGTGATGATGGGAATGATGGGCGTGACCCTGGCTGTGGGGGTGATCATGGACATGACCTGGCCGGGCGGGCCCCGAGGCATGCTGGTGCGGCCTGAACGCCGTCCAGACGAGATAGGCGCCCATCACGGCGATGAGGCCATAGCTGGCGCTTTCGAGGAAGCCCGCGACGTCGCGCGCGGTCGAGCCCACCGCGGTCACCAGCAGGAGGAGCGCGCTGATGATGGCGATGGCGGTCAAGGCTTGGATGAGCGCGCTCATGAAGGCGATGAGGATGCCGCGGCGCAATTCGTTCTCGGTGGCGAGCAGCCAGGCCGATATCACCGCCTTGCCGTGGCCTGGCCCCGCGGCGTGGAAGACGCCATAGCCGAAGCTCAACATCATCAAGGTGTAGGCGGGAAGCAGCGAGGATTGCGCCTTCATCTGACGGAGCGACTGCGACATGGCGCCATAGAAGCCGCGCTGCTGCTCGATGACCCACAGAACGGGATCGCTCCAGAAAGAGGGCATGTCGATGGTGCCGTCGGCGTTGCGCGGCTGGACCAGGAGCTTGCGCTTGTCGATCTTGGGTGCCGTCTCGCTCGGCTGCTCCTGGGCGTGGAGCGGGACGGTGAGGAAACCGGGGCTGGCGACACAGGCCAGCAGGAAGAATGCGAGAAGCCGG
>CAZICN010000521.1:0-1910 GCA_964537655.1 uncultured Aestuariivirga sp.
CGCTTGCCGAACGTGCGGCCAGAGGGGTAGCGAATGTCAAATCCACTCCACTAGGGTTCACGAAGCGCTTGAGGCGCCGCTTCGCCCGTGCCGGATTTTAGTGAAGACAGGTGGTCTTCAGGTCCTTGAGGGCGGTCTGGACGCTGCGCCAGGTTTCGGCGGTGCTGTCGGCGCCATATTTCGTACAGATGCGCTCATGGACCCGGGCCTCTTCGATCGCCTTCACGCCATGAATGACGAGAAGCTGGCGGGCGAATTCGATGATGGTTGCGTTCTGCATGCCGACCTCCCTGTTCTCGGTTGATGGGAAGCTTATGCCGGGCGAATGAGTCGATAATATTGCAGAGGGATGGCAGCGCGATCTTCTTTTATGTTTTGGATCTTAACGGCATTGTTCGCGGAGTGCGGCGAACAAACAAGCGCGCTGCGCCGCAGCACGCTTCCTATGCGATCCGGGGAGTTTGATCAGCTGGCGTGCGGCGACTGCAGCGTCGTCAGCGCGGACTGGATACGCCGCCAGTTGTCCGCCGATTCACGATCGCCCTTGGCTTCGCACTGAGTGGCGCGCTGAGCGGCCTCGAGCACGGCGCGTTCGCCGCGCACTTCATGAAGCTGGCGGGCATAGTCCAGGATTTCGAGAGCTTGCATCGCAAGTGCCTCCATCAATGTTGGGCCGTCCCTGGAAGGGCCAAAGAATTGAGGGGAAATGCGCGCAGAATGTGGCGGGGAGCTATTTTATTTGGCGCGCTTCCGGGTGTGCCTTTCTCGGGAACGCTATTTTCTCGGGATGTTGATTCGGTGTCCAACCTGGGGTGGAACCGGCAGGGTCGCATGCGCCTCATGCATCGCCTCGATGTTGGCGAGCACGTCCGGCGGGAAGGGCGAGGATTTGCGCGCATTCATATCGACATGGATGACGATGAGCTCGGTGGTGCAGGCTATCCAGCCGTCGACGGCGTGGCGCATTTGCTCGAAATAGTGGATGCGCTTGGCGTCGTAATCGAGAAACTGGATGTCGACCGTGACGGTGTCACCGGCGTGAAGCTCGCGCAGATAGGTGACATGGGCCTCGAGGGTGAAGAAGGAGCAATTGGTCTGCTTCACATAGGCCGCACCGAGGCCGATGGCGTCGAAGGCCTCGTCGCCGGCCCGGTCGAACAGCACATTGTAATAGGCCATGTTGAAATGGCCGTTATAGTCGATCCACTGATCCTCGATCCGATGGACCGAGGACACAAAAGGGGCGGGATATGCCATCGTCGTTTCCGTAAGACAGGTCTTTGCACCAAAACCGCATCGCACTTTTCAGCCCGATGAGGTAGTTTTAAAGCGATAGCAGACACTTACGGCGGATGACAAATGACGAAGCGGAACAGCGTGACCCAGGCCGTCGCCGAGGTCAGGGCCCTCCTGGGCGACAGGCTCTCGACGGCGCCGGCGGTGCGCGAGCAGCATGGCAAGGACCAGACCTGGGCGCCGGGTGCGCCGCCCGATGCCGTCGCCTTCGTGAAGTCGACCGCGGAGGTCCAGCGCATCGTCTCGATCTGCTCCCGATACGAGACGCCGGTCATCGCCTTCGGCACCGGCACCTCGCTCGAAGGCCATTTCACCGCCCCCTTCGGGGGAATCTCGGTCGATGTGTCGGCGATGAACGCCGTGCTCGAGGTCAATGCCGAAGACCTTGACGCCAGGGTCGAGGCCGGGGTGACCCGCAAGGCCCTCAACACGCATCTGCGTGACAAGGGCCTGTTCTTCCCAATCGATCCCGGCGCCGATGCGAGCCTCGGCGGCATGGCGGCGACCCGCGCCTCGGGCACCAACGCGGTGCGCTACGGCACCATGCGGGAGAACGTGCTGAGCCTCGCCGCGGTAATGGCCAATGGCGACATCGTCCGGACCGCGAAGCGCGC
>CAZICN010000522.1:0-1905 GCA_964537655.1 uncultured Aestuariivirga sp.
CGTCCGCCCTGCGGGCGTCCACCCTCCCCGCGCTTCGCGCGGCGGAGGGAGATTATTCAACCCACTCAGCCGATCTTCGTCGGCATCACCCACCAGTCGGGATGCGCGGCCATGATGGCGAGCGCGGCCGCATAGGCCTCATCGGCCGACGGGAAGATGCCGAAACACGTGGCGCCCGAACCCGACATGCGCGCGAAATGCAAGCCCTCGGTCCCTTGCAGAGCCTCGATCACCTCGCCGATGACCGGCGCGATCGCCAGAGCGGGCGCCATGAGGTCGTTGCGGTAGGAAGCGATGTCCGCTCCCGCGACGAGGCCTTCAAAGCCTTTGTCGCCGGGCTGCAGCGCCAGCCGGGCAAAGACCTCCGCCGTCGCCAAAGGCTGGCGGGGATTGACCAGCACCGCCGGCAGCGGCGTCATGCTGTCGAGGACTTCGAGATGATCGCCGACACCCCGCATACGGCAGGCCTTGCCCAGAAGGCAGACCGGCACATCGGCGCCCAGGCGGGCGGCGATGGCGCGAAGCGCGTCCTCGTCCACACCACCGGCAAGGCTCGCGAGCGCCCGCAGGCACGCCGCCGCATCGGCCGATCCGCCGCCGATGCCTGAGGCAATGGGGAGGTTTTTTTCGAGCGTGATGTGATAGGGCCGGCCGGGCGCCGCAAAGGCGTCGACGAAGTCCCGCGCCGCCTTGACCACGAGATTGTCGGCAATGTCCGGAAGCTCGGCGGCGAAGGGGCCGACGACATCGAGCCGCCAGTCCTCGGCATCGGCGAATGTCAGCCGGTCCGCCGCGTCGGCAAAGGCGACGATGCTGTCGAGCTCGTGATAGCCATCGGACCTCCGGGCGAGAACATGCAGCGCCAGGTTGATCTTGGCCGGCGCCCGTTCACTATGCCTGCTCATCGGTTTGACATCCTGGAGCCCAACGACTTCAGAGAGGATCGCCCACTCAAACAACCCTCATGCTGAGGTGCGACCCCGGCCTTGAGCCGGGGGAGCCTCGAAGCATCCTTCAGGATAGAGCGAGATCGCCTCAGCAGACCCTTCGAGGCCCGCCTTCGGCGGGCACCTCAGGGTGAGGATGATGGGTTGCATCAGTTCTTCACGCTACCCGTTGTTTCCGGCGGGCGTGGTCTGCGCCGGCGTCACCGGCGGATCGTCGGCAAGCCCTTCCTTGAGCTTCTTCTCGATGCGCACGAGATCCTCGGGCTCCGGCTTGTTGTCCTTGGCATGCTGCCACTGGAAACGGGCCTCGAGCTGGCGGCCGACGCGCCAATAGGCATCGCCCAGGTGATCGGCAATGATCGGATCGGCGGGCTTGAGCTCGACGGCGCGCTCGAGCTGCTTCACCGCCTCGTCATATTCGCCGAGGCGGAAATGCGCCCAGCCCAGGCTGTCGACGATATAGCCGTCATTCGGCTTGAGTTCGACCGCCTTCCTCACCATGGCGATCGCCTCGGTGAGGTTGATCTTCTTGTCGATCATCGAATAGCCGAGATAGTTGAGCACCATCGGCTGGTCGGGCTCGAGCTCGAGCGCCTTGCGGAAATCGACCTCGGCCTTGTCCCACTGCTTGGTCCGCTCGAAGGCGATGCCGCGATAATAATAGACGGTCCAGTTGTCGCGCGAGGGTTGGGCGATGAGGGCGATCGCGGCATTGTAGGCATCGGCGGCGGGGGCGAATTCCTCGTTGTTGCGGTAGAGGTTGCCGAGCGTCACCATCGCGTCGTAGTCCTTGGGATCGGCCGCGGTCAGCGCCTTGAGCCGCGCCTTGGCCTCGTCCTTCTTCTCGAGCCTTTGCAGATTCACCGCGATCTCGAGATCGGCATTGGGCCTCAGCACCGAGGTCTTGTCGATCTCCTCATAGGCATCGATCGAGCGCTGATAGGAGTTCATGCTCTCG
>CAZICN010000523.1:0-1902 GCA_964537655.1 uncultured Aestuariivirga sp.
CATGGCGCGCCAGCGGCTGCTTCATGTAGATGACCTCGCCGGGTTCGGCATGGAATGCCGGATCGCGCACCGCCTCGAGCGGCAGGGCGGCCTGCACCGGCTCAGGCCCCGCGGGCGCGCTCGCCGAAAGCACCGAGCCCGTCACCTCGTTGGGCCTGAAGGTGGTGCAGCCCTTGAGGCCCTGGTCATAGGCTTCGAGATAGACCGCCTTGAACGCCTCGAACGAAAGATCGGGCGGGCAGTTGATCGTCTTCGAGATCGATGAATCGATATGGGGCTGGATGGCCGCCTGCATCACCAGGTGCTCATGCGGGGCGAGGTCGCTGGTGGTGACGAAGGCGGGCGGCAGGGGCGCGTCATCGCCCTTGAGCCCGCGCCACAGGCGCGCCGCATAATCCTCGACCTTCTGGGTCACCCGCTCGCCATTGGGCTGCAGCACCTTGCGGTCATAGGCGATCGAGAAGATGGGCTCGATGCCGCTCGACACATTGCCGGCGAAGAGCGAGATGGTGCCGGTCGGCGCGATCGAGGTGAGGAGCGCGTTGCGGATGCCGTCCTGGCCGATGGCCTTGCGGATGTCCTCGTCCAGGCGGCGCACATGGCCGCTCTCGAGATAGGCTTCCTTGTCATAGAGCGGGAAGGCGCCCTTCTCGCGCGCCAGCGCGGCGCTTGCCAGATAAGCCAGCCGCTCGATCCCGGCCATCCAGGCCTTGGCCTGTTCTGCCGCTTCCTCGCTGCCATAACGCAGGCCGCACATGGCGAGCGCGTCGGCGAGTCCGGTGAGGCCGAGCCCGATGCGCCGTTTGGCGAAGGCTTCCTGGCGTTGCTCGTCCAGCGGGTAGTTCGAGACGTCGACGACATTGTCCATGAAACGCACCGCCAGCGGCACGATGCGGTCGAGCTCCTTCTCATCGAGCCGCGCTTGCTCCGTGAACGGATCAATGACGAGGGCGGCGAGATTGACCGAGCCGAGAAGGCACGCGCCATAGGGCGGAAGTGGCTGTTCGCCGCAAGGATTACAGGAATAAATTCTTTCACAATAAGATAGGTTATTATCGTTGTTGATGCGGTCGATGAAGATCACGCCGGGCTCGGCATAGTCATAGGTCGAGTGCATGATCTGCTCCCACAGCGCCCGGGCGCGGATCGTTCTGTAGGTCCGGCCTCCGAAGACCAGCGGCCAGTCCTTGTCTTCCTTCACTGCCGTCATGAAACCGTCGGTGACCAGCACCGAGAGATTGAACATGCGCAGCCGCCTGGGGTCGGCCTTGGCGGCGATGAAATCCTCGATGTCGGGATGATCGCAGCGCAAGGTGCCCATCATGGCGCCGCGCCGCGAGCCCGCCGACATGATGGTGCGGCACATCGCGTCCCACACATCCATGAAGCTCAAGGGGCCCGAGGCATCCGCCCCCACGCCCTTGACCGCCGCCCCCTTGGGCCGGAGCGTCGAGAAATCCATGCCGACACCGCCGCCCTGCTGCATGGTGAGGGCCGCTTCCTTCAGCGCATCGAAGATGCCGGCGAGCGAGTCGTCGATGCGGCCCATGACGAAGCAGTTGAACAGCGTGACGGTGCGGGCCGTGCCGGCGCCCGAGAGGATGCGCCCGGCGGGGAGGAAGCGGTAATCCTCGAGGAGCCCTTCGAATTCTTTCGCCCATCTGGCGCGCTCGGCCGGCTTCTCGGCTTCCGCCACCGCCTTGGCCACCCGCCGCCAGCTCGCCTCGACCGTCTCGTCGACGGCGGTGCCGTCGGGCCGCTTGAAGCGGTATTTCATGTCCCAGATCTCAGCCGAGATCGGATCCAGATAACGGGGCTGGGCTTGGGGCATGGGGTTACTCGCTGACGGACAGACAACCCATTATATAGTATCGTTCCCGTTTTGGACATGCCTGTTTTAGG
>CAZICN010000524.1:0-1900 GCA_964537655.1 uncultured Aestuariivirga sp.
ATCATCATGGCGGCGGTGAACGAGGCGATGAGTGCCCCTTTGACCGAGGACGTGGCGCATGCCGGCCATATCCGCGTCGGCGTCACCTATACGGTGGCGGGCTATTTCATGCCCCGTCACTATGCCCGCTTCCTGCGCAACTATCCGCGCATCACCGTCGAGCTGCGCGAATTGCCGCGCGAGGCGATCGAGCGCGGCCTCGTCGATCGCACCCTCGACATCGCCGTCATGCTGGTGTCCAACCTCGCCGACAAGACGCGCATCGCCTCCGAGACGCTGCTCAGGTCGCGGCGGCGGCTGTGGCTGCCGGTCGAGCATCCGCTGCTCAACAGCGAGAATGTGACCTTGGCCGATGTCGCCAAGGAACCCTATGTGATGCTCACCGTCGATGAGGCGATGCATACGGCCGGCAAATACTGGGCGAAGGCCGGGCTCGAGCCGCGCATGGTGGTGAAGACCTCTTCCGTCGAGGCGGTGCGCAGCATGGTTGCCGCCGGTATGGGGGTCACCGTTCTGTCCGACATGGTTTACAGGCCGTGGTCGCTGGAAGGCCAGCGCATCGAGACACGCAATGTGATCGGCGACATACCCAGCATGGATGTCGGCCTCGCCTGGAACCGGGCGTTGCAGCAGGGCCCGGCTACGCGCGTCTTTCATGACTTCATGAGCATGACGTTCTCGGGCGCTTCGGCGGTATGACGCAAAGTTAATTGCCGGACTGTGGCAAGAAAGACACAGGCTTGGGGCAAATCTCCAGGCCTGGAGGGAAACATCTGTTGTCCTGCGGTAAAGTTATGTAATTCTAGGACAATTGCGCATCCGAGCAGCCGGAGCATGGCTGAAGGGGATAAGCCGCGGCCGCCGGAGGTGGACCGCGGCATGTGCTTCGTGCCGTGCTTGTGGATGGGGGAACTGGCTGGGAGATTCCTGCATGGTGCGTTCCGCCCGATTCGGGCTTTCGGCGATGGCAATCCTGTTGTCGATTGCTCTTCCGGCAATGGCCGCAAGCCCGATCGGAAAAGTCGTGGCCGTCGTCGGATCGCCGACCAGCTCGGGCCGCGCGCTCAGCGCCGGAAGCGATGTCTTCGAGAACGACCAGCTGGTGACCGGCCGGGGCAATGTCCAGATACTCTTCGTCGACGACACCAAGCTGGTGGTGGGGCCCAATTCGAACCTGGTCATCGACCGCTTCCTCATGCGCGGCGGCAACCGGGCGCAGAAATTCTCCGTCAATGCCTTGCGCGGCACGTTCCGCTTCATCAGCGGGAGCTCGGCGAAGAACGCCTATGAAATCCAGACGGCGAACGCGACGATCGGCATTCGCGGCACCGCCTTCGATTTTTCTTCCGGCGTCGAAACGCTGGTTGCGGTGCTCGATGGCGGCGTCCGGCTCTGCGCCGAGGGCCGATGCGAAACCATCCCCGACAATTGCGGGGTCGGGCGGGCGCGCAGCAATGACGTGCAGGAGCTGGGCGGCCGTCCCAAGGGCCAAGCCCTGCGCTCGCTGCCCTATATCCTCAATCAGGGCTCGCTGGCGCGGTCTTTCCGGCTCAACACCCGGTCATGCCGTTCGAGCCTGTCCTTGTTGCCGGGCTTCCCGGACAACGGCCAGGGCGGCGGCCAGTCCGGTCCGCAAGGGTCGGGGCCGGGCGGCGGGCCTGCCAGCGGCGGGCCGTCGGGCAACGGCACCGCGGGCGGCGGGCAGTCCGGGGGTGGCGGCCGAGGTGGCGGACCGGAAGGGGGAGGCAACAACCCATGATCGGGATACGCGTGGCGACAGAGACCAAAGCAAATCCCGCCAAAGTTGAAGACTTTGGCGACAAGGATTTGCTCCAGGATATTGATTTGGCGCGAATCCTTTTCGGCGAAGTGATTCCACTTCGCCGGGAAGCGCGCTAGA
>CAZICN010000525.1:0-1898 GCA_964537655.1 uncultured Aestuariivirga sp.
CCTCACCCTGAGGTGCGACCCCGGCCTCCGAGCCGGGGGAGCCTCGAAGGGTCTGGTTCAGTTTACGGACTTTATCATGAGGGATGCTTCGAGGACCACTTCGCGGCCACCTCAGCATAAGGGGTGTTGAGAGGTATGGAAATCATCGTCAGCCCGCTCGCCGCCGTTCAGCTGCTGGTCAACAAACACAAAGTCGGCCACGTCGTCAGCCTGCTCGGCCCCGAGACGCCGCATCGCACCTTTTCCGGCATCGCGGACGCCAATCACCTGAAGCTCACCTTTCACGACATTCTCGAGCCGGCGGACGGCCTGACCCCGCCTGCCGCCGATCACATCGAGACGCTGATCAGATTCCTCGAGGCGCGCCAGGGCGCCGATCCGATGCTCATCCATTGCTGGGCCGGAATCAGCCGGTCGACGGCCTCGGCCTTCACCGCCATGTGCCTCTACAATCCCGGCCTCGATGAATACCGGCTGGCGCAGCAGCTGCGGTCATTGTCGCATGTCGCGACGCCCAACCGGCGCATCGTCGCCTTCGCCGACGACATCCTGGGACGGCAGGGACGCATGGTGGATGCGGTCGATGCCATCGGGCGCGGCGAGGATGCCTATGAAGGCGTCATCTTCCAGTGGAAGGTGTGAGGACCAGTGTGGTGGTTCAGAAATTCCCTCCAGTATCGCGGTCAGGATTTGAGGGAATTTATGAACCAAAACCACACTGGAATCTTGGATTTTCTAGTGTCCTTTCGAATCCGAAGTTCGCTCGGAGGCGCGGCGATATGATGCGAACTTCGGATTCGGGACACTAGCAGCATTCCCCAATTTCGCCGGGGTGACGGAGAGGATTTTCGAGATCGCAGCCTCAACTATGCGCGAATTCCCAGTAGAGCTCGCGCGCCTTCTTGAACATCGGGCCGGGCTGGAGGTCGCGGGTCTCGATCCGCGTCACCGGAATGACCTTGCCGTAATTGCCGGTCGAGAAAACCTCATCGGCCCCGAGAACCTCCGGCCAGGCGATCACGCGCTCATGCACCGTGATGCCGGCCTTGCGCAGGAGCTTGATGATGCGCTGGCGGGTGATGCCGTTGAGGAGCGTGCCGTTGGGGATCGGCGTGTGCACCTCGCCATCCTTGGCATAGAAGAGATTTGACGTGGTGAACTCGGACACCTTGCCCAGGGGATCGAGCAGCACCGCATTGTCGAAGCCCCGGCCCTGCGCCTCGCGCACGGCGCGGCTGGAATTGGCATAGTGGCAGGCCGCCTTGGCGTCGGTCGGGGCATATTCGTAGGACGGCCGGCGGAAGCTCGACAGCCCGGCGGAAAAGCCCTTGGGCGAGGGCATCGGCGATTCATAGACCGAAATGCAATAACGCGTATCGACCGGCCCTGGATCGAGGAAATTGGCCTCGGCCCAGAACATCGGGCGCAAATAAAGCGGTGTGCCCTTGGGGAATCTCGCGACGCCGTCGCGCACCAGTTCCTCGATGGCGCCGGCCTTCAAAGGCTTCAGTCCGAAAGCGAGGGCGGAGCGTTCGCAGCGCTGGCAATGCAGGTCGAGATCGGGCGTCACCCCTTCGAAGGCACGACTGCCATCGAAGATCGCCGAGCCCAGCCAGGACGCATCGCTCCACGGCCCCATGAGCGCAGGATTGCCCTTGTGCCACTGGCCCTCGAAATAGGTCCAGCATTTCTTCTCGTCAGACTGCGATATCGCCATGATCAATCTCCCATACCCCGGGAGATTAGGCGGGCCGCCGCCAAAAGACAAAGCACAGCAGGGCTGTATTCCGAGCAGATCTCGCCAAAGTTGAAGACTTTGGCGATAAAGATCTGCTCCCACATGTTATCTGGCACGAATCCTTATCGGCGAAGCGATTCCGCTTCGCCGGGAAGCGCGC
>CAZICN010000526.1:0-1886 GCA_964537655.1 uncultured Aestuariivirga sp.
ACGCGGCGCTCATCTGTATAGGGAAGGCCGGCGGCGACGCGGTCGGCGAGCGCCGAGATGCCGATCCAGTCGAGCATCGCCTCGGCGCGGGCCGCGGCCTCGCGGCGCGCCAGTCCGAGGCCGACGCCGGTGACCTCTAGATTGTCGATGACCGGCAGGTCGCCGAACAGCCGGCCCGACTGGAAGGTGCGGGCGATGCCGAGCCTGCGGATGGCGTGGCTGGTGCGCCCGCCGATGTCCTCGCCATCCATCAGCACCTTGCCCTGGTCGGGCGCCTGGAAGCCGGTCAGCACATTGACGAGTGTCGTCTTGCCTGCGCCATTGGGGCCGATGAGGCCGGTGACGCGCGCCGGCGAAATGTCGAGCACGACATTCGACAGGGCCTTCAGGCCGTCAAAGGACACCGAGACATGATCGGCGCTGAGGGCAGTGCTCATCGGCCTCCCGATTTCCGTTTGGATGTGATGATGTAGGAGCCCGAGGCGTCGAGCTTCGCCGTCCAGCCCGGCTCGATGACGATGGTGGTCGTCACTTCCTCGATGATGGCCGGTCCCTTGATCGTGGCGCCGGCGCCGAGTCTGGCGCCGTCATAGACGGGTGTCTTCGTGCCCTTGCCCTTGGCGTCGAAGATCGCCTTGCGGTGGCCCTTGAGCGCCTTGGGCAGGGCCAGTCCCTTGGCGAGCTTCGGCAGGCGCGGCTTGTCGATATGGCCATAGAGGGTCGATTCGATATTGACCACCTCCACCGCATTGTGGCGCTCGGAATAGGTGTAGAGCTCCTCATGGCGCCGGTGGAACGCCTCCTTCACCTTCGCGATGCTCTTGCCGTCGATGTCGAAGGTCCCGATGTCGACGGTGCATTCATGCACCTGGCCGACATAACGCATGTCGAGGCTGCGCTTGACCCCGATGGTCTTCTTGGTGAAGCCGTCGTCTTCGAGATGCCTGACGCCCTTGCGCTCGATCTCCTTGAACAGCGTGTCGATGCGCTTGTAGGCGGCTTCGTTGTCGAGGCGCACGGGTGCCGTCGCCATATAGTTGTATTTGACGTCGGAGATCGTCTGGCCGAAGGCGCAGAGTCCCGAGGCGAGCTTCGGCAGGACGATCGTGTCGATGCCCATCTCGCGCGCCAGCGCGGTGATATGCGCCGCGGTGGCGCCGCCGGCGCCGACCAGGACGAAATCGCGCGGGTCATAGCCGCGCTCGACCGAGACGCGGCGGATGGCGTTGACCATGTTGTTGTTGACGATGGTGAACATGCCATAGGCCGCCTGCTCGGGCGAGAGCCCGAGTGGATCGGCGATGCGGCGCAGTGCGGCGCGTGCCTTGTCGATGTCGAGCGGCAGCTTGCCGCCGAGCAGGCCTTCCGGATTGAGATAGCCCAGCACCAGATTGGCGTCGGACGTGGTCGGCTCGACGCCGCCCTGGCCGTAGCAGGCGGGCCCCGGATCGGCGCCCGCCGATTGCGGGCCGACCTGCAAGAGCCCCAGCGAATCGATCCAGCCGATCGAGCCGCCGCCGGCCCCCAGCGTCTCCACCTGGATCATCGGCACGCCAATGCGGTAGCGCAGGAAGTCGATGTTCTTGTTGAGATTGGTCTGGCCGTCCTTGGTCAGCGTGATGTCGAAGGACGTGCCGCCCATGTCGACGGTGATGACGTTCTTCTTCTTGAACGGCGCGCAGACATACTGTCCGGCCTGCGGCGCCGAGGCCGGGCCGGAATTGATGGCATAGACGGAACGGTCGGTCATCACCTGGCCGATGGCGAGGCCGCCATTCGACTGGAAATAGCGCACCGGCTGCCGGGCGCCCAGTTTCTGGAAGTACTTGTCGACGGCGCCGACATATTTGCGCATCACCGGGGCCAGATAGGCATTGGCCACCGCC
>CAZICN010000527.1:0-1885 GCA_964537655.1 uncultured Aestuariivirga sp.
GGGTGGCGCCGTGGAAATGGAGCTTGATGGTCATGTCCTATCCTTTGCGTTCCGGGATTTTGAGACCGCGGGCGAGAAGTTCCTGCCAGGTTTGCTCCGGCGTGTCGGCGAAGCCGAAGAGATCGAGATCGGCGACGGCGCACAGGCCTTCGTCGGCGAAGCGGCGGAAGTTGATCGTTTTGTTCCAGAAGATGCTGTCATAGAGAACGATCGGCAAGGCGTCGTCCATCTTGCCGGTCTGCCGCAAGGTGAGGATCTCGAAGAGCTCGTCCAGCGTGCCGAAGCCGCCGGGGAAGACGACGAGGGCGGCGGCGCGCATGGCGAAATGCATCTTGCGCATCGCGAAATAGTGGAAGCGGAAGGTGAGTTCCGGCGTCGAATAGGCATTGGGCTCCTGCTCGTGCGGGAGGGTGATGTTGTAGCCGACCGATGGGGCGCCGGCGTCGTGGGCGCCGCGATTGGCGGCTTCCATGATGCCCGGGCCGCCGCCGGTGGCGATGACGTTCTGGCGCGGGCTCGAATGGCTGTGCAGCGCGCCGCCCTTCTCGGAGACGATGCGCGCGAAATCGCGGGCCGCCTCATACCAGCGGCGCTTGTCGCCTTCCCGGACGCGGGCCGAGCCGAAGACGACGACGGTCGAGGCGACGCCCCATTTGCGCAGATATTCCTCCGCCTTCTGATATTCGAGCTGGAAGCGCAGGCCGCGTGTCGTGTCGCCCAGGACGAAGTCCTGGTCGAGGGCGGCGAGCCGGTAGGCGGGCGATACGATCTGGGCCTTGTTGTCGGTCATTCGGTAATCCTTCTGCATTAGGGATTAGAGGCCTAAGCCCTTGCAATCAAGGCCTGTTTGTCTCACGTTCAGGCGAACGGAAGAGGAGCGCGCATGGCTAGTCAGTTTGCGAAGAAGTTCACCGTCGGCGGCAAGGGCTTTTCGCTCGCCAAGGTCAGTCCGCGCGACGACAGCGCCTTCGAGGGCAAGGAGAAGGCCAAGGCGCAGATCGAAGTCGATGCCGAGGCGATCAACCAGCTGCAGGACCGCCTCTATGCCGAAGGTGAACGGAGCCTGCTCGTCATCCTGCAGGGCATCGATTGCAGCGGCAAGGACGGCACGGTGCGCGCCGTGTTCAACACCTGCGGCCCGATCGGCGTCGCGGTGACGCCGTTCAAGGTGCCGAGCGAGGAGGAGCGCGCGCATGACTATCTCTGGCGCGTCCACAAGGCCTGTCCGCCCAAGGGCATCATCGGCATCTTCAACCGCTCGCATTACGAGGACGTGCTGGTGGTGAAGGTGAAGAAGCTGGCGAAACCGGAAGCCATCGAACGGCGCTATGAGGAGATCAACCAGTTCGAGAAGCTGCTGTCCGACAACGGCACGCGCATCCTCAAGTTCATGCTGCATATCTCCAAGGAAGAGCAGGCCGAGCGGCTGCGCGACCGCATCGCCGACCCGACCAAGCAGTGGAAGTTCAATCCGAGCGATCTCGCCGACCGCAAATTGTGGGACGACTACATGGCCGCCTATGAGACGGCGCTCAAGCGCTGCTCGAGCGCGCATGCGCCCTGGCATGTGATCCCGGCCGACCGCAACTGGACGCGCAACGCCGCCATCGCCCGCATCGTGCGCGAGACGCTGGAAGAGATGGCGCCGAAGTATCCGCCGGCCGATGGCTGGGACCCGAAGACGGTGGTGGTGGAGTAGTTGTCCTCACTGCCCGGATCGGGGAGGGCTATCGTAAATGAAATCGCCACTCGGCGAGCCGATTTTCCGCTCTCCCGCAGGCGGGAGAAGGAGAAAGTACTAGGCAGTTCAAAAAGTATCTAGAGCGCCGAGCGTTCTATTGGAATCGCCTCGGCGCTCTATCTCTTTGATTTGCGCATCGGATTA
>CAZICN010000528.1:0-1880 GCA_964537655.1 uncultured Aestuariivirga sp.
CCGAGCGAACTTCGGATTCGAAAGGACACTAGCAAATCCAGGATTCTAGTGTGGTTTTGGTTCAGAAATTCCCTCAAATCCTGCCCGCAATACTGGAGGGAATTTCTGAACCACCACACTAGCGCCTGCCGCCCGCGAGCTTGCCGCTGGCGGGCGAGGCGCGCAGCCGCAGCATCGCCAGCGCGCCGATCACCGGTCCCGGCACCAGGACGAGAAAGCTCCAGCGCCAGCCGCCGAGCGCGTCGGCGATGACCGGAAGAAGCCAGATGGCGATGACGGTCAGGGCGAAGCCGAGTCCGAGCTGGACGGAAAGGGCGGTGCCGACATAACGCTTGTCGGCAAGCTCGGTGACCGCGGCGGAGAATTGCGCCGAGTCGCCGATGACGGAAATGCCCCAGACCAGGATGATGAGGATGAAGAGCCAGGCCGGCCCGTCGAAGGCGAAGCCGACCGCCAGGGCGCACGCGCCGGACGCGATCATCATGCCGGCCGTGGTGGCGGTACGTCCGAAGCGGTCGGATATCATGCCGCCGAGAAGACAGCCGAGCGCCCCGCCGGCGATGGCGGTGAAGGTGACGAGCGAGGCGAGATTGGCCGGCTCGGCATGCAGGATCGGCGCGGCCTGTATGTAGAAGAGCAGCCAGGCCCACATGGCATAGAGCTCCCACATATGGCCGAGATAGCCGATGGTGGCCAGGAGCAGCGGCCGGTCGCGGAGCACGAGACCGATCTGGCGCGGATCGAATGTTGCCCGGCTGAAGGCGTGGGGGCCTTCCTTGGCGGTGAGAAACAGAGCCGCACCGGCCAGGGTCGCTACGCTCGCGGCGATCACCACCGACTGCCAGGCGAAGCTTGCCGACAGCGCCCGGAACAGATGCGGCAGCGACGAGCCGAGCGTCAGCGCGCCGATCAGCGCGCCGAGCGCCAGTCCGCGCCCTTTCACGAACCAGGTGGCGACGAGTTTCAGCGCCGGCGGATAGACGCCGGCGAGTGCGATGCCAGTGGCCACGCGAAGGGCGATGAGCATTGCGGGGCCGGGCTCGGTGAGCAGCAGCACATTGGCGAACGCGGCCAGGCTGGCGCTTATCGCCATGAGCCGGCCGAGACGCACGATGTCCGGCAGGTTGACGAGGCTGGCCGTGAGGGCGCCGATGACGAAGCCGATCTGCACGCCATTGGTGAGCCACGGCAGGATGGCCGGAGAGAGGCTCCAGCTATCACGCAGCTCCTGGGTGATCGCGGTCGCCGAGAACCAGGTGGTCATCGACAGCACGACAGCGACGCAGATGAGCGAAAGCGCCGTCCAGCGCGCTCGGGCGCCGCCGCCGACCGTCGCCGACAAGGACATCAGCCTTGCGCGAGCGGAACTGTGAAGACCGTCGCGGTCCCGGTCAGGCAGACGTCTCCCGCTTCATTGCGCACCGACGTCTCGATCTTGCAGATCGGCTTGTCGGGCCGCACGTCCTTGATCTCGACGCGACCGGTGATCAGCTCATCGACGCCGACCGCCTTGACGAACTTCCAGCTCACTTCGAGGAAGACGGTCCCGGGCCCCGGCAGGTCTTCGGCAACGAGCGCATTGAGGATGCCGCTGGTCACGCCGCCTTGCACGATCAGCTTGCCGAACACCGATTTCCGGGCGAGCGTCTCGTCATAATGGAGCGGATTGCGGTCACCGGTCATTTCGGTGAAGGATTCGATGTCGGTGCGGCGCGTGCGCCGCGATCGTTCGGCAAAGTCGCCGACCTTCGGGCGTCCCTTGATCACGCCGGCCCATCCGTCTTTCGCGACGATCTTGTCCATTCTCTCGTCTCCTAGTGTCCCGAATCTGAAGTTCGCATCATCTCGCCGCGCCTTCCGAGCGAACTTCGGATTCGAAA
>CAZICN010000529.1:0-1879 GCA_964537655.1 uncultured Aestuariivirga sp.
CGCAGATCGGATCGATCTCGGTGACGATAACGCGGGCGCCAGACCCTTTCAGCGACAGAGCAGACCCCTTGCCGACATCGCCATAGCCGCAGACGACGGCGACCTTGCCCGCCATCATCACGTCGGTGCCGCGCCTTATGGCGTCGACGAGCGATTCACGGCAGCCATATTTATTGTCGAATTTCGACTTGGTGACGCTGTCATTGACATTGATGGCCGGGAAGGGAAGCTCGCCCTTCTTCTGCAACTCGTAAAGGCGATGCACGCCCGTGGTCGTCTCTTCCGAGACGCCCTTGATCGAGGCCTTGATCCTGGAGAACCAGCCGGGGCTCGCCTGGAGGCGCTTCTTGATCTCGGCGAACAGGCACTCCTCTTCCTCATTCTTGGGATTGGCGATGAGGGAAGGATCCTTCTCGGCCTTTGACCCCAGGAGAATGAACAAGGTGGCGTCGCCGCCGTCATCGAGGATCATGTTGGCGGGCTCGCCCGGCCAGTCGAAGATGCGGCCGGTATATTCCCTGTATTCCTTGAGGCTCTCGCCCTTGAAGGCGAAGACCGGTATATTGGGGGCGGCGATCGCCGCGGCGGCGTGGTCCTGGGTCGAGTAGATGTTGCACGAGGCCCAGCGCACTTCGGCGCCGAGCGCCACCAGGGTTTCGATGAGAACGGCGGTCTGGATCGTCATGTGGAGCGAGCCTGAAATGCGCGCACCCTTCAAAGGCTGCCTCGGGCCCAGCTCCTCGCGGATCGCCATCAGGCCCGGCATCTCCACCTCGGCCATCTCGATCTCTTTGCGGCCCCAATCGGCCAGGCCGATATCGGCCACATGAAAATCCTTGAAACTCGCCATGACTGAATCCCTGCTTCGGTTGGTGGAATGGCGCCCCTATAGCAGGGCGGCCGGGACCTGTCCATAAAGATATAAAGAAATCTTTATATCATTCCTCGCCGAACTTCTCGGCGATCAGGGCACCCAGGGCGTCGAGGGCGGCAATGGCCTCGGGGCCTGCCGCTGTCACCTGGATGGAGGAGCCAGGGGTCGCCGCCAGCATCATCAAGCCCATGATCGAGGTACCGGGCACGGTCTGGCTGTCGCGGCTGACCAGGATCTCGGCATTGAACTGCTCGGCGCATTTCACGAACTTGGCCGAGGCCCGGGCGTGCAGACCGCGGCTGTTGACGATCAGGAAATGACGCGTGTGCTCCGCCATCTAGCCGCTCAGGATCTGACTCGCGATGTTGATGTATTTGCGCCCGGCCTCCTGAGCCTTGACGACCGCCGTCTCGAGCGATGAATCGCCACGGATGCGGGCAAGCTTGACCAGCATGGGCAGGTTGACGCCGGCCAGCACTTCGACGCGGCCGTTCTCGAGCAGCGAAATGGCGAGATTGCAGGGCGTGCCGCCGAACATGTCGGTGAGCACGATCACGCCTTGCCCGACATCGGCCGCCTGGATGGCCGCCATGATATCGGCGCGGCGCTTCTCCAGCTCGTCGTCGGGGCCGATCGACACCGTGACCAGATGCTCCTGGGGGCCTACGACATGCTCCAGCGCAGACCGGAATTCTTCCGCCAGCCGCCCATGGGTGACCAGAACAAGTCCGATCATGAAATCAAATGCTCCACCGGAACAAACCTATGCTCTCTGGCGCGTGATGAGGAAAAGCGGGTACCGGCTTTCCGTCCAATCGCGCAGCCCATTCAGGATCTCGACCACGTTTATCCCGGAGCAAATCCTCTTCGCCGAAGTCTGCAACTTCGACCGATTTGCCCAAGGGGCCGCGAATGTGCCGGGAAGTGCCGCCATATGCAATATCAAGCCACATCCGGCCTATTTTGCCGCAGTTGCGCGATCGGCGATGCGGTGAGGGCGGCGCG
>CAZICN010000530.1:0-1878 GCA_964537655.1 uncultured Aestuariivirga sp.
GCCACCAGGTGGAGGATGACTTCGGTATCGGACGTCGACTGGCAGATGGCGCCTTGCGCCACGAGCTCACGCCGGAGTGTCAGGCCGTTGGTGAGATTGCCGTTATGCGCCACGGCGAGCCCGCCGGTCGCCAGCTCGGCGAAGAGCGGCTGCACATTGCGCAGGATGGTTTCGCCAGTGGTCGAGTAGCGCACATGGCCGAGCGCCACGCGGCCCTGCAGGCGCTTGATGGTGTTCTCGTTCGAGAAGTGATCGCCGACCAGGCCGAGCCGGCGCTCGGAATGGAAGCGCTCGCCGTTGAAAGCGACGATGCCGGCCGCCTCCTGGCCGCGATGCTGCAGGGCATGCAGGCCGAGGGCCGTGAGGGCGGCCGCGTCGTCATGTCCGAAAATGCCGAACACGCCACATTCCTCACGCAGCGTGTCGCCATCGAGGTCGAAATTGAGTTCGGGATCGTCAGGCGCCGCCATCGTCGGTCCTCAATTGGGGTTGCTTTGCCCGCCGAAATCCGGCTGTTCCTGATTGTCTGGAGGCGGCGAACTCTGCTGGCCTTGCGTTCCCTGGATCAATTGGTCGAGACCTTGCGACTCGTTCTTCTTGTAGCCTTCCTCATTGGGTTGCGGTGCGGTGGTCTCACCGCCGCCCGTCTGCGCCGCGGGCGGCTGCTGGGCGGGCGTCTGGTTGCCGAGGGCTGATGAATTGGTCAGCGTCTCCGCGATATCGGGCGGAACCAGATCGAGAATGACGTCCTTGACGGCCTGGATCACCGGCAGGGAGCGGGCGTTCTTCACCCAGCCCTCCTGGCTCTCGATGGGAATGAACCAGCCGTAGAAGAGATAGGCGATGACCACCAGCACGAGGCCGCGCGCCAGGCCATAGAAGAATCCGAGCGTGCGGTCGAAGGCGCCGGCGGCCGAGTCGACGACGACGTCCGAGAGCTTCACGCTGATCAGCGACACGATGATCAGTACAATGAGGAATGCCGCGCCGCCGACCGCGATCTTGGCGACGATCTCCGGCTGCAGATACTGGCCGGCGAAGCCGACGAACTCCGGCGATTTGATGGCGAAATAGGCGGCGACCGCTGCAGCACCCCAGGCGATGAGAGAGAGCACCTCGCGGGTGAAGCCGCGCATGAGCGCCAGCATGCCCGAAATGAGCATGATGCCGGCGAGAATGAGATCAAGCAGTTGAAATGGCATTAGCCAGACCGTCCGTTTGGGAATAATGCGATCTTATAGGGAGCTTTTGTGGCACGGGCTAGGCGATTCGGGCGAGACCCCTGGGTTGCGCGGCGGCCCAGGCGACGAGGTCGGTGATTGTTTCCAATGGTTTGATTTTAAAGCCTTTTGGGCCGGAAAGCTCAGGTCGTGCGGCGGTCACGGCCTCCTTCAGGCCGAGCTTGTGTGCCTCTTTGACACGCGCTTCCGCGAGGCTCACCGGGCGGATGGCGCCTGAGAGCGCGATTTCGCCGAACAGCGTCGTCCCGTGCGGCACGATCGTGCCGGTGAGCGAGGAGAGGAGGGCGGCGGCGACGGCAAGATCGGCCGCGGTTTCCTTCACTTTGAGCCCACCCGCCACATTGAGATAGACATCGTGCGTGCCGATCTGCACGCCGGCGCGCGCCTCGAGCACCGCCAGCACCATGGCGAGGCGGTTGGCGTCCCAGCCGACCACCGTGCGCCGCGGATTGCCGAAGGGTGAGGGCGAGACGAGGGCCTGGACCTCGATGAGGAGGGGGCGCGTCCCTTCAACCCCGGCAAACACGGCGGAGCCCGGCGTCGGATGCTCGCCCGATCCCATGAACAGGCGCGACGGATTGGCGACTTCCTTCAGTCCCCCATCCGACATCTCGAACACGCCGATCTCGTCGGTCGG
>CAZICN010000531.1:0-1859 GCA_964537655.1 uncultured Aestuariivirga sp.
AGGAAGAGCGCGGCTGGAGCTCGGAAGAGATCCACGTGCTGAGGACCGCGGTGGCTCTGGTCGCCGGCGCGGTCGAGCGCGAGCAGGCGGACGAGAAGATCCGGCTCTCGGAGGAGCGCTATGCGCTGGCGGCGCGCGGCGCCCATGACGGGCTGTTCGACTGGGATGTAAAGTCGGGCGGAATCTTCCTGTCGCCGCGCCTTCATGAAGTGCTGGGGCTTCCGCCTTCGAGCCTCGCCGGCAACATCGATGAACTGATCAGGCTGTTCGTGAAGGCCGACGGCGATTTCCTGCGCGCCACCTTCCGGCACAAATTCGAACGCGGCGAGGAGAATTTCGATCTCGAATGCCGGCACGAGCCAAGGCCCGGCGTGACCCAGTGGATCGTGCTGCGCGGCCTCATCGTGCATGGCGAGGAAGGGGCGCGGCGCGTGGTCGGGGGCCTGCGCGACATCACCCGGCAGATGGACGTGCAGAAGCGCCTGAGCGATGCCGAGCGCAAACGCGCCAACCTGGCGCGTTATTTCTCGCCCAACATGGTCGAGGGGCTGATGCAGTCGGGCGGCCGGCTCGATGAGGCGCGCACCCAGCGCGTCACCGTGCTGTTCGCCGATATCTGGGGCTATACCTCGATCAGCGCCGCGATGCCGCCGATGCAGATGATGACGCTGCTGCGCGAACTGCTCAGGATGTTCGAGAAGGCGATCTTCGCGAATGGCGGCACGCTGGACAAATTCCTCGGCGACGGGCTGATGGCGACCTTCGGCACGCCGACGGCCGGCAGCCGCGATGCCGCCAATGCGCTGGCCTGTGCCGCCGCCATGGCCGACGCCATCTCGCGCTGGAACGCCAAAAGGCGCGACAACGGCCTCAAGCCGATGCATCTGGGGATCGGGCTGCATCATGGCGATGTGATCCTCGGCGACATCGGCAGCGAGCGGCGCATGGAGTTCGCCGTCATCGGCGACACGGTCAATGTGGCGAGCCGCATCCAGGAAATGACGCGGAGCCTCGACGTCGCCATCCTCGCCAGCGGCGGCGTGATCGAGGCAGCGCGCGCCGAGGCGGGCGAGAAGGCGATCAGGGAGTTCACCGACCGCGGCGAGCACGAATTGCGCGGGCGCGCCGGCAAGGTCAGGCTGTGGAGCCGGGCGGCGGACAGGTAGGATCTGATTTCCCCCTCGCCAGTTGCGAAAAATGGCTGGCGCATGCCAACGCCCCCCACCGTCACCCCGACGAAAGTCGGGGCCCCCTGAATAGGATCAACCGGGCGGTGCTGCTCGTGTTGAGAGATTTTAATGGGTCCCGGCTTGCGCCGGGATGACGGACAGGCCGTCACTTGCGCCGGGATGACGGCGTGTTGCGGTGTCGTGCGGCGGGGCGCTCGCTCCGCGTTACTTCCTCACGATGCGGCCTTCGACCGCCGGCGACACCGTCTTGCGCCGGGTGACATAGGCCATCACGTCATTGGCCATCAGCTTCGCGTCGCGCACGGTGAGGAGGGGCTTCGCTTCCCTGAACACCGCATAGCCGTCGCCGCCATTGGCCATGAAATCATTGGTGGCGATGGTGTACTTCGCCGCGAGGTCGAGCGGCCTGCCATTGGCCTCGACCGCGACGACGCGCGCGCCCTTCGGCTTCGCCGCATCATATTCGACCCTGAGGCCCGAGACCTGCGGGAAGCGGCCGCCGCCATCCTCGATCTCGCTGAAGCCGTTCTCGAGGGCGGCGAGAAGGGTGGCGCCGGTCACCTGCAGCTTCATGGTGCGGTTGCCGAAGGGAAGCTCGGTCAGCACGTCCTTGCGGGTGATGGAATGGCCAGCCGGATACTCCTTGTTGCCGCGCAGGCCGCCGCCATT
>CAZICN010000532.1:0-1848 GCA_964537655.1 uncultured Aestuariivirga sp.
TCCCTGATGGGCCGGACTCTAACTCATCCTGGAGGAAATCTTCAGCGGCAGGTCAATGCCCTTGCGCTGGATCATCACCTTGCCGTCGAAGGCGAAGACCATTTCGCCATTCTGGTTGAAGCCTTCGCTGTGTTTGGTGGCGAGGCCCCAGCGCGGCCTGGAGGCCATTTCGCGCTTGGCGACGATCTCCATCCAGTAGGTCACCGTATCGCCCGGATAGACCGGCTTGATCCATTTGAGATTGGTGATGCCGGGCGAGGGGCCATGTTCGGGCAGCACGTCGCCCTTTGCGATGCGTGCCTTGCGGGCATTGTCGTCGGCCTCGACATAGCAGCGCATCCAGGCGGACGCCGTGTGCCAGCCCGAGGCGGCAAGGCGGCCGAAATGGCTTTCCGCCGCCGCCTGGTCGTCGACATGGAAGACCTGCGGGTCATAGGCGCGGGCGAAACGCAGCACCGCCTCGCGGGTGAAATGATAGGAGCCGATCTGCCATTTCTGGCCGACATGCGCCTCGTCGTAATAGAGCCCCATCATGGCGCGCGCACCTTGATCAGGTTGATGCCGGTCATCTCGATCTTGGCCTCGCCCATGGTCGAGCGCGCCTCCCAGCGCATGGTGACCAGCCCCATGTCGGGCCGGCTCTTCGACTGCCGCTTGGCGAGGACGGTCATGCGGCCGAGCAGCGTCTCGCCGGCATAGACGGGCTTCAGCCATTTCACCTCATCGAGGCCGGGCGAGCCCATGCCCGCCGTCCTGCCCAGATAGCCGTCGACCATCAGGCGCATGACGATGCCGCAAGTATGCCAGCCCGAAGCGGAAAGCCCGCCGAGGACGGAGGACCTGGCGCGAGCCTCGTCGAGATGGAAGAACTGCGGATCGAACTCGCGCGCGAACGACTTGATCTCCTCCGCGGTCACCGCATAGGCGCCGAGCTCGATGCTCTCGCCGACGGTGAAGTCCTCGTAATGGAGAAGATCGGGCATTGTGGCGTGCGTCTCTTTCTCATGCGCATCGGATCATCCGAAAAGTCTGCAGCTTTTCGGTCCGATGCTAATTCGCGAAGCGGAAATGCAGCACGTCGCCGTCCTGCACGACATATTCCTTGCCCTCGAGCCTGAGCTTGCCGGCATCGCGGGCGCCCGCCTCGCCGTTGAGGCCGACATAGTCGTCATAGGCAATGGTCTCGGAGCGGATGAAGCCCTTCTCGAAGTCGGTATGGATGACGCCCGCCGCCTGCGGCGCCCTTGTGCCCTTGGTGATGGTCCAGGCGCGCGCTTCCTTGGGGCCGACGGTGAAGTAGGTCACGAGATGAAGCAGCTCGTAGCCGGCACGGATCACCCGGTTGAGGCCGGGCTCGGCGAGGCCGATCGTGTCGAGATAGTCCTTCTGCTCGGCGAGCGGGAGAATGGCGATCTCGCTTTCGATCTTGGCCGACACCACCACGGCCTCCGCACCTTCCTCCTTGGCGCGCTGCATGACCTTGGCGGAAAAGCCGTTGCCCTGATCGGCAGAGGCTTCCTCGACATTGCAGACATAAAGGACCGGCTTCGAGCTGAGCAGTCCCAGCATCTGGAAGCTCTTTTCCTCGTCCGGCTTGCGCTCGACGAGCCTGGCGGGCTTGCCTTCCTGCAGGAGGACGAGGGCGCGCTTGACGAGATCGAACTGCTCCTTGGCCTCCTTGTCGGCGCCGCGCAGCCTCTTCTCCAGATTGACGGCCCGCTTCTCCAGGCTGTCGAGATCGGCCAGCATCAGTTCGGTCTCGATCGTCTCGATATCGCGGATCGGATCGACGCCGCCCTCGACATGGGTGACGTCGCCATCCTCGAAGCAGCGCACGACATGGGCGAT
>CAZICN010000533.1:0-1848 GCA_964537655.1 uncultured Aestuariivirga sp.
GATGAAGAGCTTCGGCTCCTGCCGCCTCTGCCTGGTCGAGATCGAGGGCCGCAAGGGCACGCCCGCTTCCTGCACCACGCCGGTCGCTGCCGGCATCAAGGTCAGGACCCAGACCGACCATCTGGCCGATCTGCGCAAGGGCGTGATGGAGCTCTATATCTCAGACCATCCGCTCGACTGCCTCACTTGCGCGGCCAATGGCGACTGCGAATTGCAGGACATGGCGGGTGCGGTGGGCCTGCGCGAAGTGCGCTATGGCTATGACGGCGACAATCACGTCTTCGCCAAGCAGAACGGCTCGGAGAATTTCCGCTTCAAGCCGAAGGACGAGAGCAATCCCTATTTCACCTTCGACCCGGCCAAATGCATCGTCTGCTCGCGCTGCGTGCGCGCCTGCGAGGAGGTGCAGGGCACTTTCGCGCTGACCATCGACGGGCGCGGCTTCGCGTCCCATGTCTCGGCCGGCATGGACGAGGATTTCCTCGCCTCCGAATGCGTCTCGTGCGGCGCCTGCGTGCAGGCCTGCCCGACCGCGACGCTGATGGACAAGTCGATCATCGACAAGGGCCAGCCGGAGCACTCCGTCGTCACCACTTGCGCCTATTGCGGCGTCGGCTGCTCGTTCAAGGCCGAGATGAAGGGCGACGAGGTCGTGCGCATGATGCCCCACAAGGACGGCGGCGCCAATGAGGGCCATTCCTGCGTCAAGGGCCGCTTCGCCTGGGGCTATGCGACGCATCAGGACCGCATGATGAAGCCGATGGTGCGCGACAGGATCAGCGATCCGTGGCGCGAGGTCTCGTGGGACGAGGCCATCGATTACACCGCGAGAAGGTTCAAGGAGATCCAGGCCAAGCATGGCATAGGCTCGATCGGCGGCATCACCTCCTCGCGCTGCACCAACGAGGAAGTCTATGTGGTGCAGAAGATGATCCGCGCCGCCTTCCATAACAACAATGTCGATACCTGTGCGCGCGTCTGCCATTCGCCGACCGGCTATGGCCTCCGCCAGACCTTCGGCACCTCGGCCGGCACCCAGGACTTCAAGTCGGTCGACAAGTCGGACGTGATCGTCATCATCGGCGCCAACCCGACCGACGGCCATCCGGTCTTCGCGTCGCGCATGAAGAAGCGGCTGCGCGACGGCGCCCGGCTTATCGTCATCGATCCGCGCCGCACCGACATCGTGCGCTCGCCCCATGTCGAGGCCGACTACCATCTGCCGCTGCTGCCCGGCACCAATGTCGCCGTCATCAACGCCATGTCGCATGTCATCGTCACCGAAGGCCTGGTGAAGCGCGACTATGTCGCCGAGCGCTGCGAGCCCGAGGACTTCGCCCGCTGGGAGAAGTTCATCGCCGACCCGAAAAACGCGCCCGAGGCGCTGGAAAGCATCACCGGCGTCAAGGCCGACGACGTGCGCGCCGCGGCGCGGCTCTATGCGACCGGCGGCAACGGCGCCATCTATTACGGCCTCGGCGTCACCGAGCACAGCCAGGGCTCGACCATGGTCATGGGCATGGCGAACCTCGCGATGGCGACCGGCAACATCGGCCGGCGCGGCGTTGGCGTGAACCCGCTGCGCGGCCAGAACAACGTGCAGGGCGCCTGCGACATGGGCTCGTTCCCGCACGAACTGCCCGGTTATCGCCACGTGTCCGATACCGCGACGCGCACGCTGTTCGAACAGAACTGGGGCGTGAAACTGGAATCGGAACCGGGCCTGCGCATCCCCAACATGCTCGATGCCGCCATCGACGGCAGCTTCCGCGGCATCTACGTCCAGGGCGAGGACATCGCCCAGTCCGATCCCAACACCAAACATGTCAATGCCGCACTCGAAGCGCT
>CAZICN010000534.1:0-1842 GCA_964537655.1 uncultured Aestuariivirga sp.
TGATCGTCAAGGGCAGGAACCGCGACACCGCCTGGTATGCGATGATCGACGGCGAATGGCCGGCCGTCTCGTCGAGGTTCCAGGCCTGGCTGAGGGACGAGAATTTCGACGAAACCGGGCGGCAGAAGAGCCCGTTGCTCGCCAAGTGATCGGGTGTTATTGAGCGCCCTTGTTTCCGTAAAAAGAGCCTGAAAATGTCGGTCGATCAGAAAACCGTGCGGCGTATCGCGCATCTGGCGCGCATCAAGGTGAGCGAGGACGATGTGCCGCGCCTCGAAGGCGAGCTCAACTCGATCCTGCACTGGATCGAGCAGTTGAATGAGGTCGATGTCGCAGGCGTCGAGCCGCTGACCTCGGTCGTCGCCATGAAGATGAAGAAGCGCCAGGACGTGGTGACCGACGGCAATTATCCGCAAGACGTGACCAGGAACGCGCCCGCCGCCGAAGACGAGTTCTTCATGGTCCCGAAAGTGGTGGAATAGGGTGTTGCTTACCTCTCCCCTGTGGGGAGAGGTCGCGAGCGTCAGCGAAGCGGGTGAGGGGCTATGGAAGCCAAGCAATTTGCCCGGAAGCTAAGAAAGGAACAGACGGATGCCGAGCGGCGCCTGTGGTGGAATCTGCGAAACAGGCAGCTGGAAGGTTGGAAGTTTCGCAGGCAATTCGCGGTCGGTGACTACATTGCCGATTTCGTCTGCATCGATGCAAAGCTGATTGTTGAGCTTGATGGTGGGCAGCACTCTGAACAGATACAATACGATGAGCAAAGAACAAGGGAACTGGAGAAAGCGGGATTTGTCGTTCTTCGGTTTTGGAACAATGATGTTCTCACAAATTCCGAAGGCGTGATTGAAGAAATCCTCCGAATGCTTCACCCGACTGAAAACAGCCCCTCACCCTAACCCTCTCCCCACAGGGGAGAGGGAAATGAGATAAGACGTTTGAAAATGACCTCTCTCACATCCCTCACCATTTCCGCCGCCCGCGACGGGCTGAGGAAAAAGGCCTTCTCGTCGCGCGAGTTGACCGACGCCTATCTCGGCGCGATGGAAAAGGCCCGCGTCCTCAATGCCTATGTGGTCGAGACGCCGGATCAGGCGCGCGCCATGGCGACCGCCTCCGACGCCCGTCTGGCCAGGGGTGAGGCGGGCAGCCTCGAAGGCATCCCTCTCGGCATCAAGGACCTGTTCGCCACTAAGGGTGTCCACACCCAGGCGGCGAGCCATGTGCTCGACGGCTTCAAGCCGTCTTATGAATCGACCGTCACCAGCAATCTGTGGCGCGACGGCGCCGTCATGCTCGGCAAACTCAACATGGACGAGTTCGCCATGGGTTCGTCCAACGAGACGAGCTACTACGGCAATGTCATCAATCCCTGGCGCCGCAGGAATTCCAACGCGGCCCTGGTGCCGGGCGGCTCTTCCGGCGGTTCGGCCGCGGCCGTCGCCGCCCATCTCTGCGCCGGCGCCACCGCCACCGATACCGGCGGATCGATCCGTCAGCCCGCCGCCTTCACCGGCACTGTCGGCATCAAGCCGACCTATGGCCGCTGCTCGCGCTGGGGTGTCGTCGCCTTCGCCTCCTCGCTCGACCAGGCGGGACCCATCGCGCGCGATGTGCGCGACGCGGCGATCCTGCTCAGATCCATGGCGAGTGTGGACGCCAAGGACACGACATCGGTCGACCATCCGGTGCCCGATTACGAGGCGGTCATCGGCAAGCCGATCAAGGGCCTGCGCGTCGGTATCCCGAAGGAATACCGCGTCGATGGCACACCGGCCGAGATCGACGCGCTGTGGGACAGGGGCGCCAGGTGGCTGAAGGAGCAGGGCGCCGAGATCGTCG
>CAZICN010000535.1:0-1841 GCA_964537655.1 uncultured Aestuariivirga sp.
GCGGCTGAAGGAGGCCGCGAAGCTCGGCTTCACACGGGCCATCGTGCCGAAGGCCAACATGCCGAAGACGCCGATCGAGGGCATCGAAGTGACGCCGGTGGATCGCGTCGAGCAGGCGGTCGCCGCAGTGCGCGGCTAGGATTCAGCGCAGCAGCAGATAGGCGGCAACGGTAGCCGACAGCGCGGCGACAGCCCACAACCAGGGTGCAACGTGCGTCGATCGCGACGGCCGGATCGTCGAGGGGCGGGGACGCGCGGGCGCTGATTCCGCCGCTGCCAGTCTGGCCTTGGCCTTGGCGTCGAATTCGCTCGCCAGGCCCGAGAGCGCAGCGAGGCGCAGGGTCGCGGCACTCGAATCGAAGGATTCGGAAACCGAGAAGCTCGGCGTGGTCGTCACGGCCTTGAGCGGGATCTCCTCGGTGGTCGTGTCGCTGCCGCCGGTCAGCTTGGCGAGCTTGTCTTCGGTCCGTGTCCCGACCGGTTGCGTGTCGGCCGCCTGCCGCGCGGATTCGCGCAGGCGCGCGAGCATGCGCTTTTCGAGGTCGCCGGAGTTGCCGGCGAGGAGGCTTGCCCGCAGATCGTCGGCCAGTTCCTTCGCGCTCTGATAGCGCGCCTCGGGCACCTTCGCCAGGGCCTTCGCGACGATGTAGTCGAGGATCTTGGGCAGTCCCGACTTGATCGTGCTGGGCGCGGGTGCCGTGGCGTTCATGGTCTGGTACATCACGCCGTGTACCGTGTCGGCCTGGAACGGCGCCTGTCCGGTCAGCATCTCGTACAGCACCACGCCGAGCGAGAAGATGTCGCTGCGCTGGTCGGCGCGCTTGCCGGCGACCTGCTCGGGCGACATGTAGCGCGGCGAGCCGAGGATCATCCCGGTCATCGTCTTCAGTTCCGAACTGCGCATGCGCGCGATGCCGAAGTCGGTGATCTTGGCCACGCCATCGCGATTCAGCATGATGTTCGTGGGCTTGATGTCGCGGTGGATCACGCCGCGGCCGTGCGCGTAGGTGAGCCCATCGGCCACCTGGGCAGCGATGTTCACGGCCTCGTCGAGCGACACGCAGGTGCGCTCGGACAGGATCGAGCGCAGTTCGCGGCCCTCGAGGTACTCCATCGCCATGTAGGCGAGCCGGTCGGTCTTGCCGATGTCGTAGATGACGACGATGTTCGGATGCGAGAGGCCGCCGGCTGCCTTCGCTTCCTGATAGAAGCGCGCCTCGTATTCGGCGATGTCTTCCTTGGGCAGGTTCAGGTTGACCGTCTTGATCGCCACCAGGCGGTCGAGCAGCGGGTCGTGCGCCTTGTAGACGGTGCCCATGGCGCCTTCGCCCAGGCGCACCAGCACCTCGTAGCGTCCGAGATGCGTGGACTTTTCGGTGAGCGCGTGCGCGGTGGTCACGGCGCGCGCTCCTTCACGCTGCGGAATACCGGCCCCCAGACGGGATGGCCGGATTCAGCGGGCGTCAGGTCGAAGCGCGGATCGATTTCGATCGCCTGGCGGAATTCATCGCGGCACTGGACCTCGCGATTCGACGCGCAGTTGATGAACGCCAGGTACTTGTGGGCGGTCACCCGGTCGGTCTTGGCGCGCAGTCCGTCGTCCAGCGCAGTCTTGATCTTGCGGCCGGCCTGGCGATAGTTGCCGTCCTCGTAGTCGCGCAGCCCGTCCTCGAGCAGGGTCTTGCCCTGGTCACCGATGAGATAAGGCTTGGGAAAGTCCTTGAACGGCCCGCTGGCGCAGCCCGAGGCGAGCGCCACGAGCAGACTCAAACCCAGGCTGACGAGAAGGCGGGACATGACGGCAGGTCGATCAGAATTTGTGCTTGACCCGGATGTGCTGG
>CAZICN010000536.1:0-1834 GCA_964537655.1 uncultured Aestuariivirga sp.
GGTGATCCGCCTGCTGCGCACCTACGAAGCCTGGAAGACCGAGGCCGATGCGCGTATATCTTGACCATAATGCCACGAGCCCGCTGCGGGAGAGCGCCAGACAGGCGATGCTCTCGGCGCTCGAGCTGCAGGGCAACGCCTCCTCGGTCCATGCCGAGGGCCGCCGGGCGCATGCGATGCTGGACGATGCGCGCGAGACCATCGCGCGGGCGCTGGGGGCGATCGCCCCCATGGTCGTCTTCACCTCGGGCGGCGGCGAGGCCAACAACCTCGCGATCAAGGGAACTCCGGCCGCCCGCCTGATCGTCTCCGCCGTCGAACATCCTTCGGTACTGGAAGCGGCCAAGGCGACGGGCAAGCCGGTCGATATCCTTCCCGTCGACGGCGAGGGTATCGTCGATCTTGCCGCCCTCGAGCGGCTTCTGGCCTCGGGGCCCAGGGCGCTGGTCGCCGTCATGCTCGCCAACAACGAGACCGGCGTCATCGAGCCGGTGCGCGATGTCGCGGCGCTGGCGCACAGGCATGGCGCGCTCGTCCATTGCGACGCGGTGCAGGCCCTGGGCAAGATCACCGTCAATTTCGGCCTTCTGGGCGTCGATAGTTTGAGCGTATCGGCGCACAAGCTGGGCGGTCCCTTGGGCGCCGGAGCCCTCGTCGTCCGCGACGGGCTTGCGCTCGAGCCTCTTCTTCATGGTGGCGGCCAGGAGCTGCGCCGCCGCGCCGGCACCGAGAACATCGCGGCGATCATGGGCTTCGCCGCCGCCATCGGCGAAAAAAGACTCGAAATCAAGGCTTTGCGTGACCATCTTGAATCAAGGCTCGAAGGAGCCGCGATCTTTGGCGCCGCCGTCGAGCGGCTGCCGAACACCACCTGTTTCGCCCATCCGGGACTGGCCGCCGAGACGGCGCTGATGGCGCTCGACCTGGCGGGCATTGCCGTGTCCTCGGGCTCGGCCTGCTCCTCCGGCAAGGTGGCGAAGTCGCATGTGCTTCAGGCCATGGGCGTCGCGCCGGATCTCGCGGGTTCGGCGCTGCGCGTCAGCCTCGGCTGGACGACAGCGGCAGAAGACATCGAACGTTTCATCGCCGCCTGGGCGAAGATCACCGCCCGGCGGAAGGCGGCATAGGAAAGAAGAAAATGGCCGACATCGACACCATCGAACTCGTCAAGGACATTGACGTCGACAAATACAAATACGGTTTCACCACCGAGATCGAATCCGATCTGGCGCCCAAGGGGCTCAACGAGGATATCGTCGCCTTCATCTCGAACAAGAAGAACGAGCCCGAATGGATGCTCGACTGGCGGCTCGAGGCCTATCGCCGCTGGGTGCAGATGACCGAACCCAGCTGGGCGAAGGTCCATTACCCCAAGATCGATTTCCAGGACCTGCATTATTACGCGGCGCCGAAGAGCATGTCGGGCCCAAAGAGCCTCGATGAGGTCGATCCCGAACTTCTCAAGACCTATGAGAAGCTGGGCATCCCGTTGCGCGAGCGCGAAGTGCTGGCCGGCGTCCAGGGCACCAGGGTCGCCGTCGATGCGGTGTTCGATTCGATTTCGGTCGTCACCACGTTCAAGGATGAACTCGCCAAGGCCGGTGTCATCTTCTGCTCGATCTCGGAAGCGGTCCGCGAGCATCCCGATCTCGTGAAGAAGTATCTGGGCTCGGTCGTGCCGCAGGGCGACAACTTCTATGCCGCGCTCAATTCGGCGGTCTATACCGACGGCTCCTTCGTCTATGTGCCGCCCAATACGCGCTGCCCGATGGAGCTTTCGACCTATTTCCGCATCAACGAGAAGAACACCGGCCAGTTCGAGCGCACCCTGATC
>CAZICN010000537.1:0-1834 GCA_964537655.1 uncultured Aestuariivirga sp.
GGATGCCGGAGCGGTTGATCTCCTCGGCCATGAATTTCGACGCCGAGGCCGAGCAGTTCACGCTCGTCAGTATGCCGACATAGTTGCGCGTCCCGGCCTTGCCGTTGGCGCGGCGATAGCCCTCGAAGGTCGCCTGCCGGCTGAGCGGCAGGATCGCTTCCGGCTTCGCATCGGCGCAATAGGCATAGTCGCGCGCGAATTCATGCATCTCGACATTGTGCTCATGCACCCAGTCGCCGGGCGCGATCATCTCTTTGGCGAAGCCGATGATCTGGCCGAACTTGCGGATCGGCTCACCCTTGGCGATCGCCTGAACGGCCATCTTGTGGCCACGCGGCACGCGGGCGCCGGCCACCATGCCGGAGCTTTTCGCGCCCTTCTCGACATTGTCGACGGCGACGACGATATTGTCGGCGGCATTGAGTCTGATGGTGCGGGGATCTTTTGCGGGGGGCTCGACGATCTTCATGGACGGCAATCTCAATCATGGCGCAGGGGTTGAAAAGGCTTTGACTTCCCGTGTCCACAGCCATACTAACATGTTAGCATGATTGCCAAAGGAAAATCCTACGATTTTCTGGAGAATATCCGGGGTGAGAAGCGCGGCGGCGCCACCGCCCGGATCGTCGACGTCCTGCGCAACGCCATCGTCATGCACGCTTTCGAACCGGGCGCTCCCTTGGACAAGGCGAAGCTGTGCGAGAAGCTGGGCGTGTCGCGGTTTCCCGTCTCCGAGGCCCTGGCAAGGCTCCAGGCCGAAGGCTTGGTCGACATCCAGCCGCAGCGCGGCACCACCGTCTCGCTGATCCGGCTTTCCGACGTGCGCGAGAACATGTTCCTGCGCAAGGCCCTCGAGGTGGAAGCGATCAGGACCCTCACCGCGGGCATCGACGATGCCATACTGGCCCGTCTCACCGACAATCTCGCCGCCCAGAAGCAGGTGGCGGCGGCCGGCGACAAGCAGGGCTTCCACAGGCTCGATCTCGCCTTCCACGAAGTTCTGTTGGGCGTGCTCGGCTTTCCGCGCGTCAAGGCGGCGGCTGAATCGGCGAGGCTTGCGCTCGACCGGGTGCGCCTGCTGCTCGCTTCGCCGCTGCGCAACGCCCAGACCATCGCGGAACATGCCCGCATCGTCGCCGCACTCGAGCAGCGCGACAGCGCCGGGGCCGCTCGCGCCATGGCCGACCATCTCGATGCGGTGATGACCGAGCTCATGGCCTTCGCGCGGCGCGAACCCGGGCTTTTCACCGATGGGCAGGACAGGAAAACGGACAGGATGCAATGAAGACGAGGACGTTCAAGGCTCCCTCGGGAGCGTCGATCAAGCTGACCGAAATGGGTTTCGGCACCGCGCCGATCGGCAATCTCCTGCAGACCGTGTCGGAGAAGGATGCCCAGGATACGCTCGCGGCGGCGTGGAAGTCGGGCATGCGTTATTTCGATACGGCGCCGCTCTATGGCGCCGGCCTCTCCGAGACCCGCCTCAACCACTTCCTGCGCGGCAAGCCCAGGAGCCAGTATGTCGTCTCCACCAAGATCGGCCGCCTGCTCCAGGTCAGCAAGCCCTCCGAGCGTCTGGGCATCGGCAAGTTCTTCGATATCCCGTCGCGGGCTGAGATCTATGACTACAGCTATGACGGCGTCATGCGCTCGCTCGAATTCTCGCTCGAACGTCTGGGGCTCGACTCGGTCGAGATCCTCTTCGTGCACGACATCGACATATCCGTCATCCCGCCCAGTCCCGAACTCGACTCGGCGCTGGCGCGCCTGCCCGGCCGCAAGGTCATCTTCACCAACGGCTCGGTGCCGCATGCCGAACGCATCCTGCAGCGGC
>CAZICN010000538.1:0-1817 GCA_964537655.1 uncultured Aestuariivirga sp.
CACCCGTCGCGCGTTCCGCGCGCCACCCTCCCCGCCTTCGGCGGTGGAGGGAGGAATGATGCATTGTGACGAGCGAGGGCACGACTAATCCCCGATACGCTGCTGCTTGAGCGCCGTCTCATATTTCTTCCGCGCCGCCTCGACTTCCCGGCGCGCCGAGACTTCCGGCACCGCCACGTCCCACCAGTGGCCGCCGGCGTCGGTCGAGATCCAAGGGTCGGTGTCGATGACGATGACGGTGGTGCGCGCATTGGCCTTGGCCTTCTTCAGCGCCGCCTCGAGATCGGCGAGCGACGTTACCTTCTCGCCGATGGCGCCCATGCTCCCGGCATGCGCGGCGAAATCGATCTCCGGCAGGGCCTCGTGCACCGAATCGGCGAGCAGATTGTTGAAGCGGGCACCGCCGGTCGCCTTCTGCAGCCGGGTGATGCAGCCATAGCCGCGATTGTCGAGCAGCACGATGGTGAGCTTGACGCCCAGCATCACCGAGGTCGCCACCTCCGAATTGAGCATGAGATAGGAGCCGTCGCCGACCATCACCACGACGTCGCGCTCGGGCTGCGCCAGCTTCATGCCGATGCCGCCGGCGATCTCATAACCCATGCAGGAGAAGCCGTATTCGAGGTGATAGGAAGAAGGCGCGCTCGCCTGCCAGAGCTTGTGCAGTTCGCCGGGCAGGCCACCCGCGGCGCACAGCACCGATATGTCGCGCCCGAGCGCCCGCTGCACCGCGCCGATCACCTGCGCATCGGAAGGCAATGCATTGGATGCGGCGGTGACGGCATCGGCCTCCTTCATCCAGGCGGCAAAACCGTCCTGCGCCGATTTCGTCCAGCCGGATGGCGCCTTGTAGTTGCCGAGATCGGCGGAAAGCTCTTCCAGCCCGGTTCTCGCATCGGCGATCAGGGGCAGGGCTTGATGTTTGGTGGCGTCGAAGACCTGGGTGTTGAGGCCGATGATGGTCTTGCCCGGATTCTTGAACAGGGCCCAGGACCCGGTGGTGAAATCCTGCAGCCTCGTGCCGACCGCCATGATGACATCGGCCTCTTCGGCCAGGTGATTGGCGGCCGAGGTGCCGGTCACGCCGACGGCGCCCATATTGAGCGGATTGAGGAAGGGAAGCGACGACTTGCCGGCCTGGGTCTCGGCGACCGGGATGCCGTGGCGCTCGGCGAAGCCCGCCAGCGCCGAGGAGGCTTCCGAATAGAGCACGCCGCCGCCCGAAATGATCACCGGCTTCTTCGCCGCGCGCAACGTGGCAACGGCGCGGGCGAGCTCGTTCTCGTCGGGGCGGATGCGGCGCTGCGTCCACAGCTTCTCGGCAAAGAAGCTCGCTGGATAGTCATAGGCCTCGGCCTGGACATCCTGGCAGAGCGCCAGCGTCACCGGTCCGCAATCGGCGGGATCGGTCAGCACTTCCATGGCGCGATGCAGTGCCGGGATGAGCTGCTCGGGGCGCTGGATGCGGTCGAAATAGCGCGACACCGGCTTGAAGCAGTCATTGGCGGAGGATGTGCCGTCGCCGAAATCCTCGATCTGCTGCAGCACCGGATCGGGCTTGCGGCTGGCGAAGATGTCGCCGGGAAGGAACAGCACGGGCAGGCGGTCGACATGGGCGACCGCCGCCGCCGTCACCATGTTGAGCGCGCCCGGACCGATGGATGTCGTGCACGCCATCATCCGGCGCCGGCGCGTCGCCTTGGCGAAGGCGATGGCCGCATGCGCCATGGCCTGCTCGTTATGGGCGCGATAGGTCGGCAGTTCGTCCTTCACGCCGTAAAGAGCCTCGCCCATGCCGGCGACATTGCCATGGCCGA
>CAZICN010000539.1:0-1401 GCA_964537655.1 uncultured Aestuariivirga sp.
ATGCCCACTCGATGGAACACGTTGCGGATCGTTTCGGGGTCCAGGGTCATGGCGCGGCGCCACTGGAAGCGCGCCTCCAGCTTGCGGTCGTTCATCCAGTAGATGTCGCCCAGATGATCGGTGACAATCGGATCGACCGGCTCCAGCAGCGAGGCCTTTTCCATCGGCTCCAGCGCATCGGCATAGCGCCCGCGCTTGAAATAGGCCCAGGCGAGGCTGTCGATGATGTAGCCCTGTTCTGGGTCGGCGGCGACGGCCTTCTCGATCATGCCAAGGGCTTCGTCCAGCTTTTCGCCCCGGTCGACCAGACCGTAGCCGAGATAGTTCAGCACCTGCGGCTGGGTCGGGTTCAGGTCGAGCGCCTTGCGGAAATCGGCCTCGGCGGGTGCCCAGTCCTTCAACTGTTCGTGACTGATGCCGCGATAGAAGTAGAGCACCCAGTTCTCGGATTTTGCCGCCTGGCTGAGTTCGATGGCGGCAGAATAGGCAGTCACGGCCTCATCGAAGCGCTCTTCCGACCGGAGAGTATCGGCCAGCGCGAACTGCACGCCCAGAATATCGCCATACGACCGGGCGAGCGTCTGCAACGCCTCGATGGCGGCATCCGACTTGCCTTGCGACCGCAGCGCCCTGGCCCGGCCGACTTCGGCGGTGACATAGTTCGGGTCTTCCGGCGGGAAGGCGGCAAAGGTCTCGACCGCCAGATCGTTCTGGCCGAGTTGTTCCAGAACATCGGCGGTCATGAGCAGGGCATCGGAATGGTCCGGCCGCAGGAAGCCCGCGACACGCAGATGCAAGAGGGTGTAGACCGGATCTGCCTCGCCGTTCAGCGCGGTCGAGATGGTGAAGAAGACCTCGGCAATCCCGTCACGGGCCGAAGTCACGGTGTCGAAGGGGATCGGTTCCCCGGCTTGCAGGCGGCGGCGCACGGCATCGACGACGGGGTCGGGCGCGGTGCCGAAGGCCTTGTCGAGCAGTGCGATGGCATCGGCATTGCGCTCGAGCTGGCTCAGGATCTGGGCATGGGCGAAGACCCCGCGCCGCATGACGGTGATGGTTCCGGCGGCCTTGCCGGAGAGGATTTCATCGGCGCCCTCGAAATCGCCGACCGACGCCAGCGCAAGTGCCTTGTGATAGTAGCCGAAGGCTTCGAAGCCCTTCTTCTTCGTCAAGGCGTCGAAATCATCCAGCGCCTCGGACATCTTGCCTTCGCCGACCTTGGCCCATGCGACCACCAGCGAATTGGCCAGCTCGCCGACGTCGCGCCCAGCTTCGGCCCCGGCGATCAGCGCGGCGTAATCCTCGCGCTTGGCCTGATCGGCGATCAGCGCAATCTCTGCCAACTGGCTGGGGTCGCCTGCCAGGCTCTTGCGCAGACCGGCGGCTTCGGTGGCCAGGGTA
>CAZICN010000539.1:1411-1816 GCA_964537655.1 uncultured Aestuariivirga sp.
AGTCACCGACGCCGATTTCCGCCAGGATCGCGCCGTCCAGAAGCAGGGGGTTCTGCGAATCGGCGATGATCGCCTTGGCAAACCAGGTGGCGGCAGCGCGGAAGTCATTCTCGGTCTCGGCGATGCGGGCGGCAAGATAGGCGCCGCTGTCGATCTTCTCCTCGGCCCGGACCGGCGCGGCAAGGCTTGCGGCGAGGATGAGCACGGTCAGGCAGCGGGACATGATCTGGCGCATCGGCCTCTCCTTCAGGGTCCGGCGAAGGTAGCCCGGCGCAGGCGCGCGCGCAATGCAGAGGGGCCCGACCTTGCGGCAGGGCCCCCGAGTTTCGGACAAGCTTTCGTGAGTCGCACGGGCGCGGGCGTCACATGTTGGGGTAGTTCGGTCCGCCGCCGCCCATCGGCGTG
>CAZICN010000540.1:0-1807 GCA_964537655.1 uncultured Aestuariivirga sp.
GCATTGTCGCCATGACGGAAACCGGCCTTCAGCACGCGGGTATACCCGCCCGGACGGCCGGCGTAACGCGGACCGATCACGTCGAACAGCTTGGTCACCTGATCGGCGTCCTTGATCTGGGCCAGCGCCTGGCGGCGGGCATGCAGGTCCTTGGCGCCGCGGCGCGACAAGGTCACCAGCTTCTCGATCACCGGACGCAGATCCTTGGCCTTGGGCAAGGTGGTCCTGATCTGCTCGTGCTTGATCAGCGCGGCGGTCATGTTGCCCCACATCGCCTTGCGGTGAGAAGCGGTGCGGTTGAACTTGCGGCCCTGATTGCCGTGGCGCATGGGAGGTACTCTCTTTCTAAAAATCAGTATTGGTCTTCGTAACGCTTGGCGAGATCTTCGATATTCTCCGGCGGCCAGCCGGGCACTTCCATGCCCAGGTGCAGCCCCATCTCGGCGAGAACAGCCTTGATCTCGTTCAGCGACTTGCGGCCGAAGTTCGGCGTGCGGAGCATTTCCGCCTCGGTCTTCTGGATCAGGTCGCCGATATAGACGATGTTGTCGTTCTTCAGGCAGTTGGCCGAGCGCACCGAAAGCTCGAGCTCGTCGACCTTCTTGAGGAGCGCGGCATTGAATTCGAGCTCGGGGCGGATGTCCTCGTGAACGATCTTCGACGGCTCGTCGAAATTGATGAACACCGAGAGCTGGTCCTGCAGGATGCGCGCCGCATAGGCGACCGCGTCTTCCGGACTCATCGAGCCGTTGGTCTCGACCGTCATGATCAGCTTGTCATAGTCGAGGATCTGGCCTTCGCGGGTGTTCTCGATCTTGTAGGAGACGCGGCGCACCGGGCTGTAGATGCTGTCGACCGGAATGAGACCGATCGGCGCGTCCTCGGGACGGTTGCGCTCGGAGGGCACATAGCCCTTGCCGTTGTTGACGGTGAACTCCATGCGCACTTCCGCACCTTCGTCGAGCGTGCAGATGACATGCTCGGGGTTGAGGATCTGCACATCGGCGGTCTGCTGGATATCGCCGGCCTTGACCACGCCCGGGCCTTCCTTGCGCAGGACGAGCCGCTTCGGCCCTTCCGCATGCATGGCAAGCGCGATTTCCTTGATGTTGATGACGATGTCGGTGACGTCCTCGCGCACGCCCGCGATCGAGGAGAATTCATGCAGAACGCCGTCGATCTGCACCGAACTCACCGCGGCACCCTGCAGCGAGGAGAGAAGAACGCGGCGCAGCGCATTGCCGAGCGTCGTGCCGAACCCGCGCTCGAGCGGCTCGGCGACCAGCGTCGCCACCCGCTTGCGTTCACGCCCGGCCGAGACTTCGAGCTTGCTCGGACGGATGAGCTCCTGCCAGTTCTTCTGATTTACGTGCATGGTTTCATCCTGTTCAGAACCTTGGCGCCACTAGGGAGGCGTTGAGGTTCGCTATTCACTGTGCTGGGGAAGCGTTGCCGCTTCCGGAAAATCTCGTCAGACGCGGCGGCGCTTCGGCGGCCGGCAGCCATTGTGCGGAATGGGGGTCACGTCGCGGATCGTGGTGACCTGAAGGCCGCAGGACTGGAGGGCGCGCAGAGCTGATTCACGGCCCGAGCCCGGACCGCTGACTTCCACTTCCACGGTCTTCATGCCGTGCTCCATGGCCGATTTGCCCGCCTGTTCGGCGGCGACCTGGGCGGCATAGGGCGTCGATTTGCGCGAGCCCTTGAAGCCGAGCTTGCCGGCCGAGGCCCAGGCAATGGTGTTGCCCTGCACGTCGGTGATGGTGATCATCGTATTGTTGAACGACGCATTCACATGCACGACGCC
>CAZICN010000541.1:0-1790 GCA_964537655.1 uncultured Aestuariivirga sp.
GCGAGGCTGCGAGGTCCGGCCCGGGTGAAGCCCGGCTGTGGCGCGGCGAAAACAGGGATTTACAGGGAATAACAGGGAAATTTCGCAAAAAAATTTCTCGCCCCAGCAATATCAAAGACTTGGCGGTCAGGATCAGGAAAATAACAGGACGGAACAGGGAATCGCCGAGCGCCGGGAAATCGATCGCCAGGCCTCTCGATCCGCGGGGTGCTCCTTGCATGCGACAGGCGTCCTCACTTCGCTTCAGCAGGAACGGGGACCATCCTCCATCCTGACATTTCCGCGCTTCGCATGTTTCAGTCCGCGATTGCAAAGGGGTGAGTGCATCTCGGATTCGTTTTTCCGTCATCCCGGCGAAGGCCTTGATCCATTAAATTGGTGAAGCGCGGGCAACGCCGCCCGGTTGATCCTATTCAGTGGGTCCCGGCTTGCGCCGGGATGACGGAATATGAGTTTGGTGCGTCCCACGCAATTCGAGCCCGTCGCTTTCGCCGGGATGACGTTACTGGGGAATGACGGAGTATCGGCATGGCCGTCATTCGATCCAAGCGCCGCACATCTCCTCGAAGAGATCGCGCCAGACCGGATTGAGTTTCTCGATGAGTTCGATCTTCCAGCCGCGCTGCCATTCCTTCAGCTGCTTCTCCCGCCGGATCGCCTCGTCCATCGAGCCGTGGTACTCATACCACACCAGCATCTTCACCTTGTATTTCCGAGTGAAGCCAGCGATCGAGCCCTGCTTGTGCGCGGCGACGCGGCTGCACAGATCGCTGGTCACGCCGACATAGAGCGTGCCGTGCCGCTTGCTGGCGAGAATATAGACCGCGGGGACCTTCTCCTCTCTCATGCCGGTATCCTAGCCTCGTCCCGCCATCCTGGTATCTTTGAATCCGTCATATCCCCTCATCCGTCATCCCGGCGCAAGCCGGGACCCCCTGAATAGGATCAACCGGGCGGCATTGCTCGCGCTTCACCAATTTAATGGGTCCCGGCTTTCGCCGGGATGACGGAATATGGGTTTGATGCATCCCACCGCAATTCGAGCCCGTCACTTGCGCCGGGGTTTGGAGACACCGTCACTTTCGCCGGGATGACATTACCGGGGCATGACGATCCGCGCATCGCGCGAAGAGGGAGGATCGTGGGTGCAGGAATCCTTCCTCCTGGCCAGGGTGACAGGCCCGGCCCCGCTTGTTAGTCTCGCTTGAGAATAGTTTCAGGAGCCAGACAGGATGGACAAGAAGCAGCAATTCAACATGTGGTATGTGACGCTCGCGGTCCTCGGCATCCTGTTCGTCCAAGGCTGGTGGCAGACCTACCGCAGCGTCGAGCCGCTCGACTATTCGGATTTCCTGGCGCTGCTCAAGAAGGGCGAGATCACCGAGGTCCAGGTCAGCCAGAACACCATCGAAGGCAAGTTCAAGACGCCGCAGAACGGCAAGGACTATTTCACCACGACACGCGTCGACCCGGCCGTCGCCAACGATCTCGCCCAGTACAATGTGAAATTCTCGGGGCAAGTGAGCAACGGCTTCCTCTCGACGCTGCTGTCCTGGATCGTGCCGGTGCTGTTCTTCTTCGCGCTCTATATGTTCTTCTTCCGCCGCCTCATCGACAAGCAGGGCCTGGGCGGCATGATGAATGTCGGCAAGTCCAAGGCCAAGGTCTATGTCGAGAAGGATACCGGCGTCACCTTCGCCGATGTGGCGGGGGTCGACGAGGCGGAGGCCGAGCTCATCGAGATCGTCGGCTTTCTCAAGGACAAGGAGAAATATGCGCGTCTCGGCGCC
>CAZICN010000542.1:0-1784 GCA_964537655.1 uncultured Aestuariivirga sp.
TGCCCATGTATTTGCGGCCATAGAGGCTCTTGTCGATCCAGGGGCCGTACTTCTCGCAGATCTTGCCGTCCTCGTCCGACAATAGCGGGAAGTTGAGATCGTACTTGCCCTTGAACTTGTCGTGACGGGCGATGCTGTCCTTCGAGACGCTGACCTTGTGCCCGATCGACCGCCGCCTGATCGAGCCCGCGCTACTCGCTCCCGATGAGATCGCCTGGCTCAACACCTATCACGCGCGTGTCCTGCGCGAGATCGGCGCCTTCCTCGAAGGCGCGGAGCTCGCCTGGCTCGAGCAGTCCTGCGCGCCGGTCTGACGCGATAGAGCTTATCCTTCCCGCAAGGGGGAAAGGCTATCGCATTTGAAGTATTGCGGGTCTCAGTCGTTGCTTCCCTCTTCTCCCGCCTGCGGGCGAAGGTGGCGCGAAGCGCCGGATGAGGGTGTCCTTCGGGATCGCTCAGGAGCGCCACCAGCACGCCGGGCACGATCTGCCAGGAGAGGCCGTATTTGTCCTTGAGCCAGCCGCACTGGCCTTTCGAGCCGCCGGCCGAGAGCTTTTCCCACAGGTCGTCGGCCTCGGCCTGCGACTGGCAATCGATGGTGAAGGAGACGGCTTCGCTGAACTTGAAATGCGGCCCACCATTGAGGGCGACGAATTCCGTGCCGTCGAGGCTGAACCCGATGGTGAGCGCCTTGCCGATCTTCGAATTCCTGAACAGCGAGACATAGAGCCTTTCCCATTCTGATCGAATCGGAATGATTCGATCAGAACGGGTAAAAAAGGCTCGTAAACATATATCTTGGAGCGCTTCCTTATCGCCAAAGTCGAGCAACCCCGGATAGGGTCCGGGGCAGGCCTTTGGCGGGAAGCGCTCTGGCGCTATCATGGTGCTCCGCCGTATCGGCGCTAGAAGGAGTGCATGCCATGACAGCCTTGCAGCAAGAGAATGTGCGGGCGGACTTTACCATCGACCAGCCCGTCGCCGCCTACACCCGGGAAGACCACGAGACATGGCGGACGCTGTTCCGCCGCCAGGCCGAGATCCTCAAGGGCCGCGCCTGCGACGAGTATCTCGACGGACTTTCAGGCCTCGGCGTCGCCGCCGACGGCATTCCCGATTTCACGAAGCTCAGCGAAGTCCTTGGCCGGGCGACCGGCTGGTCGGTCGTCGCGGTGCCGGGTCTCGTGCCCGATGACGTCTTCTTCGACCATCTCGCCAACCGCCGCTTTCCCGCCACCTGGTGGATCAGGAAGCCCGGCCAGATGGATTATCTCGAGGAGCCCGATGTCTTCCACGACCTCTATGGCCATGTGCCCTTGCTGATGAACCCGGTGATGGCCGATTTCGTCGCCGAATATGGCAAGGGCGGCGTCAAGGCGCTGAAGCTCGGCGCCCTCCCCAACCTGGCGCGGCTCTACTGGTACACGGTCGAGTTCGGGCTGATCGAGACGGCGAAGGGCCTGCGCATCTATGGCGCCGGCATCATGTCGTCGAAGAGCGAGTCGATCCATGCGCTCGAAAGTGCCGCACCCAACCGAGTCCGCTTCGATCTCATGCGCGTGATGCGCACCCGCTACCGCATCGACACGTTCCAGAACACCTATTTCGTGATCCGCAGTTTCGAGGAACTGTTCAAGGCGACGTCGCCCGACTTCACCCCGCTCTACAAGGCGCTGCAGAAGCAGCCCGAAATCGGCGCCGGCGACATCGTCGAGACCGACGTCGTCCTGCATCGCGGCACGCGCGAGGGCTGGGCCGCGACGCCCGATGGCTGATGGTTTCCT
>CAZICN010000543.1:0-1776 GCA_964537655.1 uncultured Aestuariivirga sp.
GAACGGATCCTCGAGATTGTCGAGGCGCTCGCCCTTGGCTTCGTCGCGGCTGTCGATCAGCCAGCGATAGGCCTGGAGCAGAACCGCGGGGCCCTGATAACGCTCGCCGTTCCACCAATAGCTCGGGCATGAGGTCGAGCAGCAGGCGCACAGGATGCACTCATAGAGACCGTCGAGTTTGGCGCGGTCGGTGCGCGACTGCAGCCATTCGGCCTGGGGTGTGGGCGTCGTGGTCTTGAGCCAGGGCTCGATCGAGCGGTGCTGGGCATAGAAGCGGGTGAGATCGGGCACCAGGTCCTTGACCACCGGCATATGCGGCAAGGGATAGACCTTGATCGGCCCCCTCACATCCTCGATCGCCTTGAGGCAGGCGAGCGTGTTGGTGCCGTCGATATTCATGGCACAGGAGCCGCAGATGCCTTCCCGGCAGGACCGGCGGAAGGTCAGCGTCGCGTCCTGCTCGTTCTTGATCTTGATCAGGGCGTCGAGGACCATCGGCCCGCAGGATTTGACGTCGACATAATAGGTGTCGAGGCGCGGATTGCGGTGATCGTCGGGCGACCAGCGATAGATGCGGAACTCCCTGAGATCGCCCTTGTGCGGGGCGGGCCAGATCTTGCCGGCATCGACCTTGGAATTCTGCGGAAGGCTGAAGGCAACCATCTGACGTCCTGCTCCTAATATACCCGCGCCTTCGGCTTGATATAGGCGATGTCGTTGGAGAGCGTGTAATCATGCACCGGGCGATAGCCGAGCTTCACCTTGCGTTTGGCGTCATCGGCCCAGGCGAGCGTGTGTTTCATCCAGCTCTTGTCGTCACGGTTGGGGAAGTCCTCGCGCGCATGGGCGCCGCGGCTCTCCTTGCGGGCGAGCGCCCCTTCGACCGTCACCGCCGCCTGCAGGATGAGATTGTCGTATTCGAGAGTCTCGACGAGATCGGAATTCCAGATCAGCGAGCGGTCCGAGACATGGATGTCGTCGGTCGCCCGCCACACCTCGTCGATCAGCTTCGCGCCCTCCTTCAGCACCTCGCCGGTGCGGAAGACCGCGCAGTTGCTTTGCATGGTCTTCTGCATGCGGGTGCGCAACTGCGCCGTCGGCGTTGCGCCCTTGGCGAAGCGATAGCGGTCGAGCCTGGCGATCGAGGCCTCGCCCGCATCCTTCGGCAGTTCGGCATGCGGCATGTTGGGCTCGACCTCCTCGGCGCATTTGAGGGCCGCGGCGCGGCCGAAGACGACGAGGTCGATGAGCGAATTGGAACCGAGCCGGTTGGCGCCGTGGACGGAGACGCAGGCGGCCTCGCCCACCGCATAGAGGCCGGGCACGACCTTTTCCGGATTCTTGCCGTCGCCGGCCAGCGCCTGGCCATGATAGTTCGTCGGCACGCCGCCCATGTTGTAGTGCACCGTCGGCACGATCGGGATCGGATCGCGCGTCACATCGACATTGGCGAAGATCTTGGCCGATTCGCTGATGCCGGGCAGGCGCTCCTCGAGGACCGTGGGGTCGAGATGCTCGAGATGGAGATGGATGTGGTCCTTCTCGGGCCCGATGCCGCGGCCTTCTCGGATCTCGATGGTCATCGAGCGCGACACGACATCGCGCGACGCGAGATCCTTGGCGGAGGGCGCATAACGCTCCATGAAGCGCTCGCCCGCCGAATTGGTGAGATAGCCGCCCTCGCCGCGCGCCCCCTCGGTGATGAGGACGCCGACGCCATGGATGCCGGTCGGGTGGAACTGCACGAACTCCATGTCCTGCAGCGGCAGGCCGGCG
>CAZICN010000544.1:0-1735 GCA_964537655.1 uncultured Aestuariivirga sp.
CTACCCCTCTGGCCGCACGTTCGGCAAGCGAATGTCAAATCCAAAACTCCACTAGAAACCTTATGCCTGCTAGTGGTCCTTTTGCTTCTAACATTCGCAAAGGTGCCGCCACAGGCGGGATGCGAATGTTAGAAGCGGACCACTAGCTGAGCTTCGCCACTCACGCCAGATCACGGATGTCCGCGCATGACCAAACAGCCTCTTCCCACCAGTATCACGACAGCGGCGGCCAATCTGCCCAAGGCCAAATGGGCCAAGGGCAGCTACATCCACGACGCGCAGGGCAAGCAATATATCGACGGCTCGAGCGGTCCCGCCGTCTATTGCATCGGCCACGGCAATGAAGAGGTCAACGCCGCCATCGCCGAACAGCTCAAGAACATCGCGCATGGCTATCGCTACAACTTCACCACCGATGCGCTGGAGGAACTGACCGAGATCGTCGCGCGCAATTGCGGCGGCAGTCTCAGGCATATGGTGTTCGTCACCGGCGGGTCGGAAGCCGTCGAGAGCTGCCTCAAGCTGGCGCTGCAATATCATGCGGCAAAGGGCGAGATGAGCCGCCGTCGCTTCATCGCGCGCGAGCGCTCCTGGCACGGCAATACGATCGGGGCGCTTTCGGTGTCGGGCTTCCTCGAAAGACGCGCCGCCTTCGAGGGCGCGCTCGTCCCTGCCTCGCATCTGTCGCCCGCCAATGTCTATCGCCCGCCGGCGGGCGCCACGGCCGAGACCACGGGCGAGGCCTGCGCCCGGGAGCTCGAGGACGAGATCCTGCGCGTCGGGGCGAAGAACGTCGCCGCCTTCATCTTCGAGCCCGTCGTCGGCGCCGCCGGGGCTTGCGTCCCCGCCCCTGCAGGCTACGCCAAACGCGTGCGCGAAATCTGCGACCGGCACGGCATCCTCCTCATCGCCGATGAAGTCATGTCGGGAGCCGGCCGCTGCGGACCCTGGCGGGCACTCGCCCATGACGGCGTCGAGCCCGATATCATGTCGGTCGCCAAGGGCCTCGCCGCCGGCTACCTGCCGCTCGGCGCCGCCGTCTATTCGCAGAAACTCGCCGATGCTTTCGCACCCGTCCATGGTGGGCCGCTCACCGGCCACACTTTCACCGGCCACACCGCCTGCTGCGCGGCGGGCGTCGCGGTCCAGAAGATCGTCACGCGCGAGAAGCTGGTCGAACGGGTGATGGAATGGGGGCCGAAGCTCGCCCGCATGATGGCCGAGGCCACCTCGGACATCGAGGCGGTGGGCGACATCCGCGGCCGGGGCTTCTTCCAGGCGCTCGAGCTGGTGCGCGACCGCAAGACCAAGGCGCCGTTTCCGGCCGAGCTCAAGCTCTACCTGCGCATCCGCCAGCAAGCCCTTGAAAACGGACTCATTTGTTATCCCGTGGGCGGCAATGTCGACGGCACCGCCGGCGACTGCGTCATCCTGGCGCCACCCTATAATGCGAGCGAAGGCGAACTCACCGAGATCGTCGACAAGATGGCGAAGTCCATCCGCCAGGTGCTGGCCGGAGTGCGCTGAGCTCATCGGACGGCCAGCCTTCGACGATCACCTGTGCCATGCTAGTGTGGTGGTTCAGAAATTCCCTCCAGTATTGCGGTCAGGATTTGAGGGAATTTCTGAACCAAAACCACACTAGAATCTTGGATTTTCTAGTGTCCTTTCGAATCCGAAGTTCGCTCGGAAGGCGCGGCGATATGATGCGAACTTCGGATTCGGGACACTAGCG
>CAZICN010000545.1:0-1727 GCA_964537655.1 uncultured Aestuariivirga sp.
ACGCCCAGCAGGTCATAGGACTCGCTGTCGAGATGCTTGCCGCCGAGCCGGATCACCTCGCCGGTGACCAGCACCATTTCGATGCCGAGCACATTGTTGGCGGTGAGCCCGTATTTCAGGCAATGCACGCCGCCCGAATTCTCCGCGACATTGCCGCCGATCGTGCAGGCGATCTGCGAGGAGGGATCGGGCGCGTAATAAAAGCCCTTGTGCTGGACCGCCTGGGTGATGGCGAGATTGGTGACGCCCGGCTGGGTGACGACGCAGCGATTGGCGTAGTCGACCTCGAGGATGCGGTTGAACTTGCCGAGGCCCAGGAGCACGCCGTCGGCGAGCGGCAAGGCGCCACCCGAAAGCGAGGTGCCGGCACCGCGCGGCACGACCTTGATGGCGTTGGCATGGCAGTATCCGAGAACGGCGCCGACCTGCGCGGTGGTCTCGGGCAGCACCACCACCAGCGGCATCTGGCGATAGGCGGTGAGCCCGTCGGTCTCGTAGGCGCGCATCTCGACGGGTGTCTCGATGACGCCTTCGCCCGGCACCAACTGACGCAACGCCTGAACGATCTCGCGCCGCCGGGCGAGCGTGGCTTTGTCGGGCAGGGGCATAGCGACCATGGCGGCCTCTTAGTCCCACACTGCGGCCTAATGCTCAATCGATTTGTCATATAAGTCCTTGCAGGGCAGCCTTGCCCCGCGCGATAAGACGGGCCGGAACCATTTGGGATGCACCGCATGGAGCTGACCCGGCCGCGCGTCGGCCTTTTTGTGACCTGCCTCGTCGACCTGTTCCGGCCCTCGGTCGGCTTCGCCACCGTCAAGCTGCTGGAAGACGCGGGCTGCGATGTCGAGGTGCCGGAAAACCAGACCTGCTGCGGGCAGCCGGCCTTCAATTCGGGCGACCGCAAGGACAGCGCCGATATCGCCCGGGCCGTCATCAGGGCCTTCTCGGCCTATGACTATGTGGTGGCGCCGTCAGGCTCCTGCGCCGGCATGATCAAGGCGCATTATCCCGAACTCTTCGCGCCGGGCAGCGCCGATCGCCGGGCCGCCGACGCGCTGGCGGAGAAGACCCATGAGCTCGTGTCCTTCCTCGTCCGGGTGATGAAGCAGGAAAAGGTCGCGGCCAAATTCGCGGGCACCGTCACCTATCACGATTCCTGCTCGGGCCTGCGCGAGCTCGGCGTCAAGGCCGAGCCGCGCAAGCTGCTGCGCAGCATCGAGGGGCTCGAGCTCGTCGAGCTCGAGGATGCGGAAGTGTGCTGCGGCTTCGGCGGCACGTTCTGCGTCAAATATCCCGACATCTCGAATGTCATGGTCGCCAAGAAGGCGAAGCGGATCGCCGCCACGGGAGCCGACCTGTTGCTCGCCGGCGACATGGGCTGCCTCATGAACATGGCCGGCAAGCTCAAACGCGAAGGCTCAGGTCTCAAGGTGCGCCATGTCGCCGAGATCCTCGCCGGCGACACGACGAGCCCGCCCATCGCGGAGGCCGAAGGAATATCCGAACAGACTGGATCAACAGGCAAGCCACAACAAGGATCGCCCCCTCTCCCGCCTGCGGGAGAGGGTGGCCGAAGGCCGGGTGAGGGTGTGGTCTAAATGCCGGTAAACGAACCCACGATGCCACAGACACCGACACCACACGTCCCATCACAACCGGATTTCTGCGCGGTGGGCGATGCTGCGGATACAACGACACCCTCATCCGCCCTTCGGGCACCTTCT
>CAZICN010000546.1:0-1714 GCA_964537655.1 uncultured Aestuariivirga sp.
GGGCTTGCTCTGTCATGCCGGAGACATGACCTCAGCATCCGCCGCTAAAGGCTTAAAAAGGCTCAATTTTTATGGCCCCGTCCAAAATCGCCCGCGACGACCCGGGCAAGCCCGCGGACCACCAGGGGCACCCGGCTCGCCGGCGCCACCAGCCAGTCCCGCAGGAGGGGCAGGATATGGCTGTCCGACTGATAGAAAGGCGTGAAGACGGCGCTCATGAGCTGGTAGAGCCGTACATGGGCGCGGCGCTTCCTGGCATAGAGGGCAAGGACCTCTTCAAGCTCCCCTCGCATCTCGAAGGCTTCCACCAGCGCCTTTGCATCGAGCAGCGCCATATTGGCGCCCTGTCCGAGCTGCGGACTGGTCGAATGGGCGCTGTCGCCGAGGAAGACGATGCGCTCGCCATAGGGCAAAGGCAGCGTGTGATGGCCGTAGCCGGCCAGGATCATCTGATCGGGGTCGGTTATCTGCCTGAGCAGCGGCTCGGTTTCGGGCCACAGCCCCGCCACGCGCTCGCGCCAGGCGGCTAGGCCTTGCGCCTTCCATTGCGGATAGTCCTCGGTCTTGAGGCTCCAGAAGAAGGTAGCTTGTGGAGCATCGCCCAGGAAGCGCCGGCCGACCGGCAGCACGCCGATCATCACCGAAGCTCGCTCATAGCGCTGCTCGAGTGCCCGGCCATCGAAGGGCGAGGTCGGCCAGGGCAGTGTCGTCCACAGTGCGCCATAGGCGAGGCTCTTGCGCGTGGCCGGCGCCGCCGCTTCGTCGATGAGCGGCGACCGGCTGCCCAGCGCGTCGATGACGAGATCGAACGGACCATGATGGTGCCCGTTATCCGAAACGAAAGACGGACGCCGGTCGGCGGCACGGCCCAGCCTGGCGATCCTCACGCTTGTCTCTAAAGGCAGACCGAGCGCCTTCACTTCATCAAAGAGAATGTTGAACAGCGCGGCGCGATGTACTGCAAGACCGCGTCGGCCATTGCCAAGCGCCTCATAGCGCACATCGAGCACGATGCGTCCGGAATGGATTTCGCGCCCATAGAGCCGGTCGATCGGCGCGCCGAGCGCACGCAGGCGATCGCCAAGGCCCAGCCAGTCCAGCGCTTCAAGACCAGCGGGCTGCATCATCAAGCCCGATCCCAGGGGCTTCGGCTCATCGAACTGATCGAAGAGCCTGACTCTATGGCCGATCTGCGTCAGTCCCAAAGCGACAGCAAGCCCCGCAGGCCCGCATCCCGCTATCGCAATGTCGAGGCTCCTCACGCCGATGATCAGGCCGCCTCGCGGGCCTGCCACAGGATCCTGAGGCTGAGCGCGCCGAGGAATAGGCCGGTCACCCGGTCGATCCATGTCTTGGCCCCGATATAGAAGCGACGCATCGGCGCCGATCCGAAGCACAGAGCCACCAGGACATACCAGACGACCTCATTCGTCGTGACAATGACGAGAAGCGCCACCATCATCCAGACGGGGATATCTTGCGGCAGCATCGCCACGAAGATCGAGCCGAAGAACACCGCCGCCTTCGGATTGGAAAGCTGCACGCCGAGCGAGCGCAGGAATATGCGATGGCTTGCCGTTGCCGCGGCGGCGGCGCTGTCAATGCGCCCGCCGCGCCACGCGCTGCGCAGCATGCCGATGCCGAGATAGATGAGATAAGCCGCACCGCCAAGGCGGATCGCATCATAGAGCCAGGGCGCATTGGCAAACAGCAC
>CAZICN010000547.1:0-1714 GCA_964537655.1 uncultured Aestuariivirga sp.
TTCGTGCCGACGGATGAACGCGCCAACCGATTCTTCCCGCTGATCCTGACCACGGGGCGCATCCTCAGCCAGTACAATGTCGGCGCCCAGACGCGGCGCACCGCCAATGTCGCCTGGCATCCCGAGGACGTGCTCGAGATCCACCCGCATGATGCCGAAGTGCGCGGCATCCGCGAAGGCTCGATGGTGTCGTTGTCGAGCCGCATCGGCGCCACCACGCTGCGCGCGGTCATCGCCGACCGCATGCCGCAGGGCGTCGTCTACACCACCTTCCATCACCCGGTGACCGGCGCCAATGTGATCACCACCGAGAATTCCGACTGGGCCACCAACTGTCCGGAATACAAGGTGACCGCCGTGCAGGTGACCATCTCCAACCAGCCCTCCGACTGGCAGGTCGAATGGGAGCAGCGCGACAACGAGCACAAGCGCGTTGCGGTGAAGCCGCTGATCGCCGCCGAGTGATGCGATGACGCTGCGGCCCGATCCGTCCTGGCAGGCCGAACCCGCGACATCGCGGCCGGCCGAGGGCCGCCTTCATCGTCCCGATGGCACGAGCGCCCGCCTCGTCTGGCAATTGCCGGAGGAAGTGCCGGTGGCGATCATGCACAATTCGGTGTCGACCGCGGTGATGATGGCGACCCCGGCCGATCTCGAGGATTTCGCCGTCGGCTTCTCGCTCTCGGAAGGCTTCGTCACTGACGCCGACGCCATCCGCAATGTGGTTTCGCTTCCCGTCGAGAACGGCTTCTGTGTCGATATCGCCGTCGACGCGACGGCGCTCAGGCCGCGCACTGCCCGCGCCCTCGAAGGCCGCACCGGCTGCGGCCTGTGCGGCGTCGAGGACATCGCCGATGTCGTCAAGCCGACCGCCCCGATCATAGAGGCCTTCGCGCTCGATCCCGTTTCCGTCCAGAAGGCCTTTGCCGGCCTGCCGGCACGCCAGCCGATGAACCGCATCAATCATTCCGTCCACGCCGCCGCCTGGGTGAGCCCGCAGGGCGAGATCAGGCTGGTGCGCGAGGATATCGGCCGTCACAACGCGCTCGACAAGTTGCTGGGCGCCGTCACACGGAAAGGCCTCGACCGCAAGGCGGGCTTCGTCGCCATGACCAGCCGCTGCAGCTTCGAGCTGGTGCAGAAATGCGCGCAAGTGGGCATTGCCCATCTCGTCACGATCTCGGCGCCGACGGGCCTGGCGCTGCACCTGGCGCAGGGCGCCGGCATGACGCTCGCCAGCCGTTCGCCCGACGGCATCGTATGTTTTCACTGATCAGGCGGATGAGATGACCACGGACCAATTCAGCGAGATCAAACGCATGGCCAATCAGATCGCCACGGCCTTCGGCGCCTATCCGGAGGAGCAGGCGATCAAGGAGACGGCCAACCACATCAAGTCGTACTGGGATCCGCGCATGCGCAAGCAGCTGGCGGAGCTCATCGCCAAAGACGCTTCCGCGCTGAGCCCGGTGGCGCTCGCCGCCGGCAAGAAACTGGGGTTGGGATGATGTTACCCTCGCCCCGCAAGCAAAGCGCCGCGGGGAGAAGGAAGGGGCCCGACGCGGAGCGGCGGGAAGGGTGAGGGGCCTGTCTCCCGCATTCACGCATTCAACTCACATCAATTGCTTTAATGGAAATGCCCCTCACCCTCCCATTGCTTTGCAATGGGGCCCTCCCTCTCCCCTCTTCGAGGGGCGAGGGCAAAAAAAGCAAC
>CAZICN010000548.1:0-1703 GCA_964537655.1 uncultured Aestuariivirga sp.
TTTTTACCCGTTTTGATCGAACCGGAATGATTCGATCAAAACGGGAAAGGCTCTATGACTCGATGATCGGCACTTGCGGCGCGGCATGGCGCGGCATGTGGCCGGTCAGGCGCGGGTCGGGATGAATCTCGACCGCCACCTGATAGGGCGTGAAGCCCGAGCGCCGGTAGAATGAGAGTGCCGCCGGATGATCGAAGGTGCAGGTATGCACCCAGAAGCGCTTGATCGGCCTCTCCCAGGCGAGACGGATGGCCTCGTCCATGAGGAAGCGGCCCGAGCCCTTGCCGATCTCCCCAGGCACCAGTCCGAAAAAGGACAATTCGCATTCCCCGGTGGCGTGGAAATCGAGCTCGAGAAGGCCCGCGACATCGCCGCCCCGGAAGAGACGGTAGAGCGCGATATCGGGGCGGCGCAGGATATAGGCGAGCTTCTCATCCGTGATCATCAGACGTGAATACCACAGCCAGTTCTCGCCGATCGTCCTGAACAGCGCGCGATAGGCAGCGAGATCCGGAGCGCGCCAGGATTCGAGCGCCAGATCGGGGGCACGGACCGGGGGCGGCCGGCTCGCAGGCCGCGCCGTCATTTCCAGGAAGGTCGCGACATTGGCGACATGACCCGGCGGAATGGGGGAATAGCCTTCAGGCAGAGGCGGGTGGGCGATCGACATGGCGCGTAACCAGCCGTTGCCCGACGGATTGTCAAGTCTCGCGCTGTCGAAGGTCAGAGACTGACCGACAATCCGCCATCGACGGCGAGCACATGGCCGTTGACATAGGAGGCGGCATCGGACGCCAGGAACACCACCGCGCCGCCGAGCTCGGAAGGTTTCGCCCAGCGTCCCGCCGGCGTGCGGCTTTCGACCCACTGGGTGAAGGCCTTGTCCTCGAGAAGAGCCGTGTTGAGCTCGGTGGCGAAATAGCCGGGGGCGATGGCGTTGACGGTGACGCCGCGACGGCCGATCTCGGCCGCCATCGAGCGCGTCAGCCCGTGCAGGCCGGCCTTGGCGGCGGCATAGGCATGGATCGTCGGCCGTCCGAGGATCGCCGCCACCGATCCGGTGTTGATGATGCGGCCGAATCCGTTGGGCAGCATGAGGCGCGCGGCATCACGCGCGAGCCGGAAGCAGGCCGAGAGATTGACGGCGACGACCCTGTCGAAATCGGAATCCTCCCAATCGACCAGCGGGCGCCTGTGCTGGATGCCGGCATTGTTGACGAGAATGTCGAGCTTGCCGTGCCTCGCCACGATTTTCGCGAAGGCGTCGCGGCATTGCGCCGGATCGGCGACGTCGAAGGCCAGGTGATCGGACTTCAATTTTCGCGCCGCGTCGGCCAGCGCCGCCTCGTCTCGCGCATTGAGGATGACTTTGGCGCCGTGTTCCAGGAGGGCTTCGGCCATGGCGAAGCCCAAACCGCGCGAGGCGCCGGTCACCAGCGCCACGCGTCCATCGAGAGAGAAGCGATCGGGCATGTTCAGCTTTTCGGGGTGAGATGATGAAAAAAGAAGCAGGCGGGTGTCAGCCCGCCTGCTTCGTGGACTTGCTTACTTGCCGATGCAGGTGTCGGCGGTTTCCGGCGTGCAGACATCGAGGCCGGTAAAGGTCGGGTCGGTGGGGTTGCCCTTGCCGTCCTTCATGTCCTTGAAGAACATCATGGTCTTGTAGCCCATCTCGAAAGGCCGCTGACCGACCTGGCCCTTGG
>CAZICN010000549.1:0-1679 GCA_964537655.1 uncultured Aestuariivirga sp.
CGACGGGCGGGTGAGGGCTCTTTGCCTGAACAGTAATAACTTGTTGAGATCGCAGCAGGTCGCACGAAAGAGCCCTCATCCGGCCTTCGGCCACCTTCTCCCATGCTTCGCACGGGAGAAGGGGAAGATATTTGAAGACCTCTCGCAACCTTTCGTCCAGATGCAACGACATGACTGCCATCGCTGAAGATATCGGATATCTGCAAAAGCAAGCGGACAGGCGCCGCTGGCTTGAGCCGTGGCTCTATCTGAGCCCGGCTTTGATCCTGATCTTCACCGTCCTCATCGTGCCGCTCATCATCGGCATCTCCTATTCCTTCCGCAAATTCTCGGCCTTCCGGTCGGAATATGTCGGCCTCGACCAGTATCGCGCCATGCTTTCCGACACGGTGCTGCATGGCGCGCTCGTCAACACGCTGTGGTGGACGCTGGCGAGCCTCGCGCTGCAGTTCTTCTTCGGCCTTGGCCTGGCGCTCCTTCTCAACCGGCCGTTCCACGGCCGGAAGCTGGTGCAGGGCCTCGTCTTCCTGCCCTGGGCCGTTCCGATCTTCCTCACCGGCCTCACCTGGGCGTGGCTGTTCAATCCGTTGATCGGTCCCCTGCCGCATGTCTTCCACGCCATCGGCCTCCAGGCCGAGCCGGTCACCATCCTCGCCGACCCCGCGACCGCCATGTGGGGTCCGATCATCGCCAATGTGTGGTTCGGCATTCCCTTCTTCGCCATCACGCTCCTGGCGGCGCGCAAATCCATTCCGTCCGAGCTCTATGAGGCGGCCGCCATCGACGGCGCCTCGCCCTGGCAGCAATTCTCCAAGGTGACGCTGCCTTTCCTCGCCCCCACCATCGCCATCACGGTGATGCTGCGCACCGTGTGGATCGCGACCTTCGCCGATCTCATCTATGTCATGACGGCGGGCGGGCCCGCCGGCTCCACCAACACGATCGCCACCTATATCTATGTCTCGGCCTTCAAGTCGCTCGACAAGGGCTATGCCTCGGCGATCGCCGTGCTGCTCCTCGTGCTTCTCATCGCCTATGCGCTGATCGTCATCCAGATGCGCCGAACGCTGCTGAGGGATGCCTGACATGCCCGGCCAAAGCCTCTTCCAGCGCATCGCCGGCACCATCGGCCTCTATGGGGCCGTCGCCTGCTATGTCGTCTTCGCGCTGCTCCCCATCTACTGGACCATCAAGATCTCGGTGACGCCGCAGGATCTTCTCTACAGCGAAGGCATCCGGCTGTGGCCCAGCCGCATGACGCTCGACAACTATGCGAGCGTGCTCGACGCCACCGACTTTCCCCGCTATTTCCTCAACAGCATCATCGTCTCGGTGGCGACCGCCGTGATCGTCACCGCGGTCGCCGCCTTCGCCGGCTATGCCCTGTCGCGCTTCCGCTTCCGTGGCAAGGCATTGGTGAGCCTGGTGCTGCTTCTGACCCAGACCTTTCCGCTGGTGATGGTCATCCCGCCGATCTACCGGATCATGGGCCAGCTCGGGCTCACCGACAATCTCTACGGCCTCATCATCATCTACACCGCCTTCAACATCGCCTTCGCCACCTTCCTGATGCAGTCCTTCCTCGACGGAGTGCCGAAGGATCTGGAGGAAGCGGCAATGATCGACGGCTGCACGCGTTTCGAGGCGCTCCGGCGCGTGATCCTGCCCTTGACGCTGCC
>CAZICN010000550.1:0-1675 GCA_964537655.1 uncultured Aestuariivirga sp.
GTCGTGGTCGTGCCGATGGCGACATCGAGCTCCTTCGCCAGCATGGCGGCGAGCTCGTCCGTCTTCATCCTGGTCTCGGGATCGGGCGTCACGTCCTTGGTGTCGATCACCCGGAAACTGGGTCGCCATTTGACGGTGCGCTTGCCGTCCTTCTCGGAAATGTCGAAGACGATGTCGGCGATGGTGACGAAATCGGCCTGCTCGTAGGATTCCATCATGGCGGTGCGGCCGTCATAATTGATGAGCAGATCCTGGTCGTGGCCGGTCATGATCAGGTCGAACAGGCGGCTCTCGACCATGGCGCGGTCCTGGGTGCGGCCGGAATGGGTGAGGGCGACGACGAAATCCGCCCCCGCCTCGCGCAGCTCCTTCGCCCGGGCGAGGCCGGTTTCGACCGCATCGGCGATCTTGAGATTGCCGGGGCTCGAGGCATGGCCGCTCTCATCCGAGGTCAGGCCGACAATGCCGATCTTGAGCGGCCCGCGCTCGATCATCAGCGTGTCGGAGAAACCCGCGACCGGCTTGCCGTCGGCGCCGCGCAGATTGGCGGCGACGAGAGGGAACTTCGCTTCCGACATGCGCTTGAGGAAGACCTCGGGGCCGAAGTCATATTCGTGGTTGCCGGGCGTGAAGGCATCGGGCGGCACCAGATTGGTCAGCATGATCGTGTGCTCGCCCCTGTCGAGGCCGGAGAGGAGGGAGGGCGAGATCATGTCGCCGGCATGGCCATAGACGACATGGCCGCCCTTGGCGCGCTCGGCCCGGACGACGGCATTGAGGCGGGCGAAGCCGCCGCGCACGCCCGAGCCCTCGAACTTGTCGATGTCGTTGGTCTGGACGAAGGTGACGGTCACCTCTTCGGCGAGCGCAGCGGCGGAAACGAGCCAGGCCGCAAGGGCGGCGAGGATGAGCTTGGACAGGGTTCTCATGGGCGTTGCGGGCTCCGGGCAATGAGGGAAGCCGGCGCATTGGACCCGATCGCCCTTTCACGCGCAATGGACCAGAAATATCTGTCGTAAGGTAATTGTGCGCTGCAAAAGATCAAACCGGCTGACTTTATGCGCTGTGGGCATGGCGAATCCCTCAGATCGCTTTGATTCTTGGCCGACCAGTGCCATATGGGCATCTTAAGGATCGTTTTCCGTTTGTGTCCGGACTGTGTCTTTATTGCGGTAAATCTATTGTTTTCAATGCTGTAAATGTCTGTTTGCCCATCGCCGGGCAGTGATTAACGAGACATGAACGGCGTTATGAGTTTTGTGCATGGCTGCCTTCTCAGGGCATCACTGGTGTGGAACCCTGGGCCTCTCATATAAGCACCGTGCTTGTGCGGTGCACAAGAACAGTTAACACCTCACCGGGTGCGATGGCCGAGGGGCCTTTGGTCCGGTGTGACGAACAAGGAGCAGACCATGACCACGACCACTTTCAACCGCGAAACCAGCCGCAATGGCGCTCGCGTCGTTCCCGACTTCCTGACCCGCGTTTCGAGCCGCGTCGTCAACTATGTGTCGCGCAGCCGCGCCGAGCGTCAGCTGCAGGCCCTCGACGACCGCCTCCTGGCCGATATCGGCATGCGCCGGTCGGAAATCCACCGGATGGTGTGGGGGAACTAAGCCCACTCCCAGCCGCGTCCAGCGACTGTACCCACCTGACGCCCGTGGCGGAAACGCCG
>CAZICN010000551.1:0-1673 GCA_964537655.1 uncultured Aestuariivirga sp.
ACCAGTGGACGAACATCAAGCCGCAAGTCGACATGATTCATTTCCCCAAGGGGACCCGGATCATCCTTCTGTCGCAGGGCCGCTTGGTCAATCTCGGCAACGCCACCGGCCATCCGAGCTTCGTGATGTCGGCCTCCTTCACCAACCAGACCCTGGCGCAGGTCGAGCTCTTCGCCAATGCCGGCAACGGCAAGTACAAGAACGAGGTCTATGTCCTGCCCAAGACCCTCGACGAGAAGGTGGCGCGCCTTCATCTCGCCAAGCTCGGCGTCAAGCTCACCGAACTCAAGGACGAGCAGGCCGCCTATATCGGCGTGACCCGGCAGGGTCCCTACAAGCCGGATTATTATCGCTACTGAACCTCTTTGCCGGAATTCTGCGCCGCCTGAGGGCGGCACAGGATTCCGGCGCCCCGACTTTGCTTGTATACCTGCCTGCAAGGCGGGCGGCCGGTGATTCGGCGCCCAGCCACGGGTCGTCTTAGGCCGAAACAGCCCAGGCGATGATGTGGCCGAGCCTTGGATTTGGCGCGTGATCGGACCGAAATCACGCGCTGAGGTGAGCATGCGTCACAGGCGGGGTTGGGCTCGGGACGCGCCGTCCCAAGAAGGATAATCGGGATCGCGATGCGCAGAGACGGTGCCTCTATTTGCACAGCTGTCCGCCCATGGACGACAGGGCTCGGCGCATCCGTCACGGTCATCGTCGCGGGGCCGTCGCCGGCTTCGGCCCAGGGCCTCGACCAGATCCTGACCAATTTCAGCAACGAGCCTTTGACCTTCACCGCCATGTTCGCGGCGGTGATCGTGTTCTTCTGGGCCTATTTCGTCATCCGCAAGCTGAGCCGGGAGGAGCAGGCGTCCGAGAGACGCGCCCGCGAGCTCGAGACAGCGCTCAATGAGAGCGAGGCGATACTGACGGCCGAGCCGACGATGCTGATCATCTGGCACGGACGCGAGGGCCAGCCCAACCGGATCACCGGCGACATGAAGGGCGTGGTCAAGATCCCTTCCGACAAGGACGCGCTGCTCGATTTCCCGTCCTGGCTCGATCCCGAATCGGCCGAAGCACTTGCTGCGGCGGTCGCCCTGATGCGCGACCAGGGCACGCCGTTCAATATCGGCATCCGCACGATGGAAGGCGAGCTTCTCGAGGCGGACGGGCGCACCGCCGGCGGCTTCACCACCTTGCGCCTGCGTCCCCTGGCCGGCGAGCGCCGCCAGGTCACCGAATTCGCCTATGATGCGCGCCGCCTCGGCAAGCAGGTGGAGCGCCTGAGCGCCGTGCTCGACGCCGCACCTTTTCCGATCTGGCTCAAGGACACGGGCGGCGAGACGATCTGGGTCAATGACAGCTATATCAAGGCGGTCGAGGCGCGCGATATCGAGGCTGTCATCGCGGGCCGCATCGAGATCATCGATGAGGCGAAGATCGAGGCGCCGGAGGGCGACAAGGAGACGAGCCTCAAGGGCCGTACCCATGCGGTGATCGGCGGCACCAAATGCGCTCTCGATGTCCACGAGATCAAGCTCGCCGACGGCTCGGCCCGTTTCGCCATCGATGTCACCGCGATCGAGAATGCCCGCAAGGAACTGCGCCGCCATATCCAGGGCCACGCCAACACGCTCGCCACGCTCGATCCGGCGATTGCGAGCTTCGGTCCGGACCAGAGG
>CAZICN010000552.1:0-1647 GCA_964537655.1 uncultured Aestuariivirga sp.
GGGCTTGTTGCAGTTCTCGAGCTGGCGGATGAGCGTGAGCAGGTTGGGTTCGGCAATCGCCTTCGGGCTGCCGAACTCCTTGATGTCCGCGCCGCCCGAGAAGGCCTTGCCGGCGCCGGTGATGACGATGGCGGCGACGGCCGGGTCGGCCTCGGCGCGCTCGATGCCGGCGCTGAACTCGCGCCGCGTGTCGTAGCCCAGGCCGTTGACCGGCGGGTTGTCGAGCGTGACGACGGCGACGTTGCCGCGAACTTCGTACTTGGCGCCCATGGCGTCTCCTCTGGCGGGATCGGAAGGGGTCGAAGAAAAAGAGAACGGTCGTTCGATTCTAGGAGGCACCACGCCCCGGGCTTGTCCCAGCCGAGACAAACGACACCCCGGGAAAACCTCACTGCCGCGTGAACGGCAGCCTGCGGTGCAGGAAGCGGGTGCCCTCGGCGGTGAGCGCGACACCGGTCGGCTGGCGATCGAACAGACGGACCGCGAGATCGTCCTCGAGTTGCTTGATCGCCGCGGTGACCGCCGATTGCGAGACATTGAGCTCGATGGCGGCCTGGCTCACCTGCCCGGCATTGGCCGCGGCAATGAAATAGCGCACCTGCTTGATCGAAAGCGTCATTATCTGTTTTTCAAATACAGGAGAGCAGTTTTTCCGATTTTACAATATCGGCACGCCAACCCAATATTTGCAAGCACAAATGAAAGAGCGTCGCCGAGAAGCGCTCCACATCAGGCCGGAGGAAACAGGGTGACAGCCATCAACTGTGACATGGGAGAGGCTTTTGGCCTCTACAAGATGGGCGACGATGCGGGCCTGATGCCCCATATCGACGTCGCCAATGTGGCCTGCGGCTTTCACGGCTCCGACTTCAACCACATGCGCACCACGGTGCAACTCGCCAAGAAACAGGGCGTCAAGGTGGGCGCCCATCCTTCCCTTCCCGACCTCCAGGGCTTCGGTCGGCGCGAGATGAAGATCGCGCGCGAGGAACTCGCCAACTGCCTCATCTACCAGATCGGCGCCCTGAAAGGCTTCCTCGAGGCCGAGGGCATGAAGCTCAACCACATCAAGCCGCATGGCTCGCTCTATGGCATGGCGGCGCGCATGGAGGACATGGCGCATGCCGTGTGCGATGTAGCCGACATCTTCAAGGTGCCGCTCTTCGGCATGGTCAACACCTTGCATGAGAAGATCTACAAGGCGCGCGGCCACAGCTTCATTCCCGAATTCTACGCCGATCTCGATTATCGCGACGACGGCAGCCTGATCATCACCCGCGAGCATGAGGCCAAGGACCCCGACGAGGCGGCCGCCAAATGCGTCCGCGCCATCAAGGAAGGCAAGGTCAGGAGCGTCGGCGGCAAGGACGTGACCGTCGGCTCCGCCACGATCTGCATCCACTCCGACACGCCCAATGCCGTGGACATCGCCGTTGCCGTGCGCAAGGCTGTCCGTCCCTATCTCGATGCCGCCTGACCAAGGAAAGAGCGCCCATGACCACTCAGCTTCTCTCGCCGCTCCCCGGAACCTTCTATCGCAAGCCGGCGCCCGACAAGCCCATGTACAAGAACGAGGGCGACGAGGTTCAGGTCGGCGATGTCATCGGCCTCATCGAGGTGATGAAGTCCTTCAACGAAGTAACGGCT
>CAZICN010000553.1:0-1644 GCA_964537655.1 uncultured Aestuariivirga sp.
GTGAAAGCGCCAATGCGCGTCGCTGGTGTCTTCCGCCTTGACGTCGCTCCTGGCGACGCCGGCATTGTTCACCAGGATATCGACGCGGCCATGCTGCTTGATGATATCTGCGGCGACGTTGTCGACGTCACCCGACTTGGTGACGTCGAGCTTGACGCCATGTGCCGTGATGCCGAGGGACTTGAGCTCGGCCACGCTCGCCTCGATGCGATCCGCCATCATGTCGGCGACGATCACCGTGGCGCCGGCTTCGCCGAGCGCCCTGGCGCAGGCCGCCCCGATTCCCTGGCCCGCACCCGTCACCACCGCCACTTTGCCGTCGAGCTTCAGTTTTTCCAGATACACTGTCGCAATCCTCTCAACTCATCCATTGCCCGCCATCCACATTGAAGGTCTGCGCCACGACATAGTCGCTCTCCGGTGCGGCGAGGAACACCGCGCAGCCCACATGATCCTCAGGCTTTCCCATGCGCCCGTACGGCACGCCTTCGCCGACCAGGCGCTTCTTCTCGCCGCGGGGCCGGCCTTCATATCTGGCGAAGAGGGCATCGACCTCGTCCCACATCGGCGTGTCGACGACGCCGGGCGCGATGCCGTTGACATTGATCCGGTGCCTGATGAGGCCGAGGCCCGCCGACTGGGTGAGGCTGATGACGGCGGCCTTGGAGGCGCAGTAGACGGCGACCAGCGCCTCGCCGCGCCGGCCCGCCTGCGACGCCATGTTGATGATCTTGCCGCCCTTGCCGCGCGCGATCATGGCTTTCGCCACCGCCTGGAGCGTAAACAGCAGCCCCTTCACATTGACGGCGAAGATCCGGTCATAACTCTTCTCGGTGATCTCCTCGATCGGCGCCATGTCGAAGATCGCGGCATTGTTGACCAGGATGTCGATGCCGCCGGCCTCGGCCTCGACCGCTTCGATCAGGCGATCGATCGAACCCATCCGGGTGACGTCGAGATGGGCGGCAAAGGCGCCGCCGCCGGTGTCACGGGCAGCCTCGTGGGCCGCCGCCTCGTCGATATCGGCGATGCAGACCCGGGCGCCCTCACGCGCATAGCCCTCCGCTATAGCACGCCCGATTCCGCGCGCGCCGCCCGTGACGACCGCTATTTTCCGTTCAAGCCGCATTCCTGATCGACTTTCCGTTTTCGTCGAAGCGATGGATGCGGCCCTTTTCCGGCGTGAGCCATATCTTTGAGCCCGGACCGAGGCGGTATTCGCCGGCGGCCCTGACCGTGAGGCGGCCGAGCCCGCCGGCATCGACATGCAGGAAGGTGTCGGCGCCCAGATGCTCGGCGAGCGCGATGGTGCCCCCCCATTCGCCCGATTTGTCCGACAGCGCGATATGCTCAGGGCGCACGCCGATCGTCTGCGCCTTGTGCCTCGCCGCCGGCTCGCCCGCGATGAAATTCATCTTGGGCGACCCGATGAAGCCCGCGACGAAGAGCGAGTCCGGATTGTTGTAGAGCTCGAGCGGCGAGCCGACCTGCTCGATATTGCCCTTGTTGAGCACGACGATGCGGTCGGCCATGGTCATGGCCTCGACCTGGTCATGCGTCACATAGATCATGGTGGCGCCGAGCTCCTTGTGGAGCTGCATGATGAAGACGCGCATGTTGACGCGCAGCGCGGCATCGAGGTTC
>CAZICN010000554.1:0-1644 GCA_964537655.1 uncultured Aestuariivirga sp.
CTTCTCGCTGTCGGCGGGTACGAAGAGGAAGGAGCGCATGGGAGCGGCTCAGGCCGGGCGCTTGCGCATGAAGGCCTGGCGGCGGCATTCGGCGACCAGCGTGCCGTCCTGCTTGAAGGCCCGGTGGTGGAAATCGACGATGCCGGCCTCGGGCCTGGACTTGCTCTCGCGCTTGGCCATCACCTCGGTCGTGACATTCACCGTGTCGCCCTGGAACAGCGGGGCAGGGAACTTCACGTCCGTCATGCCGAGATTGGCGATGGTGGTGCCGAGCGTCAGGTCGTTCACCGAGATGCCGATCATCAGGCCGAGCGTGAACAGCGAATTCATGATCGGCTGGCCCCATTCTGTCTTGGCCGAGAAGTGGCGGTCGATATGCAGAGGCTGCGGATTCATGGTGAGGCAGGAGAACATCATGTTGTCCATCTCCGTCACGGTGCGCGTGATGGAATGGGAATAGACCTTGCCCGCCTCGAAATCCTCGAACCACAATCCCGGCATATCCTGCTCCTTGCGACACTCCTAGAACATAGACTGTTTAAAGGGAATCTCGCCCCTCATGCTTTCGGATGGAGGTGGTTGCGCAATTTGCAATCTTAAGGTGCAAGGCCGCGTGGGTGAGTCGCACGGCGAGTCCTGCATGGGCATTAAACCGCCACAATCAGGGTCTGTGGATAACTTCGCCATATGACGATCTAATATTTTGAAATGATTTGGGTTTCATCAGGTGTTGGCGCTGTGGAAACGCTGTTAACGACGCATTAACCACCGGAGTCGCAGGACTCGTTGCAACGTAATTGGGCGGCATGGTTGCGGATGCGTCTGGAAGGAATAATCGACATGACAAGATGTCTGCTTGTCGATGAGGATCACGAGGAGCGCCAGGTTCTGAGCGAGCTTCTCGGACAATATGGGTTCGACATGTCCGAGACGGCCTCGGCGGACGTCGCGCTCAAGCTTTGCCGCGCCAATTCGCCCGACGTGGTGGTGACGGCCGACCGCATCGGCAGCATGAGTGCGGGCGAATTCGTCAAGCGCGTGCGCCGCGCCGCCAATGGCCGCAAGCCCGTGGTCCTGGTCTATACCGAAAAAGCGAATACCGACGAGATCGGCAGCGCCATCATAGAAGGGGCGGCGGAATTCCTGCTCAAGCCCTTCGACCGCGACCTGCTCGAATTCAAGCTGAAGCAGGTGGGACTGCTCTGATTTTTGCGGTGCGGCCCCGATCGCGGCACATTGCCTTCACAATCTCGGTGCAGTAGGCCCAGTTCTATGAACAGGGGAGGGGCTTGATGTTTGCCGGTCTGCGGTCGGTCTGGGTGCTGCTCCTCGGGGTGACCATCCTGTCGCTGGGCCACGGGCTGCACGGATCGCTGGTCGGCGTCAGGGCGAGTGCCGAGAATTTCGACGCGGCGACCACCGGCCTCATCATGTCGGGCTATTTCGCCGGACTGTTGCTCAGCTCCATCGTGACGCCGCGCATCGTCCAGAGCGTCGGCCATATCCGCGTCTTCGCCGCCTTCGCCTCGGTCGTCTCGACGGCGGTGCTGCTGATCCCGCTATGGGTCGAGCCGGTGTGGTGGTTCCTCATGCGCTTCGTCGCCGGCCTGTGCACCTCGGGCCTGTTCATCGTGTGCGAGAGCT
>CAZICN010000555.1:0-1639 GCA_964537655.1 uncultured Aestuariivirga sp.
ATTCGGCGATCATGAAGACGAGCGTCATCTCGGACGAGTTCCGCCAGCGCTATCTGTCCAATCCCAAGGACCCCAATGCCTTCGAGGCGAAGGCGGTCGTGTTCGACGGGCCCGAGGACTATCACAAGCGCATCGACGACCCGAAGCTCGGCATCGACGAGCACACGATCCTGTTCATGCGCGGCACCGGGCCGCTCGGCTATCCGGGGGCGGCGGAAGTCGTCAACATGCGGGCACCCGGCGACCTCCTGAAGAAGGGCGTGCATTCGCTCCCCTGCGTGGGCGACGGGCGACAGTCGGGCACTTCGGGCTCGCCCTCGATCCTCAACGCCTCGCCGGAAGCGGCGGCGGGCGGCGGCCTCGCCTTGCTGAAGGACGGCGACAGAGTGCGCATCGACCTCAACAAGGGCACCGCCGACATCCTGATCGGCAAGGACGAGCTCGCGAAGCGGCGCGCCGAACTCGAGGCGCGGGGCGGCTATACCAATATCCCGGAAAGCCAGACGCCGTGGCAGGAAATCTTCCGCGCCAATGTCGATCAGCTCTCGGAAGGCATGGTGCTGAAGCCCGCCGTCAAATACCAGAAGATCGCGCAGAGCAAGGGTCTGCCGCGCGACAACCACTGATGCCCGGGCGCGTCACCGAGACCGAAGCGGGAAGTTTCGAAGGCGAGCCGGCGCGCAATTTCGAGATCGTCAGCGAGGCGGGCTATCGCGCGCGCTTCAACGCGCTCGGCGCCCGGCTGATGGCGCTCCACTTTCCCGACGGCTTCGATGTCGTCGCCGGACCTTCCGGCATCGAGGATGTCCTCGACAGCGACATCTATGCCGGCGCCATCTGCGGGCGTTTCGCCAACCGCATCGGCAATGGCCGCTTCGCCATCGGCGGCAAGGACTTCGAGATCACCCGGAACGAGCCGCCGCATCACCTGCATGGCGGCACGAACGGATTCCACCGCAAGATCTGGACGGCCGAGATCAAGGACGACGCGCTCGTCTTCGCGCTCCTGTCGCCCAACCGCGAAGAAGGCTACCCGGGCAAGCTCAAGGCGCGTTGCGCCTATCGCCTCGAGGGCAATGTGCTGAGCTGCGACATCGAGGCGACGACGAGCAAGGCGACGATCGTCAATCTCACCAACCATGCCTACTGGAATCTCTCGGGCGCCGAGACGGTCGCCGATCATGTGCTGCAGATCAGGGCGCAGACCTATACGCCGACCGACCGCGCGCTGATCCCCTCCGGCCGGGTGAGCTTCGTCTCCGGCACCAACTACGATTTCCGCGAGCCGACGCTCCTGGAAGAGGCCTTCGTGGACGACCAGGGTTTTGACGGCAATTTCTGCCTCGAGGGCGAGCGCCATGTGCTGCATCACGCGGCGAGCCTGTCGGGCGGCGGGCGCGAATTCGACCTCTTCACCACCGAGCCCGGCCTGCAGCTCTATACGGCCGGCCATCACGGCCCCGCCTTCAAGGGCAAGAACGGCCAGCCGCTCCGGCGCTTCGGCTCGATCGCGCTCGAGCCGCAGAATTGGCCCGATGCGCCGAACCAGACGACTTTCCCGTCCGCGGTGCTGAAACCGGGCGAGGTCTACCGTCACCGCATCGAGTGGCATTTCGGGCTGGAGAACGACGCGGGCTAG
>CAZICN010000556.1:0-1618 GCA_964537655.1 uncultured Aestuariivirga sp.
CATCACCGGATAGCCGATCTTGCGGGCGATCTTCACCGCCTCTTCCTCATCCTCGATGATGCCGAGATGGCCGGGAACCGTCGAGACCTTGGCGGCGGCCGCCGCCTTCTTGGACTCGATCTTGTCGCCCATGGCGTCGATCGCCTGCGGATTGGGGCCGATGAAGGTGATGCCCTCGGCACTTAGGGCGCGCGGGAAAGCGGAGCGTTCGGAAAGGAAGCCATAGCCCGGATGGACGGCCTCGGCGCCGGAGCGTTTGCAGGCCTCGATGATCTTCTCGATGACCAGATAGGATTGCGCCGCCGGCGGGGCGCCGATATGGATGGCCTCATCCGCCATGTCGGCATGAAGGGATGCGGTATCAGCATCGGAATAGACCGCGACGGTCTTGATGCCCATGCGGCGCGCCGTCTTGATGACCCGGCAAGCAATTTCGCCCCGGTTGGCGATCAGGATTTTCTTGAACATCTCCCCTCCAAACACCGGACCGTCATAGCGGGTCGGGACGTGCACGTAAACGGGAGGGCTGGCCTGATACCTGCCGGTTTGGCCAACTATGCTATGTTGGAATTATCCGGGCTAACATGATAGGTCCCCGGCCATGACACTGAAGCCCATACATATCATCGGCGGCGGCCTGGCCGGCAGCGAGGCGGCCTGGCAGGCGGCCGAGGCCGGCGTGCCGGTCGTCCTCCACGAAATGCGCCCCCGCCGCATGACCGACGCTCACAAGACCGAAGGCCTGGCCGAACTCGTCTGCTCGAACTCGTTCCGTTCCGATGACGCAGCGACAAATGCCGTCGGCCTCCTGCATGCCGAGATGCGCCATGCCGGATCGCTCATCATGCGCATGGGCGATGCGCACAAGGTGCCGGCGGGCGGCGCGCTCGCCGTCGACCGTGATGGCTTTTCGGCCGCCATCACGCAGGCCCTCGAAGGTCATCCGCTGGTAACCATCGCGCGCGATGAAGTCTCTGGCCTTCCGCCCGAGGATTGGGACAATGTCATCGTCGCGACCGGGCCTCTGACCTCGCCCGCTCTCGCCAAAGCCATCCAGGACCTCACCGGTGACGCTGGCCTTGCCTTCTTCGATGCGATCGCCCCCATCGTCCATCGCGACAGCATCGACATGACTGTCGCCTGGTACCAGTCGCGCTACGACAAGCCGGGACCTGGCGGAACCGGCAAGGACTATATCAACTGCCCGATGACACGCGAGCAGTATGAGACCTTCATCCGCGCGCTGATCGAGGGCGACAAGGCCGATTTCAAGGAATGGGAGAAATCGACGCCTTATTTCGACGGCTGCCTGCCGATCGAGGTGATGGCGGAACGCGGGCCTGAGACGCTGCGCCACGGGCCGATGAAACCGCGCGGCCTGACCAACACGCATCAGCCCGACAAGAAGCCCTATGCGGTGGTGCAGCTGCGCCAGGACAACAAGCTCGGCACGCTCTACAACATCGTCGGCTTCCAGACCAAGCTGAAGCATGGCGAGCAGCTGCGCGTCTTCAAATCCATCCCCGGCCTCGAGGCCGCGGAATTCGCGCGCCTTGGCGGCCTGCACCGCAACACCTTCCTCAACAGCCCCAGGGTGCTGGACGAGAGACTACGGCTG
>CAZICN010000557.1:0-1605 GCA_964537655.1 uncultured Aestuariivirga sp.
GACGGTGTTTTCGCCGAGATGCTGGGCGACCTCGAGGACCAGGCGGACATCGCCATTCATGGTCTCGAGCGCGTTCAGGATTTCCGGCAGGTGCCCGTCGAACTGCACGTCGACGACGGCGCCCGTCACCTGACGGATGCGGCCGACCGACTTGCCGGCGGCGGCCTTCACACTTGCGGGTTTCTTCGCCATTTCGCTGTTCCTTCTATCGTCGGTCTAGAGCGCTTCCGCGCCCGAAATGATTTCGATGAGTTCCTTGGTGATCTGCGCCTGGCGCTGACGGTTGTAGCGGATCGACAGCTTGTTGATCATGTCGCCGGCATTGCGCGTGGCGCTGTCCATGGCGCTCATGCGCGCACCCTGTTCGGAAGCCGCGTTTTCCAGCAGCGCACGGAAGATCTGCACCCCGATATTGCGCGGCAGCAGGTCGGCGAGGATTTCGCCCTCGTCCGGTTCGGCGTCATAGATGGCGCCCCCGAGATCGGGAGCCTTGCCGCCCGCGACGCTGGCCGGGATGAGCTGCAGCGCCGTCGGCTTCTGCGAGATCACCGACCTGAATTCGGCGAAGAACAGCGTGCAGACGTCGAACTGCCCGTCCTCGAACAGCTTCAGCACCTTCTGCGCGATGCCCTGGGCATGGCTGAAGGCGAGCGTGCGCGCCGACCTGAGGTCGACCGTGTCGATGATGAAGCGGCCATAGAGCCGCTTCAGGATGTCATTGCCCTTCTTGCCGACGGTCAGGATCTTCACCGTCTTGCCTTGCGCCATGAGCCTTTCGGCATGCTCGCGCGCCAGCCTGGCGATCGAAGAATTGAAGCCGCCGCACAGGCCGCGCTCGGCGGTGCACACGACGAGGAGATGCGTCTGGTCCTTGCCGTTGCCGGCGAGGAGCTGCGGCGCGTCATCGCGGCCTTCCATCGAGGACGAGAGATTGGCCAGCACCGTCGCCATGCGCTCCGAATAGGGCCTGGCGGCGAGGGCCGATTCCTGGGCGCGGCGCAGTTTGGCCGCCGCCACCATTTGCATCGCCTTGGTGATCTTGCGCGTCGATTTCACCGAAGTGATGCGATTTCTGAGGTCTTTTAGACTTGGCATCGTCCTGCCTTCAGCTGGTTGCCTCGTTCAGGATGATCAAGCAAACGACTTGGCGAAGCCCGCCACGACATTCTTGAGCTTGTCGCCGACCGTGCTGGAAATTTCCTTCTCGGTGCGGATCGAGTCGAGGATATCGGCATGGTTCTCGCGGATGAGGCGCAGCAGGCCGTCCTCGAAGTCGCGCACCTTGCTGACCGGCAGCGCGTCGAGATAGCCGTTCACGCCGGCATAGATCACGACCACCTGCTCTTCGGTCTTGAGCGGCGAGAATTGCGGCTGCTTCAGGAGCTCGGTCAAGCGCGCACCGCGATTGAGGAGGCGCTGCGTCGCGGCATCGAGATCCGAGCCGAACTGGGCGAAGGCCGCCATTTCGCGATACTGGGCGAGCTCGCCCTTGATCTTGCCGGCGACCTGCTTCATCGCCTTGATCTGCGCCGAGCCACCGACGCGCGACACCGACAGGCCGACGTTCACCGCCGGGCGGATGCCCTGATAGAAAAGATCGGTTTC
>CAZICN010000558.1:0-1604 GCA_964537655.1 uncultured Aestuariivirga sp.
GCCCTCACCCGGCCTTCGGCCACCCTCTCCCATTGCTTCGCAACGGGCGAGGGGGGAATTTTAGATGATATGTCGCGTGTCGGAAGTTTCCACTGTGAATGGCATTCCCAGGGGAGCGTTCCTTACCTCGGCACCAGCGCCCAGTAGTCGAATTCGAGGATCACGCCCGCCTCTTCCGCCGTCGCCTCCTTGGTCGGGAAATCGCCGCATGGCAGATCGCGCGTCGCCCGCGTCACGATGCGCAGCGCGCCGAGATCGGATTGCGCCGGCACATCGGCGGTCTCGACGATCTCCGACCAGGCGAAGACGGTGCCGCCGGCGAAGAGCGGCGCCACATGCCGCCCGCCATTGATCGCCGCCACATGGAACGCATTGCCGAGGCCGTTGAAGGAAAGCGCGCGCGCAAGCGAGATGACATGGCCGCCATAGACGAGCCTCTTGCCGAAGCGGCCCTGGGCCTCGCTGAACTGGTTGAAATGCACCTTGGCGGTGTTCTGGTAGAGCCGCGTCGCCAGCATGTGCTCGGCCTCCTCGACCGTCATGCCGTCGACATGGTCGATACGCTCGCCCTGCCGGTAGTCCTTGAAGCGATGGGCCGAGCCCGACAGCGCGTCGTCCCAGAGCTTGCCGGCGATCTTGGGGCAGCCCGAACCCAGATCCGCCGGCAGCACGGCCTTGGGAAGATCGGGAATGGCGGGCTTCGGCGCCGGCGCCTTCTCGTCGCGCTTCCTCACCATGACCCAGCGCACATAACTCAAGACCGGCTCGCCCGCCTGGTCTAAACCGGTCGAGCGCACATAGACCGTGCCGGTCCTGCCGTTGGAATTCTCCTTGAGCCCGATCACTTCCGACGTGGCGCTGAGCGTGTCGCCCGGCATGACCGGCTTGAGGAAGCGGCCGTCGGCATAACCCAGATTGGCGATGGCATTGAGCGAGATGTCGGGCACCGTCTTGCCGAAAACGACGTGGAAGACGAGCAGGTCGTCGACGGGCGAGCGGCCATAACCGATGGCGCGCGCGAACTCGTCCGAGGATTGGACGGCGAAGCGCGATCCATAGAGCGCCGTATAGAGCGTCTGGTCGCCCGCCGTCACCGTGCGCGGCGTCGCATGCCGGATGACCTGGCCGATGCGGAAGTCCTCGAAGAAGTTGCCCTGGCTTGTCTTGCTCATGCGGCGATCGCCTCCCAGATGGCGACGACGCGCTCGGCCATCACCAGATGCAGTCTTTCCACCATGCGTCCCTCGACGGTGATGACGCCCTTGCCCTTGTGTTCCGGCAGCGCGAAGGCCTCGATCACCTTGCGCGACCATTGCACCTCTTCTTCCGAGGGCGAGAAGATCTGGTTGCAGGGCTCGATTTGCGAGGGATGGATCAGGGTCTTGCCGTCCATGCCCAGCGTGCGGCCCTGCTCGCATTCGGCCCGGAAGCCCTGGTCGTCCTTGAAGTCGTTATAGACGCCGTCGATCACGTCGAGGCCGAAGCTGCGCGCCGCGAGCACGCTCATCGCCAGCCACGGCACGATGGCGAACCGGTCGCCCAGCGCCCGGGCGCGCGATTCCTTCAGGAGGTCGTTGGTGCCGAGCACCAGGCAGGAGAAGCGC
>CAZICN010000559.1:0-1602 GCA_964537655.1 uncultured Aestuariivirga sp.
CGCGCGATCTCCTGCGCCACCTCGGCCGGGCTCATCTCATGCACCTGGTCGGAAGAGAGGATTTTGAAGCCAAAGGTGCGCTCGCCATGGAAGGTGGTGCGGATGCCGATCTGGATCGACCGTTTGGGATCGATGATCCCGTCCCTCATGGCATAGTTGAACATGGTTCCGTGATCGATGCGGTCGCCGTCATCGGGCTCGACATCGCGATGGGCGTCGAAATGGACGAGCGCCAGCGGCCCGTGCAACTTGGCATGCGCCTTGAGCAAGGGATAGGAGACGAAATGATCGCCGCCGAGCGAGACGAGCCCGGTGCCCGTTTCGATGATCGAGAGGGCATGCCGGGTGATCGCCTCCGGCGCCAGATCCTTCCTCCCCCAATCGAAGAAGCAGTCCCCGTAGTCGACGACGGCCAACGTGTCGAAGGGATCGAACATCCATGGCCAGTAAGGCCCCCAGGCATGTTCGACGGACGCCTTGCGGATCGCTTCCGGTCCGAAGCGGGTGCCGGGCCGGTTGGTCACCGCCTGGTCGAAGGGGATTCCGGTTATGGCAATATCGACGCCGGCAAGGTCGCGGCTATATTTGCGACGCATGTAGGATAAGGCACCGGCATAGGTGGCTTCGAGGTCGGTGCCTTTCAGATTCCTGCGGCGAAAGGCGCTGTCCCCCGGAATCGAGGTCAGCTTCGAGATTTCAAGCGTCAAGATCTACTCCGTTAAAACCAACGTGTCTTCGGGGGCCCAATGTATCCAGACCTTCTGGCCGCGCTCGACCCCCGCGCCCCCGGCCCGACTGTCATTTTGCACGTTGACGGCGAGCTCGAGATCGTCCTTGCAACGCACGACGACATGGCTGGTGTCGCCGTAATAAGCGACGTCGCGCACCTTGCCTTCCGTGGCAATGACCTTGGCGGCCTTAGGCTGGGCGGCCGATATCTTGAGCTTCTCCGGCCTGACCGCAATGGCGATTTCGCCCGCAGCCGCACCCTCATGCGGCAATTCGAGCTTGCCGAGGCCCTTGGCCTCGCAGACGAGCTTCTTCGCCGACGACGAGACGACCCTGGCATTGATCAGATTGACCTTGCCGATGAAGTCGGCGATGAAGCGGCTGGTCGGCTGCTCATAGAGTTCGGCCGGCGTCGCGATCTGCTGCACCGCCCCTTTGTCCATGACGGCGATGCGGCTCGCCATCGACAGCGCCTCGTCCTGGTCGTGCGTCACGATGATGAAGGTGATGCCGACATTCTCCTGCAGCCTGGTCAGTTCGAGCCGCATCCCGTCGCGCAGTTTGGCGTCGAGTGCGGAGAGCGGCTCGTCGAGCAGCAGAACTTTCGGGCGCTTGACGAGCGCGCGGGCGAGCGCCACGCGCTGGCGCTGGCCGCCCGACATCTGGTCGGGCTTGCGGCCCGCGAGATGGCTGAGCTTCACCATCTCCAGCGCCTCACCGACCCGCCGCTTCGTCTCCTCGGCCGGAACACCCGTCACCTTCAGGCCATAGGCGACATTGTCGGCGACCGTCATATGCGGAAAGACCGCATAGGACTGGAACACCATGTTGGTCGGGCGCTTGTTGGGCGGCAGGCCCGAGACATCCACGCCG
>CAZICN010000560.1:0-1586 GCA_964537655.1 uncultured Aestuariivirga sp.
AGCGCCTCGCGATGTATGTGCAGGGCGTCGACAATGTCTATGACCTGAACTTCAACGGCCAGGATGGGGCGAAGTGCATCACCTATGGCGATGTCTTCCTGCAGGCCGAGCAGGAATTCTCGCGCTTCAACTTCGAATATGCCGATACCGAGATCCTGCTCCAGCATTTCAAGGACGCCGAGAAGGAATGCCTGGCGCTGCTGAAGGCCGGCGACCAAGACGGCCGCCACGCGCTGGCGCTGCCGGCCTATGATCAGTGCATCAAGGCGAGCCACGTGTTCAATCTGCTCGATGCGCGCGGCGTCATCTCGGTGACCGAGCGCCAGGCCTATATCCTGCGGGTGCGCGAGCTGTCCAAGGGCTGCTGCGAGGCCTGGGCGAGGACGGCGGGCGGGGGGGCGGCATGATCACCAGCGCAACCAGGGAGGACATGACATGCCGGTACCCAACATCGCCCAGAAAGCCCCGATCCCCGTCATGGTCGAGGCCGGGAAGGATTATTGGTGGTGCGCCTGCGGGCGCTCCAGGAACCAGCCTTTCTGCGACGGCAGCCACAAGGGCAGCGAATTCTCGCCGGTCAAATGGACGGCCGATGTCTCGGCGCGCAAGTTCTTCTGCGCCTGCAAACATACCAGCGGCCAGCCCTTCTGCGACGGCACGCACAAGACCCTCTGACGAATTCTCCCTCCGCCGCCGCAGGCGGGGAGGGTGGCGCGCGGAATACTTCCCGGTGGATAGACCCCACCCGTCCGCCCTGCGGGCGTCCACCCTCCCCGCGCTTCGCGCGAAGGAGGGAGGTCTCATGCAGATGAGCGTTCACGATGCCTGAGCTCCTTCTCGAACTTTTCTCCGAAGAGATCCCGGCGCGCATGCAGGCGAAGGCGGCCGACGACCTGAAGTCGCTCGTCACCAACGCGCTGGTCGAGGCGGGTCTCGTCTATGAGGGTGCCCAGGCGCATGCCACACCCCGCCGCCTCGTGCTGTCGGTCGAGGGACTGGCCGCCCGCACGAAGGATGTGAAGGAAGAGCGCAAAGGCCCGCGCGTCGATGCGCCGGAGCAGGCGATCCAGGGCTTTCTCAAATCGACCGGCCTCAGCCTCGACGAACTCACCGTCCAGGACGACAAGAAGGGCAAGTTCTACATCGCCCGGATCGGCAGGCCGGGCCGCGCCACGAGCGAGGTGATCGCCGGCATCGTGCCGGATGTGATCCGCAAGTTTCCCTGGCCCAAGTCGATGCGCTGGGGCTCGGGCGATCTGCGCTGGGTGCGCCCGCTGCAGTCGATCCTGTGCTGCCTCGACGGCGAGGTCGTCGATTTCGAGATCAACGGCATCCGGAGCGGCAACGTCACGCAGGGCCACCGCTTCATGGCGCCCGAAGCGATCACCGCGCGCCGCTTCGAGGACTATGCGCAGAAGCTTTATGACGCGAGGGTAGTGGTCGATGCCGCCCGCCGCGCCGAGCTCATCCGCGCCGAGGCGAGGACTCTGAGCTTCGCCCAGGGCCTCGATCTCATCGAGGACGAAGCCCTGCTGAAGGAGACCGCCGGCCTCGTCGAATGGCCCGTGGTGCTGATGGGCTCGTTC
>CAZICN010000561.1:0-1565 GCA_964537655.1 uncultured Aestuariivirga sp.
CTGGCGTCTCTTCAGCCTTCTGGGGTCGGAGGTAGAAGCCGATCGCAGGCGCGCCGACGATGCCGCCTGCCTGGCGCTCACCGGCCTGCAGCTCCTCGCTTCGCGGACCGCATCCCCCCTGCCTGCTCCCTCCGATCGTCGCATCCTCGAAACCACCGACGCACTCGGCAACGGCGACGCGAGCATATCGGCCCTGGCCCGCCGCGCCGGACTGGGCCAGAGCCAGTTCCATGCCTTGTTCCGGGCGACGACCGGGCAAACACCCAAGCAGTTCCGGCTGCGCAAGCTGCTCGACCGCGCCGTCGATCGGCTGGTCACGACGGCCGATCCGATATCCGAGATCGCCTACAGTCTCGGCTATCAGAATGTTTCGTCCTTCAACCGCCTGTTCAGGCAGCGTTTCGGCGTGACGCCGTCGGAATTCCGCGGCGCCCGCCGCAATTTCGGATAAGTCCGCCGGAGCTTTGCCTCATCACAGGCCCCCACACCTTCGCTACTCTCACCTCTTTGACGAGGAGGACCCGCGAAATGAAACTGACCGATTTCAAGGCGCTGACATTCGACTGCTATGGCACATTGATCGACTGGGAGAGCGGCATCTGGAATGCGCTCCAGCCCCTGCTCTCGGCCGGCCGCTCGAAAATCGGCCGCGAGGAGGCGCTTGATCTCTATGGCCGCATCGAGACCGAGCAGGAACTCGATACCCCGTCCCTGCGCTACTCGTCCCTACTCACGGTGGTCCATGCGCGCCTCGCGAAATCATGGGGCATCGAGGTTCATTCCGACCTGCATGAGCGTTTCGGGGGATCGGTCCCGGACTGGCCGGCCTTCCCGGATTCGGCCGAGGCGCTCGCCTATCTCAAGCGCCACTACAAGCTCGTCATCCTCTCCAATGTCGACCGCAAGAGCTTCGCCGCCAGCAACAGGAAGCTCGGCGTGACCTTCGATGCCGTCTACACCGCCGAGGACGTCGGATCCTACAAGCCCGATGCCCGGAACTTCGCCTTCCTGCTCGACCATCTGGAGGCCGATCTCGGCATCGGCAAGGCCGAGATCCTGCACACCGCCCAAAGCCTGTATCACGACCATGTCCCGGCCGAGCGCGCCGGCCTGGCGCGCGCCTGGATCGACCGGCGCTTCGGCAAGCAGGGGGCGGGAGCAACAATAATGCCAAAGCAGCCGCCAAAGGTCGACTTCCGGTTCAACAGCCTGGCCGAATTCGTGCAGGCTCACCGCAAGAGCTGATCGCCTGAAAGCAAATGGCCCGGCGAATCGCTCCGCCGGGCCGCTATCTTTTTCAGAACCGCTCAGCCTATTCGGCGGCAGGCAGGACTTCCTTGCCTTTCGCCTGCTCTTCCAGGATCAACGTATCGCGCCGGTCGGCGACCTGCTTGAAGCGCGACAGCATGCCACCGGTACCGGCCGGAATCAGGCGGCCGACGATGACGTTCTCCTTGAGGCCTTCCAGCGTATCGATCTTGCCGACGACCGAGGCTTCAGTGACCACCCTGGTCGTCTCCTGGAAACTTGCCGCAGATATAAAGCTTTCGGTGTTAAGAGAAGCC
>CAZICN010000562.1:0-1555 GCA_964537655.1 uncultured Aestuariivirga sp.
GCGCAACAGAGACCTGATCATAGGCCGGGCATCTCGAATCCTGGTGCGCTCGGTTCTGAATTTGCCGGTTTGGGACAAAACGAGACAAGCGAGCGGTGTCAATTTTCCCTCGGGAAGAAAGCTTATGCCGGCGGTCGGACAACCTGAGGGCATCGGGCCGAGGAGAACTGGACGCAGGCAGGGGCGACCTCGGTGTCGTTGAGTAAGACAGAGATAACGCTTGAAAACATTAGAGCCAGAGGCCTCTTGTATCTCTAGCGGCTGTAGATTCTATATTTGGTGCATCGGCCGGCAGCTTGAGCCGGTTCGTACTCGCCGAAGCACAGGAGATAATTGATGAGCGTTGCAAACACGAGCCCCGATGGGAAAGGTCATGGGCTTCTTTGCCCGAGTTGCAGGATCGATCTCATCATGAGCGAACGTCAGGGCATTGAGATCGATTATTGCCCCAAATGCCGGGGTGTCTGGCTGGATCGGGGCGAACTTGATAAGATCATTGAAAGAAGCGCCGGTGAAGAAGGGGCGAGGCAAAAACAACAGCCTTCGCAGCAGGCGCCAGAGCAGCCGTACCCAGCGGGGGATCGCTACGAGAGCGGCCATCGTTGGGGACATGGCGGACACAAGGGTGGCCACGGGCACGGTTACAGGCGCGGATCGTTCCTTGAGCGGTTGTTCGACTGACCAACTCTCCAGGTGAGCGTTGGCGTGTCGCAGTGTCGTCGTGAGCAGACAGGAGGAGGATGATGGGCGCTGGGCATTCGCACGTGGCGGCGGCTCCTTCGGGAACCGCCGCGGGCCGGCATAAGAGCAGGCTGGCGGGGGCGCTTGCCCTCACCACGACATTCATGGCCGTCGAGGTGATCGGCGGCTTGTGGACCGGGAGCTTGGCGCTCCTCGCCGATGCGGCACATATGCTGACCGATGCCGGCGGTCTGGCGCTCGCGCTGATTGCCGTGCGTTTCGCGGAGCGTCCGGCAACGCCACAGAAGACATATGGCTATGTCCGCACGGAGGTGCTGTCGGCGCTGACGAATGCGGTCGTGCTCCTGCTTCTGACGATCTACATTCTCTACGAAGCCTATCAGCGCTTCCTCAATCCGCCTGAAATCCTTGGCGGTCCGATGCTGGCGGTGGCGGTGGTCGGTCTCGCGGTCAACCTGATCAGCATGAAGCTGCTGTCGGCGGGATCCTCGGAGAGCCTCAATGTCAAGGGCGCCTATTTCGAAGTGCTGAGCGACATGCTTGGCTCGCTCGGCGTCATCGTCGCGGCGGCACTCGTCACTTTCACCGGCTGGAAGCTCGCCGATCCGATTATCGGCGCGGCCATTGGACTTTTCATCATTCCTCGCACATGGATGCTTCTGAGACAGGCGATCCATATCCTCATGGAGGGCACGCCGCCTGAGGTCGATATCAAGCTCCTGGAGCAAAGATTGCTGGCCATTCCCGGGGTGATCGCCGTCCATGATCTCCATGTCTGGACGATCACATCGGGCATCGATGCCATGAGTTGCCATCTCGTCGTTGCCGACATGGCCCCAGCCAGGGCAACGCT
>CAZICN010000563.1:0-1547 GCA_964537655.1 uncultured Aestuariivirga sp.
GCTTCCTTGACCGCTTCGGCGAGTGTGGGATGCGCATGGCAGGTGCGCGCCAGATCTTCGGCCGAGCCGCCGAATTCCATCAGCACCGCCGCCTCATGGATAAGCTCGCCCGCCTGCGCCCCCAGAATGTGGACGCCCAGCACGCGGTCGGTCCTGGCATCAGCGAGGATCTTCACGAAGCCGTCGGTCGTCTGGTTGGCCTTGGCGCGGCCATTGGCGAGGAACAGGAACTTGCCGGCCTTGTAATCGACGCCTTGCGCCTTGAGTTCTTCCTCGGTCCGGCCGACCTGGGCGATCTCGGGCGAGGTATAGACGACGCTCGGGATGACGTCATAGTTCACATGCCCCGCCTGGCCGGCGAGAAGCTCGGCCAGCGCCACGCCTTCATCTTCGCCCTTATGCGCCAGCATGGGCCCGCGAATGACATCGCCGATCGCATGGATGCCGGGGACATTGGTCTCGAAATGCGCGCCGACTTCGACACGCCCCTTGGCGTCGCGCTTGACGCCCACTTCGTCAAGGCCGAGGCCGTTGGTATAGGGGATGCGTCCGATCGCCAGCAGCACCGCATCGGCCTCGATTGTCTCCGCCACACCGCCCGCCGCCGGCTCGACCGAGAGCTTGACCCTGGTCTTCGTTTTCTCGGCCCCGGTCACCTTGCTCGCGAGCTTGAAGGTGAAGCCCTGCCGGGTGAGCAGGCGCTGGAAGGTCTTCGCCGCTTCGAGATCCATGCCGGGCAGGATGCGGTCCAGGAATTCGATCACCGTCACCTTGGCGCCGAGCCTCGCCCACACCGAGCCGAGCTCGAGGCCGATCACGCCGGCGCCGATCACCACGAGAGTCTCCGGCACTTTCTCGAGCGTCAGCGCGCCGGTCGAGGAGACGATCTGCTTCTCGTCGATCTCGACCCCCTTGAGCCCCGCCACATCGGACCCGGTGGCGATGACGATGTTTTTCGTCTCGACGACATCCTTGCCGTCGACCTGGATCTTGCCGGGGCCCAGGATTTTCGCCGTTCCGCGAATGGGCGTGATCTTGTTCTTCTTGAACAGGAATTCGATGCCCTTGGTGTTGCCGTCGATGGCCTCCTGCTTGAAGGCCAGCATCTGCTTGAGATCGAGCGACGGCGAGACGCCGATCCCCATTCTGGCGAAAGAGTGCTTGGCTTCGGCGAAGAGCTCGGAGGCGTGCAGCAGCGCCTTTGAGGGAATGCAGCCGACATTGAGACAGGTGCCGCCATGGGTGGCGCGCTTCTCGACCACCGCCACTTTCATGCCGAGCTGGGCGGCGCGGATGGCGCACACATAACCCGCAGGGCCGGTGCCGATGATGGTGATGTCGTAGGGGTCGGCCATTTTCAAATTGCCTTTCTGCAAACATTCCTCACTTTGAGGCGCGGCCCCTCCATTTCCCCTTCTCCCGTGCGGAGGAGGGGAGAAGGTGCCCGGAGGACGGATGAGGGCTCTTTCTCGAAGTGAGCGAAGCTTTCAAATGTGATGCGAGTTGCAGGCAAAGAGCCCTCACCCGGCCTTCGGCCACCCTCTCCC
>CAZICN010000564.1:0-1541 GCA_964537655.1 uncultured Aestuariivirga sp.
GATATTGGCGAGGAACTGGTTGCCGAGGCCTTCACCCTTGGACGCGCCGCGCACGAGGCCGGCGATATCGACGAAGGTGAGGCGCGTCGGAATGATCTGCGCGCTCTTGCCGATCGCCGCCAGCCTGTCGAGGCGCTCATCGGGAACGCCGACATCGCCGACATTGGGCTCGATGGTGCAGAACGGATAGTTCGCCGCCTGCGCCGCCGCCGTCTGGGTGAGGGCGTTGAACAGTGTCGATTTGCCGACATTCGGCAGGCCGACAATGCCGCATTTGAAACCCATCAGTCCGTCTCCTTCTTCCCCGGCTTCGGCTTCTCCGGCTCGGGGTTGAGCGCCAGATGCACCCGGTTCTGGAATGTCGTGAAATCGCGCGCCGCGAGCAGGCCCGCATTCTCGCCGATCGCTTCGATGAGCGGCGCGAGCCAGGCCTGGTCGGCCTTGTTGAAGTCGCCCAGCACATGGACGCGCGCCGTGCCCTTCGCCTCGAGCTTGCCGACGCCGAGGCGCACGCGATGATAGTCGGCGCCGATATGGGCGTCGATCGAGCGGATGCCGTTGTTGCCGGCGCTGCCGCCGCCGGTCTTCACCCTGACCTTGGCCGGCGGCAGGTCGATCTCGTCATGCAGCACGATGACGTCGTCGGGGGTGAGGCTGTAGAAACGCATGGCCTCGCCGACGGCGCGGCCCGACTCGTTCATATAGGTCTGCGGCTTGAGGGCCATGACCCGCTCGCCGCCGAGCGAGCCTTCCGAGGTCTCGCCCTGGAAGCGCTTGCGCCACGCGGCGAAGCCATGGCGGCGGACGATCTCGTCCACCGCCATGAAGCCGATATTGTGCCGGTTGCTGGCATATTTGGACCCGGGATTGCCGAGCCCGACCAGAAGAAGCATCTGTCCCTCTATTTCTTCGAGCATCGGATCGCTCGCGAACGATCCGCTGCTCCAGATCTTCCCGCTCCGCGAAGAGCGGGAAGAGGGTTACTTCTTCTTGTCGCCACCCTTGGCGGCGGGCGCCGGAGCAGCCGCCTTGCCACCGGCAGCCGGAGCCGCGGCAGCACCCTTGGCGTCCTTGCCGGCAGCGGCCGGTGCAGCGCCTGGAGCGGCGGGCGGCGCCTTCTGGGCGGTCGCCGGAACTTCCGCGGCCGGTGTCTCGGCCGCAGCAGCTTCCTCTTCTTCCTTGAGGCCTGCGGGCGCCGCGATGGTCGCGATGGTGAAGTCCTTTTCGCGAATGGCGTGCGTCACGTTCTCCGGCAGCTTCACCGCCGAAGCGTGGATCGAAGCGCCGATCTCGAGGCCGGTCAGGTCGATCAGGATTTCTTCCGGGATGAAGTCGGCCGGGCAATAGAGGTCGATCTCGTGGCGCACGATGTTCAGAACGCCGCCCTTCTTGATGCCGGGCGATTCGATGTGGTTCTTGAAGTGAACCGGAACCTCGACATGGATCCGCGCACCCTTGCCGAGGCGCAGGAAATCCACATGGCTGATGAAGTCGCGCACCGGCTCGAACTGGATGTCGCGCGGAATGGCGCGCACCACCGT
>CAZICN010000565.1:0-1538 GCA_964537655.1 uncultured Aestuariivirga sp.
CAGCGTGAAGAAGGCGACGACGATGCCGGTCGCGTTGGCGACGCTGGCGACGCTCAAATCGATCTCGGCGGTCAGGATGACGAAGGTGAGGCCGACCGCGATGATGGCGGTGATCGAGACCTGCTGCAGGATATTCTGCATGTTGCCGAAGGACAGGAAGGAAGAGCTGGCAAAGCTGAAGAAGATGATCAGAAAGAGCAAAGTGAGGAAGGGCGCTATGTTGCCGAGCTGGTTGCGGAACCAGTGGCCTGCGGACCGCCTTGCCGCCTTCGCTTCCGCCGTCGATGTCATTGCCCCTTCCTATCCTCTGCTTTGCCTTAGGCCGCCGCCAGCAGGCGGTCCTTGCTGATCGTCTCGTCGGCGAATTGCTGCGAGACCGCGCCTTTGCGCATCACGATGATCCGGTCGGCGAGCGACAGCACGGTCTCGGGCTCGGTCGAGATTACTATGATGCCGACCCCCTGGTCGCGCAGATTCCGCACGATCTTCACCACATCTTCCTTGGCGCCGACATCCATGCCACGGGTCGGCTCGCTCAAGATCAGGACCTTGGGCAGGTAGGTCAGCCATTTGGCGACCGCGACCTTCTGCTGGTTGCCGCCCGACAGATTGCCGAGAAGCGCCTCGGTTCCGGGCGTCTTGATGCTCAAGCGTTCGATATGCTTGCGCGCGATTCCGCGCTCGGCGTCGGGTTTGAGCCAGAGCCGCGACAGGCGCTCGAGAATGGCGATCGAGATGTTCTTGTAGATGGGCTCGTGGTGGAACAGCATGCTGCGCCGGCTTTCCGGCACATAGGCGATGCCGGCACCCGCGGCATGGGCGGTGTTCACTAGCCGGCGCGCCTCGCCATCGACCTTGAGCGAGCCTTTGTCGCATTTGAGCTTGCCAAACAAAGCGCGCGCCAGCTCGATCTGGCCGCAGCCCATGAAGCCATAGATGCCGAGAATCTCGCCCGCTTTGACGGAGAGGCTGACATCCTGGAAGCTGCCCTCCTTGCTGAGACCATCCGCCTCGAGGACGGTCCTGGCGTTCCTGGGGCTCGCCAGCGTGACATCGCCCAGGTAACTCGATTCGAGTTCCTCGTGGCCCTTGCCGATCATGCGCTGGATGATCCAGGCCTTGTCGATCTCGGGGCCGACGGCGTGGGTCACCACCTTGCGGCCATTGCGGAAGATGGTGATCTGGTCGGCGATGGTGAGCACATCCTCGAGGAAATGCGAGATGAAGACGATGCTGTTGCCCTCGTCGCGCAATTTGCGCAGGGAGCGGAACAGGCGTTCGATCTCGGGCGGCGACAAGGCCGAGGTCGGTTCGTCGAGGATGATGATGCTGGCGCCGGAGAACAGCACGCGTGACAGCTCGACCAGCTGCTGGATGCCGATGGGGAGCTCGCCCAGGGTGATCTTGGGATCGAGCTCGAGGCCGAGTTTCTTCAATTGCTCGCGCGCGCCCTTCGCCATGGCGGCCCAGTCGACGGCGCCCAGGCGGGTGAAGAGCACACCGTCTTCGATGAAGTCGCAGACGGCTTAGGCGACCAG
>CAZICN010000566.1:0-1530 GCA_964537655.1 uncultured Aestuariivirga sp.
GTCGAATACTACAAGAAATATGTCGATGGCGGCTGGGTGTCGGAGCTCAACGAGGCGAACATCCCGAACCTCGCCAATGTGATGACGGCGATGATCGAGCCGTTCCGCAAGATGACGCCGAAGCTCTCGGCGGTGCCCTATGACTACGGCACCACCGGCATCGCCTACAACACCAAGGTGATCTCGCCCGAGGAAGCCAAGGAAAAAGGCGCCAATCTCCTCATCGACAAGAAATATGCCGGCAAGATCGGCGGCTTCGGCGACAAGAACACCCGCGTCTGGTATGCGGCGCTGCAATCCGGCCAGAGCCCGAACGACATCAAGGACATCGAGGCCGTGTGGGCGAAGGTGCGCGAAGGCCGCGACATGACGAAGAAATACTGGAGCTCGGGTGCCGAGCTCATGGATCTCCTGTCGAAGGAGGAGATCGTCGTCACCGAGGCGTGGTCGGGCCGGGTCGCCGCACTCCAGGAGCAGGGCCATCCGATCGGGTATCTCGACCCGCCGGGCAGCTACGCCTGGATGGAGGACATGCTGGTGCTGAAAGGCTCGCCGATGGCCGAATGCGAGGAGCTGCTCAACTTCATGCTCGACACGGCGACGTCGATCGCGGTGGCCGAAGGGCAGAACTACCCGCCGGCCCTCGATCCGACCAAGGTCAAGCTCACCGACAAGATCGCCAAGATGCCGGCCTTCGACCCGACCGGCACGATGAAGGCGCTGACCTTCGCCGATCCGATCTACTGGGCCGAGCACGACGCCGAGTGGCAGAAGCAGTGGGACCGCATCTCCAAGGGTGCGTGAGCAAGCCGAACGGCAATCCTCCCTCCGCCGCGCGCCAGCGCGGGGAGGGTGGACGCCCAAAGGGCGGCCGGGTGGGGTCTTTCCGCCGGAAGGTGTTCAATGACTGGCCTGAACAGCTTGCAAAAAGCTTTGCCTGAGAGATCTCCCTTGCGGAGACGCCCCACCCGTCGCGCGTTCCGCGCGCCACCCTCCCCGCGCACGGCGCGGCGGAGGGAGGATCGGCGCGCATCACCAAACCTCATGCCTGTTGCCACCCCATGACCACCACCGCCGTCGATCTCAAAGGCGTCACCCTCACCTATGGGGCGTTCACCGCCGTGAAGAATGTCGATCTCAGGATCGACAAGGGCAGCTTCGTGACGCTGCTCGGCCCTTCGGGCTGCGGCAAGACCACCATCCTGCGCTCGATCGCCGGCCTCGTCACGCCGACCTCGGGCGAGATCGTCGTCGCCGGCAGGCGGATCAACGATGTCCCGATCTACAAGCGCAATATCGGCCTCGTCTTCCAGAACTATGCGCTGTTCCCGCACAAGAGTGTCGAGGACAACATCGCCTTCGGCCTCAAATACCGCGACGTGCCGAAGCCCGACATCGCGCGCAAAGTGAAGCGCGCCCTCGACATGGTGCGCCTGCCGGGCGTCGAGAAGAAGCTGCCGTCGCAATTGTCGGGCGGCCAGCAGCAGCGCATCGCGCTGGCCCGCGCCATCGTGATCGAGCCGGACGTGC
>CAZICN010000567.1:0-1522 GCA_964537655.1 uncultured Aestuariivirga sp.
CCCTCCGGCATCTCGATGAAGGTGGCGTGATAGTCGGCGCTGTCGACGGCCGATGACCAGGCGATGGTCATGAAGACCACGACCAGCACCGGTTTCGCCTGAGCGGCGTCGGGCGGGGCGATGATGTCGGTGATGCGCAAGGCGACCGGGCAGTCGTCCTTGTCGATCGCCCAGTCATAGGCGTGGTCCTTCTTCGCCACCGTCTTGGTCTCGGGGAAGGTGCGCTCGGCCGTGATCGCGAAAGTCACCGGCAGGCGGCGCGCCGGGACGGCGGCGTTGACGCAATCCTCGATCACGTCCTTGAAGCTCGCCTCGATGCCATAGACGAGCTGCTGGTCGGGAATGGCGCTCGGGATGGTCGGCCAGACGACGAATTTGAGCGGCGAGGCGGCCGCGCGCGTGGGGGAGCGCTGGGTGAGGGCGATGCCGGCGAGCCTGCGGCCCTGGACCGCGATGCCGAGCCCGGCGAGCTTCGCCGCGGCCTTGTCGCGCACCAGCTTGCGGACCCGGGTGAGGTCGGGCAGGCCCTCATCCGTCTGCGCCGTGTCGAGGTCGATGTCATGGCCGCCGACACGGGCCGGGTATTCGCCATCCTGCTCGAAGGGGAGGAAGCCGAAGGGAAAGCCTTCCACAACCGCATTGGTCCGGCGGTCGATGACGAAAACCGCGGCATTGAGCGCGTCGCTCGCCAGGTCATAGCCATATTGCTCATAGGCGAAATAGCGCCCGTCGGCCGAGAAGCCGATGATCTCGATCTCGGGCGCATCGGACTGCTCGCGGGCGAAAGCGGGCCCCGCCATCAGCGCAAGGAGGCAGAGGAGCGTGGTGAGCAGCCGGCGCATACGAAACTCCATGAAAGTCAAGACTAGCCCGGCTTTCCGCGCTAGGATAGTTCGGCTATTCAGGATCGTGAACAACTTCGAGAGTCTGCCCATGTCGTTTCTCAAATCGCTGTTCGGCCTCGGCGGCAAGGACACAGGCGCAAGCCCCGCTGCGGCCGCCAAGGAAGCCGAGCACAAGGGCTTCATCATCCGCGCCACGCCCTACAAGGACGGCGGCCAGTACCAGACGGCGGGCTCCATCTGCAAGGAGATCGGCGGCGAAATGAAGGAGCATAAATTCGTCCGCGCCGACCGGTTCTCGACCATCGAGGAGGCGGCCGACCTGTCGCTGTCCAAGGGCCGTCAGATCATCGACGAGCAGGGTGAGAAGGTGTTCAAATAAGCCCCGATCCCCAGCGGGACAGCAACAGGAGGCGCTCATGACCGCTCAGGGATATTCGCGCCTTGCCGGCGTCATCTTCGCGGTCATCGCACTTCTGCAACTGCTGCGCGCGATAACCGGTTTCGAGATATCGGTGGCGGGCGAGATCATGCCCCTGTGGCCGAGCTGGATCGCGGCCTTTGTCGCGGGCTTCCTGGCCTATCTCGGTTTCACGGCGAGCGCGCGCTGACGGCTGTTGTCCCACTAGTGTGGTGGTTCAGAAATTCCCTCCAGTATTGCGGTCAGGGTTTGAGGGAAT
>CAZICN010000568.1:0-1513 GCA_964537655.1 uncultured Aestuariivirga sp.
CTCGGCCGGCGCGCCGATTTGCACGAAGCGCCCGGATTGCATGATCGCCACCTGGTCGCCCAGCATCAGCGCCTCTTCCTGGTCGTGGGTGACGAAGATCGCAGTGAAGCCGACATCATGCTGCAGCCGCTTCAGCTCATCGCGCAGGCGCTTGCGGATCTGGGCGTCGAGGGCCGAGAGCGGCTCATCGAGGAGCAGCAGCTTGGGCTCGAGCACCAGCGCGCGGGCGAGCGCCACGCGCTGCTTCTGGCCGCCCGATAGTGCGGCAGGCTTCGCCCTGGCGCGAGGGCCGAGGCCCATCAGCTCGATGATGGCGGCGACCTTGCGGGCGATCTCGGGCTTCGCCAGCTTCTTCTGCTCGAGGCCGAAAGCGAGATTCTGCTCGACCGTCATGTTGGGGAACAACGCATAATGCTGGAACACCATGCCGACGCCACGGTGCTTCGCCTCGACCCTGGTGACGTCGCGCCCGTCGAGCCTGATGACGCCCGAATCCGGATGGGTGAGGCCGGCGACGGCGCGCAGCAGCGTGGTCTTGCCGCAGCCCGAGGGGCCGACCAGCACGCAGATCTTGCCCTGGTCGACGTCGAGATCGATGTTCTCGAACACCGGCGTCGTGTCGAAGCGCTTCGTCAGTTGCCGGATCTCGACGTAACTCATGCTTCGCTCCTGCGCGATGTCACCCACACGACGATGGCGGTCGCCACGAAGATCACGACGAAATAGGTGGTGATGAGGACGCTGAGCTTGCGGCCGCTGCCGCCATTGAGCACGCCCATGAAGATCTGCAGCGTCGGGAAATGCCCGCCGACCAGCAGGTTGGCATAGACGAAGTCGCTGATCGCCAGGGTGAAGTTCATGACGAGGCCGATGATCAGCCCCTGCTTCACGCAAGGCAGCACGACACGCCACAGGATGAGGGCATCCGATGCGCCGAGGAGGCGGCCGGCCTCGAACAGCTCGGTCACCCGCAGCGCCCTGAGATTGTTCTTGATCGGCACGTAATAGAGCGGTGCGGCGAGCGGCATGTAGCCGAAGATCAGCACCCAGGGCGAGCCGTTGAGGACGATGCCGTAATTGCCGGAATAGAGCCGCAGCAGGCCCAGCGCCAGGACGATGCCCGGCACCGCATAGGGCAGGATGACCAGCCCCGCCATGTACCGGTCGAGGGTCGGGAAGTAGCAATGCGCCACGAGGATCGCCGGCACGACAATGAACGGCGTCACCAGCAGCGAGCCGAAGCCGACAATGAGCGAGTTCTGGATCGACTGCACGAAGCGCGGATCGTTGAAAATGTTCTGCACATGCTTCAGCGTGTAGCCGTCGGGCAGGATGGTGCCGGCCCAGTCGACGGCGAGGCTGTTGAGGAAGACGGCGAGGATGGGGAGGAGCTGCAGCACGCCGAGCAGCGCGATCCACATCCAGTCCCTGGCGGTGCGCTCATGCATGGGGGCGAGGTTCACTGGTTGCTTCCCCTTCTCCCGCCTGCGGGAGAAGGTGGCGCGAAGCGCCG
>CAZICN010000569.1:0-1513 GCA_964537655.1 uncultured Aestuariivirga sp.
CTCACCCGGCCTTCGGCCACCCTCTCCCATCCTGCGGACGGGAGAGGGGGAAATTTCAGTGAGAATGCACATCGGGAAAGCTCATATGCGACAGCACCGCACTTCAATAGGGTGAGGGTTGTATCCAGCCTGCATAGGCTCGCGGTTTCCTAGAAGGAGGACGCAGATGGCCGAACGTTCCTTCGCAAGAGAAGTCCAGCAGCTCAAGATCGGCACCGGCGAGGAATTCCGCGGCGAGGGCATCCTCGCCATCACCAAGGCGCTGCTCCAGTGCGGTGTCGGCTATGTCGTCGGCTATCAGGGCGCCCCGATCTCGCATCTGATGGATGTGCTCGCCGACGCGCAGGACATCCTGGGCGAGCTCGGCGTCCATTTCGAGGCGAGCGCCAGCGAGGCCGCCGCCGCCGCGGCGCTCGCGGCTTCCGTGCATTATCCGATCCGCGGTGCGGCCACCTGGAAATCGACGGTCGGCACCAATGTCGCCTCCGACGCGCTCGCCAATCTCTCCTCCGGCGGCGTCACCGGCGGCGCCCTCATCATCGTCGGCGAGGACTATGGCGAAGGCTCCTCGATCATGCAGGAGCGCAGCCATTCCTTCGCGATGAAGTCGCAGATCTGGCTGCTCGATCCCAAGCCCAATCTCGAAGCGATCGTGAAGGCGGTCGAGACCGGCTTCGAGCTGTCGGAAGCGACCAACACGCCGGTCATGCTCGAGGTCCGCATCAGGTCCTGCCATGTGCATGGCCGCTTCATCGCCAAGGACAACCAGCGCCCGCAGATGTCGGTGGCCGAGGCGCTCGAAGCGCCGCGCCGCGATACCCAGCGCATCGTCCTGCCGCCCGCCTCCTTCCTGCATGAGCAGGAAAAGATCAAGAAGCGCTGGCCGGCGGCGATCGACTTTATCAAGTCGCACAAGCTCAACGAGATGGTGGGGCCGAAGCGCGGCGCGATCGGCATCGTGCTGCAGGGCGGCATGTACAACAGCGTGATCCGGGCGCTGCAGCGCATGGGCCTCGCCGATCTCTACGGCACGTCGATGGTGCCGCTCTATATCCTCAATGTCACCTATCCGCTGGTCGATGACGAGTTCCTCGCCTTCTGCAAGAACAAGGAGGCGGTGCTGGTGGTCGAGGAAGGCCAGCCCGACCATCTCGAACAGGCCTTCGGCCACATGCTGCACAAGGCCGAATCCCCGACCCGGCTGCATGGCAAGGATTACCTGCCGATGGCGGGCGAATATACCGGCCAGGTGATGCTCGACGGCCTGTCGGGCTTCCTGCGCGATCATGCGCCCGAGCTGCTGAACGCGAGGATGCGCCTGCCCAATGCGCCCGCCGCGCCGCCCGATGTCGCACATCTCGCCCAGGTGGTGCCGATGCGCCCGCCCGGCTTCTGCACCGGCTGTCCGGAACGGCCGATCTTCTCGGCGATGAAGCTGGTCGAGAAGGAGCTCGGCCAGCATCACGTCGCCGCCGATATCGGCTGCCATCTGTTCTCGATCATGCCGCCCTTC